>JACRDA010000137.1 GCA_016212965.1 Myxococcales bacterium
ACGCAGGCCGTCGCGCCGCCCGTGCCGCCGCCCCCGGCCGATGCGCCCGCGCCGCCGGCGCCGCCGCTACCGCCGACGGGCCCCGCGCCGGAGCCCCCGGTGCCGGCGGGCGAGCCGAACTCGATGTCGTCGATGCCGAGCACGGCCGTGCAGCCGACGAAGCCGAGCACGGCGAGCGCGAGCTCCGGGCCGAGCACGCGAAACGACCGGACCATGGCCGCAGCGTAATACAGGTGGCGGAACTTCGCTGCTGCGGCGGTCCGGGCGGTCGCGCGGCACCGCGGGCGAGCCTGCAGAACCCTTTCGGCGGGGCGTGGCTCTCACGGGTGCCATGGGCACCCTCGGCTTCGTCGTCTTTCTCGTCGCGTGGATCGTCCTGCAACAGTGGGTGCTGCCGCGCCTCGGCGTGTCGACCTGAAGCGTGCCCCATCCGCGCCGGTCGGC
The DNA here is from genome assembly GCA_016212965.1 of Myxococcales bacterium. Taxonomy (GTDB): domain Bacteria; phylum Myxococcota_A; class Polyangia; order Polyangiales; family Polyangiaceae; genus JACRDA01. Next base: position 445 of record JACRDA010000137.1, read on the forward strand.
GCGCGAGGACGGACAGCCCGAGGACGAAGGCGACGAGCGCCAGGAGCCGCGCTGCTGAGGGCGCGCCGCCATCGCCTGCGCCGGGGCCGTCGTGCTACGGGTCGGTGAGGTACGCGCGATGAACACGCCTCGGGTCTGGGCACCCCTGCTCGTCGGCGCTGCGCTCGGCTGCGGCGCGTCCGGGCAACCGGCCGCGAGCCCGGCCGAGCGCTTCGTCTCGGTGCCGGGCGGAGCCGGGGAGCTGCGCGTCTCGGACGGCGGCGCGGGCGAGCCCGCGGTGGTGTTCCTGCACGGGCTCGGCAGCGACCTCGAGTGCTGGCGGGAGGCGCTCGCCCACGTGCGCGCGACGCGCCGCGCGGTCGCCTACGACCAGCGCGGTCACGGGGCGTCCGCGCGCGCCGCCGGCGGCGCGTACGACAGCGCCGCGCTCGTCGCGGACCTCGACGCCGTCGCGACCGCGCTCGGCCTCGAGCGCTTCGTGCTCGTCGGTCACAGCCTGTCGGGCGTGGTGCTCACCGACTACGCGGGCCTGCACCCCGAGCGGGTGGCGGGGCTCGTCTACGTCGACGCCGTCGGGGACTTCCACGCGATCGCGCGGGCGGATCTCGATGCGAGCCTGCGCGAGGACGAGGGGTTCGTGCGCGACCCGACCGCGCGCCACGCGGCCTACGAGGAGATGCTCGGCCCCAAGGCCCGGCCCGCGACGCGCGCGCGGGTGCTCGCGGCCGTGGACCGGCTCGACCCGCCGGCCTTCGTCGCCCTGCGGCGCAGCATGTTCGACTTCGCGGTGGGCGACCGACTCGCCGCGTACCGCGGGCCCGTCGTCACCATCGAGGCCGAGGGCGTGGAGCTCCCGGTGATGGCGTCGCGTCTGTTCCCGGGCGCGCGGCACCTCACGCTGCCCGGCGTCTCGCACTGGCTCATGCTCGACGATCCTGCGGGCTTCGCGCGCGCGCTCGATGCGGCGCTCGCGCTCTAGGCGCCCGTGCCCTGCGGGCGGGTGACGGCTCCTCAAGCGAGCGCCGCCGCGAGCTCGCGCCCCACCACCCGAGCGAGCACTCCCTGCCGGGCGCGGCCGACGAGGTCGCTGCGGCTGTCGTGCTCGGGGCGACCGGCGATGCGGCGGAGCGCGCGTGTGTAGGCGGGCAGAAAGCGCACCGCGCCCGGAAGCCGGCGATAGGTCGCGCGCACCGCGCGCAGCGTCGCCTCGAAGGCGCGGCGCTCGACCGGGCCGAAGCGGAGATCAAAGGGGGCGCGCAGCGGCTCGGGCATGAGCCCTGCCGTGACGAGGCGCGCGAAGCGCGCGAGCCCGGGCGGGCGCAGCGCCTCGGCCGAGAAGAGGACGCCCGCGATCGCCTGCGCCGGGGGCGTCACGACGAGGTGCCGGGCCATCCACTCCATGTAGCGCTCGAAGGCGGCCCAGTCGGGGGGCATGACGGCGTCGGGGATGCCGAAGAGCCGCGCGAAGCGCTGCGACTCGGCGTAGTAGCGCTCGCGCTCCGCGAGCTCGAGCCGGCCGAGCACGAGCTCGTGGGCGCGGAGCGCCGAATCGATGAGCGTCGCGTGCACCCAGAAGAGCGCCTCGGCGTCGTTGGCGTCGTAGCGGCCGAGGCCCGCGCAGCAGCCGCGCGCCGCGGAGGCGGGCAGCGCGCCCGCGATGCCTTCGTGGATGGCGTGCACCCGCCGCGCCGAGCGCTCGGCGTGCGCGCGGTCGCCGAACGCCATGGCGAAGACGTGCGCGAAGGTCCGCCGAAAGCGGCCGAAGGGGTCGGTGCGCGTCCGTGAGTGCTCGTCGACGGCGTGGGCCACGAAGGGGTGCGCGAGCTGCAGCAGCGCCGCGCGCCCGCCGCCGAGGAACACGCTGCTCTCGCGGAAGACGCGCCACGCGAGCGTGTCGGGCCCGAAGATGCCGGCGCGGGCGTCGGGCGCCTCGCGCGCGAGCTCCGCGAGGGAGCGCTCCAGATCCTCGCGGCCGACGTGCATGGGCCCATGCTACACGCCGGGCACCCTCCGGAGCACGTCGGGCGCGCGTACATCGGCTATGCTTCGCTCCGTCCGCGGCACGGGTGGCACGCCGAGGCCGCGGTGGGAACAAGCTGGCGCGCCCCGACATTGGTACTGCCGATGCGATCCGTCCGTTCGCGCTCGCGGCTCGTCGCCGCCCTCTGGGTCGTGGTCGGCTCCGCGACCGGCTGCGACGAGCCCGGCGCGCCGTCGAGCGCGAGCGCCGGTGCGAGCGCGGCCCAGGCGCCGGGCGCCGCGCCGGCCGCCAAGGCGCCGAGCACGCGGCCCGCACCCCCGCCCGCGGTGCCCTCCCCGCGGCCGGGCGCGCCTTCGCCCGGCGGAAGCGAGGACGAGGTCGACGAGCCTCCGGGCGCCGGCAGCGCGGTCGCGAGCGGCGCGTCCGAGGAGGGCGACGAAGAGGGCGGGGAGGGCGCCTGCGCCGCCAAGAACGCCGCGCTGAAGCCGCTGCAGCTGCTCGCGTTCACGTTCACCTCGAAGGTCGACAAGCGCATGCCGACCGACACGCTGCACGTGGCGTACCCCGGCAAGCGGGTCTGGGTGCACATGCGCCTGCGGAACCGCTCCGGCGAGGGGCGCTGCGTGCACGTCGAGTTCCGCGTGAACGGCAAGAAGCGGACGGAGGTCGAGCTCGACATCGGCGAGAGCTGGAACTGGCGCACCTACGCCTTCTTCACGCTGCGCGACAGCGACACGAGCGGGATCGTCGAGGCGCGCGTGACGGACGACCAGGGTGCCCTCGTCGTCGAGAAGCGGCTCGGCATCCTGCCGCCGAAGCGCAAGTGAGGCGCGTCGCCCGAGGGCGGCTACTTCGGGTTGCGCACGCAGCGGAAGCCGAGGCCCGGCACGCGGTAGTCGACGCGCGCGTTGCCGCGGTACTGCGCGCGGATGCCGAGGTGGCTGCGGTTCCAGCCGCCGCCGCGGATCATGTGCTGCGTGTGCTCGGCGCGCAGGTGGAGCGGATCGACCTCGTCCTTGCCCGAGTAGGCCTCGTAGTTGTCGAGGCACCACTCCCACACGTTGCCCGCCAGGTCGTGCAGGGCGCCGGTCGGCCACACGCGATCGCCTGCGGAGTGGGCCCCGACGGGCGAAGTGCCGCCGCCGTGGCAGCCGGCGTCGCCCGACGGTGTCGGCAGGACGTCCTGCGTGTAGTCCGCGTGCTCGCAGTCGGGCAGCTCGTCGCCCCAGGGCCACTTGCGGCCGTCGCCGCCGGTCGCCGCCCACTCCCACTGCGCCTCGGTCGGGAGCGTCTTGCCGCGGAGCTCGCAGTAGTGCTTGGCCTGGTGCCAGTCGACGTTGTTGATGGGGTGCGTCGGGCGCGCGGCGCCCTGCCGTGGCTGCCCCTCGGGGGGCGGGCGCCGGGGCCCGTTCGCGAACGAGCCCCACCAGTTGTTCGGCGTGCACTCGTGCGCGTCGATGCACTCGGTGTAGGCGGCGGCGGTGACCTCGCTGGCGTCCATGCAGAACGGCCGCGTGAGCACGACCTTGTGCGGCACGCCGTCGAAGTTGCGCAGGTTCGCGCCCATCACGAAGCCCTCGGGGCCGGTCGCCGGCACGTACACCTCGCCCTCGGGGCAGGCGGGTGCGCAGCGCGCCGCGGCGGCATCGCAGCGCTCGAGGTCGTGGCACGCGAGCGCGTCGCGTCCCGCGCAGCGCAGCGTGCCGTCCTCGCAGCGGCAGTCGCCCGGGCTCGCCGTGGTCGCGGCGCCCGGCGTCGCGGACGTCGCCGGGCTGGCGGAGGGCGCGCCCGAAGCGCCGGGCGCGTCCGCCGCGGTGCCGAGCGGCGCGCTGCTCGGC
>JACRDA010000019.1 GCA_016212965.1 Myxococcales bacterium
GCGGCGCTCGGCTGGCCGCTCGTGTCCGATGCCGACGAGGCGCGGGCGCTCGTCGCGATCGAGCCCGCGACACCGGGCCGCTACGGCGTGCTCGGCGGCGACCTCGTGTGGTTCCGGCCGGACGCCGCGTGGGTGCCGGGCAAGGTGTACCGCGTGCGCCTGGGCGGCGTGACGGGTCGGGGCGTGCCGGTCGAGCCCGCCACCTTCGAGCTGCGCGCGCCCGTCCCCGGCGAGGACGCGATCGAGCCGGGCGGTGGTGCCAACGTCGTGCTCTCCTTCGACGACGGCCCGGGTCGCGGGCGACAGGCGAGCGAGCTGCTCGACGTGCTCGCGCGGGAGCGCGTGCGCGCGATCCTGTTTCCGACGAGCGACTGGACGCGCGCGCGCCCCGAATGGCTCGCGCGCGCCCGCGGCGACGGGCACCTCGTCTGCAACCACACCGAGACGCACCGCGATCTGCGCCGCCTCGGCGACGCCGAGCTCCGGCACGAGATCGCCGCCGGGCACGGTCACGACGGCGGCTGCGCGCTCCTGCGCCCGCCCATGCGCGGCTACGACGAGCGCGTGGCGCGCGTGGCCGCGGAGCTCGGCTACCGACTCTTTCTTTGGCACGTCGACACGCGCGACTGGGAGGGCGCCACGGCCGAGGAGATCGAGGGCCGGGTGCTCGCCGGGGTGCGACCCGGCGCGGTCGTGCTCTTCCACATCCAGGCCGACGCGACCCTCGCCGCGCTGCCGGGGATCGTCGCCCGCCTGCGCCGGGCGGGCTACGTGCCGAGCTACGACCCCGAGGACCTCGGTCCCGGCCTGTTCCTGCTGCGCGACGAGCCGACCGAGAGCGCCGCCGCCGCGTTCGCGCTCACCTCGGGCCTGGCGCACGCGCCGGGGCCCGCCTGGTGGGCCGCCAGGCCGTGACGCCGCGTGTCGTCAGCGCGCCGGCCGGCGCACGGCGGCGCCCGCGGCACCGACCTTGGCGCGCGCCGCGACCTTCGCCTGCTGCGTCAGCACCCAGGCGGCGAGCACGCCCCCGGCGAACCCGAACAGGTGGCCCTCCCACGAGATCCCGGGCTGGCCGGGCAGCACGCCGAAGATCGCGCCGCCGTAGAGCAGCCCCACGACGAGGCTCCCCACGATGGGCCAGAAGCTCCGCTCGAAGATGCCCCGCGACAGCATGTACCCGAGATAGCCGAACACGAGCACGCTCGCGCCGAGGTGCACGCTGTGCGACGCGCCCACCAGCCAGACGCCGACCCCGCCGACGAGCGCCGCGGCGAGCGACACGTAGAGCAGGTCGCGCTTTCGGCGCAGCATGATGAACACGGCCAGCACCAGGAGCGGCACCGTGTTGGCCACGAGGTGCGCGAAGCCCACGTGCAGGAACGGCGCGAACGCGATGCCGTAGAGGCCGCGCAGGCTGCGCGGGTGCACGCCGAGCGCGTCCATGTCGCCGCCGAAGGCCACCTGGTCGACGATCTCGAGGACCCACATGAGCCCGACGAGCGAGCCCAGGATCATCGCCTGGGCCTTCACCTCGCGGGCGAGCGAGGGCTCGGTGCGTGGTTTCGCGGGGACGACGGGCGTGCGCTCGGCCATGCCGGACACCATGCGTCCTCCGGGGGCGCGTGCCAAGGGCGAGAGCTTGCCCGCCGACGAAAGGCCCCCGGTCGCCGCGCCAGCGCGTGCCGGCCTCGAGCCGCCCTCACGGCAGGAGCACGATCGACCCCACCGTCTCGCGGCGCTCGAGCGCGCGGTGGGCCTCCGCCGCCTCGGCGAGCGGCACGCGCCGCGAGATCTCGATGCCGAGGCCGGCGCCGACCCGCTCGAAGAGGGCGGCGGCGCTCGCCAAGAGCTCGCTCCGCGTCGCCGTGTAGTCGAACAAGGTCGGGCGCGTCAGGTAGAGCGAGCCGCGCCGCGAGAGCTCGAGCACGTCGAAGGGCTCCGGCTTGCCCGAGGCGTTGCCGAAGCCGACCAGCATCCCGCGGGGCTCGAGGCTCGCGAGCGAGCCCGGGAAGGTGGTGCGCCCGACCGCGTCGTACACGACCGGCACGCCCCGACCGTTCGTGAGCTCGCGCACGCGCGCCGCGAAGTCCTCGCGCGTGTACACGATCGCGTGGTCGCAGCCGTGGGCGCGCGCCACCTCCGCCTTGGCGTCGCTCCCCACCGTGCCGATCACCGTGGCCCCGAGCGCCTTCAGCCACTGGCAGGCGATGAGACCGACGCCGCCCGCGGCCGCGTGCCACAGGACCGTCATGCCGGGCTCCACGCGGAAGCAGCGCGTGACGAGGTACTCGACCGTCATCCCCTTCAGCATCATCGCCGCCGCGAGCTCGTCGCCGACGCCGTCCGGCAGCGGCACGAGCTTGTCGGCGCCGACGAGGCAGCGCTCCGCGTACGCGCCCGGGGTGCCGCCCGCATAGGCCACGCGCGCGCCGGGCTCGAGCCCGCCGACGCCCGCGCCGACGGCCTCGACCACGCCGGCCGCCTCGACGCCGATGCCGTGGGGCAGGCCCGGCAGCGGGTAGAGCCCGCTGCGGTGGTAGGTGTCGATGTAGTTCACGCCGATCGCGGTGTGACGCACGAGCGCCTGACCCGGCCCCGGCGGCGGCACGTCCACCTCCACGAAACGCAGCACCTCGGGGCCCCCGGTCTCGTGCAGGCGGATGGCGCGCGACATGCGCCCGAGCATAGCGCCGACCCGGCTCGGCGCGAGCTGGCCCCCGCGCGCAAACGCATGCTACACAGCCCGCCCGCGTCCGGCCTCGCTGACCCGGCCGCGGCAGGGAGAACGCCGTGGGGTACATCTTCGATCCGGAAGAGCTGCAGTCCATCGCCCGGTCCGTCGTGGGCCAGCCCATCGACGCCCAGATCGACGCCATCCGCGCCGAGCTCGGTCGCCGCCACGGCAAGCACGTGGCTCCGGCGCGCGAGTGGGTCTTCAACAACGCGGGCGGCGCCATGGGCGCGATGCTGGTCCTGCACGCCTCGATCACCGAGTACGTCATCATCTTCGGCACGCCGCTCGGCACGACCGGGCACTCCGGGCGCTTCGCCGCCGAGGACTACTTCATGATGCTGCAGGGCGAGCACTGGTGCTTCGCCGAGGGCGAGACCGCCCCGACGATCACGCGGCCGGGCGAGTGCACGGTGCTGCCGCGCGGCCGCGCCAAGGCCTACCGGCTGAAGGAGAACAGCTGGGCGCTCGAGTACGCCCGCGGCTTCATCCCCTTCATGCTGCCCTTCGGCTTCGCCGACACCTTCTCGAGCACGCTCGACTTCGACCCGCTGTGGCGCACGGTCAAGCTCTACGGCGCCGCGGTCACGAAGAACCTGCTCGCCGGCAAGATCTGATTCCCGCGCGCGCCGGCGCCGGTCCGCTGGGTCGCGTGCGGGCGCCGTCCGGGGGGAGGCTCGACGCGCGTCGTTGCGCTACACTCGGCCGGTGACCGTGACGCGGCACGAGCTCGCCGAGGAACGGAGCCTCGCCTTCCACCGCGCGGTGGCGGACAAGCTCCGCGCCGGTGCGGAGGGCGCGCGGCTCTGCGCGCGTGCCCGCGAGCGCGTGGCGAGCTGGCGGGGCTCGCCGCTCGTCGCAGCGCCCTACGTCGAGGCGTGGCAGGCCTGGCTCGCAAGGGATCTCGACGAGCTCTGCCTGCTGCTGGTCGATCCCGGTGAGCACGCGCGCGCTCTGCGTCAGGTGAGCCCGTTCGCCGGCGCGCTCGATGCGCGCGAGCGGTGGCGTATCTGGCGCAGCGTCGGCGCAAGCTTGGAGTCCCGGGGATCCGAGCCGTGACGCGGCGCCAGCTCGAGCACCTCATCGGCGCGGCCGCCACCATCGCCGACGACGACGAGATCGTGGTCATCGGCAGTCAGGCGGTGCTCGGTCAGTTCCCCGACGCGGCCCCCGAGCTCCTCGTGTCCGTCGAGGCGGACCTCTACCCGAAGAACCATCCAGAGCTCGCCGATCTCATCGACGGCAGCATCGGGGAGCTGTCGCCGTTTCACGACACCTTCGGGTACTACGCGCAGGGCGTGGGTGAGGAGACGGCCACCCTTCCCCGGGGCTGGAAGGAGCGGCTCGTCCCGGTGCGGAGCGCGCGCACCCGAGGGGCCACCGGTCTCTGTCTCGAGGTCCACGACCTCGTCGTCTCGAAGGCGGTGGCGGGCCGGGACAAGGACGCGCGCTTCATCGCCGCGGCCGTGCGACTCGGCATGGTGTCCGTACCGGTCGTGCGCGAGCGACTCGCGGCGACCGACCTGTCCGACGCCGAGCGGACGCTCGTCGAGGGGCGGCTCGCCGCGCTCGGGGGCGGGTGAGGCGCGCGCTACCCGCCCGTCCGGCCCCTCGCCTCGGGCGACCACCCCGCGCTTGCTCACCGGTGGCGAGTGCGCCATCGTGGGGGTGCCATGGTCCACCGGATCACGCCCCTCTTGCCCGTCCTGCTCGCGGCCGTCGGCCTCGCCTGTGACGGGGGCGAGCCCGACCGCGGTGCCCCTCGCACGAGCGATCGGAACGTCCCCACGTGGGAGGAGTCCACGCGGCAGGCGATACGAGCCGCGAACCACTGCGCGACCGACGACGAGTGCGTGACGCTGGGCGATCACTGTCCGTTCGGCTGCAACATCACCGTGCACCGCGACGAGGCCTCCCGCATCCGCGCGCTCATCGCCGAGCACACTGCGTCCTGCATCAACAGCTGCTCGTTTGCCCGAGAGACCCGTTGCGTCGCGGGCTCGTGCGCACCCTCGCGCTGACGGGCTCCGCAGGGCGTGCGTCGCGCGACCGTGCGCGCGCGGCATCGACACGGGAGCCCAAGCCCCCAAGCCCGCACGGGAGCCCAAGCCCCCAAGCCCGCACGGGCCCAAGCCCCCAAGCCCGCACGGGAGCCCAAGCCCCCAAGCCCGCACGGGAGCCCCCGCTCCGAGCTCAACCCATGAGCCCGAGGCGAGGGGGGCGCGGCGCGGCGCGGCGTGGGAGGGCCCCGATGTCGAGCGCGAGGACGCGGGCGCTTGGAGTCGCCGCCCGCTCGACACCGGCCGCCCGCGCCGCAGTGCGAGATGGGGTTGGGGCCCACGCCGCGCC
>JACRDA010000147.1 GCA_016212965.1 Myxococcales bacterium
CCGAGGGGCGGCAGCTCGTGTACCGCTACACGCGCAACCGCGAGCCCATGTTCTACGACGACCTGTGATGGCGCGCCGGCGCGCTCCCGCGCCCGCGCGGCGCCGCGCCGCGAGGCGCGCCGCCGGCTCCGTGGCGGCGTGCGCCGTCGCGCTCGTGTGCCTGCTCGCGACGCGCGTGGCGCGCGCCGGGGACCCCGACCTCGACTGGTGGACCCTGGAGACCACGCATTTCCGCGTGCACTACGAGCGCGGGCTGGAACCGGTGGCGCGTCGGATCGCGACCCTCGGAGAGACCATCCACCAGCGCCTCGTCGGTCCGCTCGGCTACGATCCGGACGGCGTGACGGAGGTCGTGCTCACCGACGACACCGACTCCGCCAACGGCTTCGCCACGAGCCTGCCCTTCAACTCGGTCCACCTGTTCGTGACGGCGCCGAGCGATCTCTCGGCGCTCGGCGATCACGACGACTGGCACCTCGGCCTCTTGACCCACGAGTACACCCACATCCTGCACGTGGACGACATCTCGGGCCTGCCGACGGTGGTCAACCGGCTGCTCGGCAAGCTGTGGGCGCCGAATCAGATGCAACCGCGCTGGATCCTCGAGGGACTCGCGACGGTCGTCGAGACGCTCTACACGAGCGGCGGACGGGTGCGCTCGAACCTGTTCGACATGTATCTCCGCGCCGACGTGCTCGAGGACAACTTCGCGGGCCTCGACCAGATCTCCTCGAACGCGCAGCGCTGGCCGAACGGCAACCTCTTCTACCTCTACGGCTCGCGCTTCCTCGGCTGGATCCGGGACGTGTACGGGCCCGACACGCTGCGCGCGGTGGCCGTCGACTACGGCGAGTCGCCGATCCCGTGGGGCATCAACCGCTCGGTCCGGCGCGCCACCGGCATGACCTACCCGGAGCTCTACGAGGGCTTCCACGAGCACCTCGTCCGCCGCTACGGCGCGCAGCTGGCGGCGGTCGAGGCACGCGGCGCACGCGAGGGCACGCGCATCACCTTCGACGGCCGCAGTGCGTCGTACCCGGCCTTCGCGCCGCCCGCCGCGCGCCGCGCCTTCGCGCCCGGCGGGGCAGCGAGCCCCGACGGCTACGATCTGTTCTACTACCGCGACGACGGCTTCCACCCCGGGGGGCACCACCGCCTGCGCCTCGAGCAGAGCGGCGAGGCCGGCACGCCCGGCCCGCTGCGCCCGAGCGGCGAGCCCGAGCTCGTGGCGCGCAGCGACGCCGAGAGCCCCCTCACCTTCCTGCGCGACGGCAGTCTCGTGTTCGCGGGCCTGCCGCCGTGGCGCAACCTCTACCGCCGTCCCGACCTCTTCGTGCTCGGTCCCGGCGAGCGGACCGACACGGCGCAGGAGAGCGCCCGGCGGCAGCTCACCGAGGGGCTGCGCGCCATCGCCCCGAGCGCGAGCCCCGACGGGCGACACCTCGCCTACACCGTGAACCACCAGGGTACGACGACCCTCGAGATGGCGACGCTGGACGCCTCCGGTGCGCTCGCGGAGCGGCGCCTGGTCGTGGCGCACGAGGCCTTCGACCAGGCCTACACGCCCGCCTTCTCGCCCGACGGCAAGCACCTCGCCTACAGCGCCTGGACCCGCGGCGGCTACCGCGACATCCGCATCGTGGACCTCGCCGCGCGGAGCTACGTCACGCTCGGCCACGACCGGGCCCTCGATACCGGGCCGTGCTGGTCGCCCGACGGCGGCACGCTCTACTTCAGCAGCGACCGCTCGGGCATCTACAACGTGTACGCCTACGAGCTCGCGAGCCAGCGCTTGCGCCAGGTGACGAACGTGCGCACCGGGGCCTTCATGCCGGCGGTGAGCGGCGACGGGCGGCTGCTCGCCTACGTGGGCTACGGCGCGAAGGGCTACGACCTCTACCTCATGCCGCTCGACCCGACGCGCTTCCTCGAGCCGGCGCCCGTCGTGGACGTGCACCCGACGCCGCGCGAGGAGCCCGCGCCGGTGAGCTTCGAGCGCCACCGTTACGACCCGTGGCCGACCCTGCGTCCGCACAGCTTCGTGCCGTGGAACTTCGCCCCGGGGGCCTTCGGGGGCCTCGCCTGGACGGCGACCGCGAGCCTGTCGGACGTGGTCGGCCACCACGACCTCGGCCTGTCGCTCACCGTCGAGGGCAAGGCGCCGGGCCCGCAGGCTCAGATCGACTACACCTACCATCGCCTGCCGGTCGACCTCGGGGTGCGCCTCGGGTGGCGCTACGCGCGCCGCACGGACTACCGCATCGCGGACCAGAAACCTCCCTACGTGGAGCGCAGCCTCTCGGTGCGCCCCTCGGTGTCGCTGCCCATCCTCGGCGAGCTCGCCTCGCAGCGCGTGACGGCGTCGTACACGGCCTCGGTGCTCGCCTCGGATCTGCCGGTCCAGAGCGTGTCCCCCGATCCCTACGCAAGTCCGACGGTGCTGCCCCCACGCGGCTACTTCGGCGTCGCCAGCCTCGACTACGGCGTCTCCAACGTCGAGCGGTCGCTCGACACCGCCGGGCCGACGCGCGGCATGTCCCTCGGCCTGGGCCTCGACTACGCGTCGGAGGCCACCGGCGCGTTCGAGAGCCTCTACTCCTTCAGCTGGAACGGCACCGCCTACGTGCCGATGCCGTGGCCCGGGCACCACACGCTCGCCCTGCGCAGCGCGGGCGGCGTGTCGGCGGGCAGCTACGCGCGGCGCAGCGTGTTCTCGGTCGGCGGCTACGACCTCGAGCGCAACACCCTGCTCGACGAGCTCACGAAGGGCGTCTTCAACGGCTCCTTCGCGCTGCGCGGCTACCCGGCCGGCGCGTACTCGGGGGCGATGTACACGCTCTCGAACCTCGAGTACCGCATGCCGCTCGTCGACATCGACCACGGCGTCTCGACGCTGCCCGTGTTCCTGCGACGCGTGAGCAGCAACCTGTTCCTCGACTACGGCGGCGCCTTCAACCAGATCGACTTCCACGGCGTGCGCTTCTTCCACAAGGGATCCATCCTCGACGCGCCGATGCTGCACACCGCGGTCGGCGCCGAGCTGTGGCTCGAGACGACCTTCGCCTACGCGGTCGATCTGCAGTTCCGCGTGGGATACGCCTACGGCTTCAGCAACGAGGCCTTCAGCCGCGGGCAGGTGTACTTCGTCACATCGAGCCCCTTCTGACGCCCGGCCCGGAACTTGGCCCGCCCGCGGCGGCCGGGTATGGCCAGTCGATGCGCCCCTCACGATGCGCCTCGAGACCCGAGCGCGCGCTCGGCGGTACCCGCGGCCTCGCGCCGCTCGTCGCAGCGACTGCCCTGCTCGCCAGCGTCGCGGCGGGCTGCCTCGGGCCGCCGACCCCGTTCCAGCGCCTCGGCGACGTCGCCTACGAGACGAACACCGCGACGCGCTTCGGGCGCTTCGACGTCGCCGTGTCCCACGTGGCGAGCGAGGTTCAGGAGCAGTATGCCGCGCGCCACGGCAGCTGGGGCAACGAGCTACGCGTGCTCGACGTGGAGCTCACCGGCGTGCGCCTGGTCGACCCCGACACCGCCGAGGTGTCGGTGGTCGTGCAGTGGCACCGCATCGACGAGACCCACATCCGCACGACCCAGCTCGCGCAGCGCTACCGGCGCGGCGGCGAGGACTGGCAGCTCTTCGAGGAGCGCCGCACGGCCGGGGCCCCGGGGCTGTTCCGGGTCGAGCGTCCGAAGAAGAAAGACGGCGAAGCGTCCCCGGACGGCGGCGCAGGGGACGAGCTCCGCGAGGAGGCGCCCCCGACGCCGCCGGGCGAGCCTGCGGTGACGAGCGGCCTCACGTTCTAGAAGGGAACTCGGCTCCAGTGTGCCGTGGCTTCAGGCTGCGGGCTTCAGGCTTCAGGCCCAGAGGCCGCGGCGTGGATCCCTGTGGCCCGCTATCCCTCGCTCGAGTCTCGTGCCTGAGGTCTGAACCCCGATCCCTGTCGTCGCGAGACTTTCGCCCGAAAGGGCGAACGTCGAGTCTGAGCGTCACGGCGCGAAGGCGCCGCGCGCCCCGCGCGTCAGGCGCTCTCCACCGGCGCGGCGGCGGCCTTCTTCGAGCGAGTCTTCTTCGGCGCGGCGGCGGCTGCCTTCGTGACGGCCTTGGCGCGCTTGGCGCGCTCCTTCTTGCTCGCCTGCGCACGTCGCTGCTTCATCTTGTTCGAGTTGCGTCGGTCACGCTTGCCCATGTGGCTCTTTCTCCGTCGTCCTGCGTCGCGGGGGCCGGGACTATGGACCAGGCGCCCGCACGGTGGCAACTGCCCCCGCATCGGGCGCAGCGAATCCCGCCGTCCGAGCCCGAGCCAGCGCTCGAGCGCGGTCTCGTCGGGCGGGCGACGGACGCCCTGCCGTGCCGCCCCGCGGCGAAGTGCGCTATGCAGGGCCGTGTTCTGGCGCAAGCATCTGGATCCGGAGCTGTTCGACGCCTTCCAGCGCCATGCCGCGCTCTCGGTGGAAGCGGCAGGGCTGCTCGTGGAGCTGTTCGCGGCCCACGGGCGCGACGCCGAGCTCGGCCGCGAGATCAGCGCCCTCGAGCACCGCGCCGACAAGATCACGCACGAGACCATCGCGCGCACCCAGAAGACGCGGCCCGCGCCGTACAAGCGCGCCGAGGTGCACCGGCTCATCAGCGCCCTCGACGACGTGCTCGACCAGATCGAGGCGGTGTCCCAGCGCTTCCTCCTGTTCGAGCTCGGCCGCGTGAACGACGGCTCCGAGGAAGGCGCGGTCGTGGCCAAGGTGGCCGGCGCCGCGCCCCGCGAGCTCGGGCTCGTGCTGCTCGACGCGACGCGTGCCCTGCACGAGGCCATGCAGCTCTTGCCCGAGCAGAAGCAGAGCGACCGGCTGCTCCAGCTCTGCGTCGAGGTGAACCGGCTCGAGAACAAGGCCGACGCGCTCTACCGCGACGGCATCAAGCGCGCCTACAGCCCCGGCACCGATCCGCTGCTCGCGCTCAAGTGGCGCGACATCTACGATCACCTCGAGGCCGCCACCGACGCCTGCGAGGACGTCGCCAACGTCATCGAGGGCATCGTGCTGCGCTACGCCTGAGCCGGTGCACTCAGGTCGTGACGCTGCCGCCCATCACTTCGTCGAGCGGCAGCTCGCGCGTCCGCACCTCGAGCCGGTAGCGCGAGTTCATCGTCTCGATGTAGAAGATCTCGCCGCCGGCGAGCTTCAGGACGCGGCGCACGGGCGTCGTGACGTACTCGTGCATGCCATCCGAGAACTCGATGACGATGACGGAGCCCTTGCGGGGAGCTCGGACGAGCCGACCCGAGATGGTCCGACCTCCCCGTCCGATCTTCCGGAGCACGACCTGCACGACTCGATAGTAGCACGCAGCCTCGCGCCCGCACAGCGAACGATGCGCCACCCGGCGACGCGCTCGTGCGCAGCCGGGCGACGCCGCCCGCGCGCCGCTGCCGGCACTCACAAGTGCTCGACTTGACGTGCCTTTCACGCGCGTCCGTGCGCGTCGGACGGAGCCGTGGCGGCGCCGCTCCGCGCGCGCCGTGCCGGTCGCGGCGCTCAGGACGGCGCGATCCGCTCGCCGCAGAGGTCGCGGGCGAAGGCCGGCATTTCGCCGGCCACCTCGCGCTCGCTCACGAGCCCGTCGAGGAACATGACCCAGGCCGAGAAGCTCCCGCGGTGGCGCGACGCGATCACCTGCAAGCCCGGCGGTGCCAGGGCCACTGGCCACGCCCACGCGTCGACCACGGGCACGCCCAGGAACTCGCTCACATCGAGGACGCCGGGATGGGACACGACGAGCGAGCCCCGCTCGCCGCCGAAGGGTCGGCGGGCGAGCCAGCCGTAGAAGGGCTCGGGCAGGCGCCGGGAGAGCTCGGCCGCGGCCAGCATGCCGAGGTCGAGGCGCTGGCGCACGATGTCGCGCTGGGCCTCTGCGAGCGCGGCAAGCCCGGCCGCCTCGTCGCCGAGCGCCTGGCGCTCGAGCCCGAGGAGCATCATGCTCACCTGGTTGCCGAAGAAGCGGCGCCCGCCGCGCGCCGGCTCGAGCGACAGCGGGATCGGCACGACGTAGCGCCGGGGCGCGAGCCCGCGGCGCGCGACGAGGCGGTCGAGCAGGCGCACGGCCGCCCAGGCGAGCACGCCGGTCTCCGCGCGCCGCGCGCGAGCGCCCAGGCCCGCGTCGAAGGTGCGCGTGGTGGCCGGATCGAGGTGCAGCCGCAGGGCGCGCAGCCGGCCGAGTGGCGGAGCGTGGAGCTCGAGCCACCAGGGCAGGAGCGCCCGGACGCGCCCACCCGCGGCAGCGCGTGCGAGGCCGAAGGGGCTCACGACCGGCGGCGCGCGAAAGCCCATGGCATGGCGCGCGTAGCCGCGGGCGAGAGCGATGCGCTCGCGCTGGGCTCCCGGCAGCAGCGACTCGGGTCGCAGGAAGCGCTGCCCCGGCTCGGGCGGTGCCGCGAGCGCGCCCGGGGGCGCGCCCAGCCACGCGAGCAGTCGGGCCGCGCCGCGGGCGTCGCACAGCGGGTGGAACCACTGCAGGACGAGCAGGTCTCCGCTCCGGCCCCGCCGGTGCAGGAGGCGCCACGGGCGGGCGCCGTCGACGCCATGCTCGAGCTCCGCGAGCAGCCACGCGCGGTCGTCGGCGCCGGAGCGACGCGCGCTCACCTCGAGCGCGTCGGAGCGTGGGCCGAGAGCACGCCAACAGGGATCGCCGATCGCCGCGTGGCGCAGGCGCCAGCCCAGCTCGGGCAGGAGCCGGCCCGCCTCGCGGACGCGTTCCGCGAGCGCCGCGGGCTCGAGCGCCCCGCCGAGCTCGAGGGCGAGCACGCAGGCGTTCGCCCGCCCGGCGCGGCGCCGCATCTCCTGATCGGCGCGCAGGTGAAAGACGTCGGTGCAACCGAGCGCGGTGTCGGGCGCGCCGCTCGGGCGCGTAGCCTCCGACACCTACCGCCCGAGCGACTCGGCGCGGTTCACGATGCGCGGGGTGAGGAAGATGACGAGCTCGCTGCGCGTGTCGCTCGAGCGCCGGCGCTGGAAGAGCACGCCGAGGATCGGGATGTCGCCGAGCAACGGGACCTGGTCGAGGTTGCGACCGCTGTTGCGCGTGTAGATGCCACCGATGACCGCCGTGTGGCCGTCGCGCACCAGGAGGTCGGTCTCGGCCTCGCGCTTCAGGATGGTGGGGTCGCCGCGCGCGCCCGTCTGGTTGAAGTCGGGCTCGTCGCGGTTGATCTTCACGTGCATCGACACGCTGCCGTCGGCCGTCACGTGCGGCTTGACGTAGAGCTGGAGCTTGGCCTCCTGGAACACGGTCTGCACGCCCTGGGCGCTCACCTGCGAGAACGGGATGAGCGTTCCCTGGCTGATGCGTGCCTCGCTGTTGTCGAGCGTGAGGATGCGCGGGCTCGAGACGATGCGCAGCATGCCGCTCGCCTCGGCGGCCGAGAGGCGCACCGACAGGTTGACGGCGCTGTCGATGGACCCGAGGGTGATGCCGAGCGCGCCACCCTGACCGGTACCGACCGTCGCCGGCAGGTTCACCGCGAAGTTCGGGTTGGGCACCGCGTTGCGGAACGGCGACAGGCCTGCCGTGGGGGTCTGGGAGTCGCTCGCGCCACCGACGAGGCCGATGTTGGACGGGAAGGTGATGCCGGTCTCGTTGCCGGTCGCGGTGCCGAAGGTGGCGTCGCCGCCCCACTGGATGCCGACGTCGCGCTGGAAGCGACTCGTGGCCTCGACGATGCGCGCCTCGATGAGCACCTGGGGCGTCTGCGTGTCGAGCGCGCGGGTCAGCTCCTCGATCTGGTTCAGGTTGCCCGCCACGTCGCGCACCACGAGCACGTTGGTGCGCTCGTCGACGGCGATGGATCCGCGCGGCGAGAGCAGGTCCTTGGCGCGGTCCTGCAGCTCCGCGGCCTGCGCGTAGGACACCGGGATGAGCCGCGTCTCGATGGGGGCGAGCTCGAGCTCGCTCTTGCGGCGCGCGAGCGCGAGCTCGCGCTCCTTGTTCAGGTCCTCCATCAGGGCCACGCGGATGATGTTGCCCTGGCGCACCATGCCGAGCTTCTTGGCCTGCAGAACGGTGTCGAGCGCCTGATCCCACGGCACGTTGCGCATGCGGATCGACACGGTGCCGTCCACGTTGTCGGCGGTCACGATGTTGACGTTGCCCACGTCGGCGATCATGCGCAGGACGTTGTGGATGTCGGCGTCCTTCAGGTCGAGGTCGATGCGCCGCCCCGTGAAGTTCCGCCTCGGCTGCATCGGCAGCTGGGGCAGCACCGCGCCCGCCTGGTCCGGCTCGCTCTGCCACGCTTCGTTGCCGGCCATGTCGATCCCGGGCTCCACTGCGACGACCTTGGTACGCCGCGCCGCACCGCCGTCGGAGGCGATGCCGCTCGAGCTCGACTGCGTGGACGGCGCGGCACCGAACACCCAGTGCAGAGCGGTGCCGCGCCAAGACACGACGCCGCGCGTGCCGGGGGCGTGGTCGACGTCGATGCGCACCCGGCCCGGCTGGTCCGCGCGGCGGTAGCAGGAGATCGCGCGCACCGCGCCGCCGAAGGCCGTCGCGTCGAGGGTGCGCGCCAGCACGTCGGCGAGCGCCACGTCCCGCAGCTCGACGATCGAGCGCCCGCCGTCCACCGGGACCTCCGTGTACGAGGCGCTCGCCGACAGCTCGATGATGACGCGATCCTCGGTCTTGCCGTGCTCGAAGCGCACACCGGCCACCCGCGGCAGCGCGCTCGGGGTGCTGTCGGGGGGCGCGGCGAGCACCACGGTGGCCGGAGGCGCCGCGTCCTTGGCGCCGTCGCTCCCCGCCGCGGGCACGGTCCGATCCGCCGGCTCGAGGCTCAGGCGCAGCCCCGACGCGTCGGCCTCGATGCGGTAGCTCGCCGTGCGCGAGAGCTGCACGAGGATGCGCGCGGAGGGGCCGCTGCCCCCGTCGAAACCCTGCACCAGCACACCGCTCACCGGACCGACCGGCTCCACGATGGGCTCGAGCCCGGGGTCCACCGCGGCGTCGCGCACGTCGATGGCGAGGCTGAGACCGCCCTGTGCGACGCGCACCGCGTAGTCCGGCGCCCGGGTCGCGAGAACCGCGAGCTCCGCGCCGCCACCCGCGGTGGCGTGCAGCGACGTCGCCGTGAACCGGCAGGTCGGAGCCGGCTGCGCGGACGCTGGCCGCGCCAGGAGCGCGGTGGCGAGCAGGGTGCAGGCGCAGAGGCAGCGGAGCACAGCCGCGGCGCACCGTGCCTGCGTGTGGGGACGCAGCTTGGGGCAAACCATAATCCGATGCGATGGTAGGGGACGCCGCGCGACGGGCCAATTTCGTGGCGGTCGCTCCCCGCGGGTACCGCCACCGGCCGGGCTGCGCCGCGCGGCGCGAGCGCGCTCCGGCGCAGTCAGCCGCCCGGCGGGGGCGCCTCGCGCACGGCGCTCAGGTACATGACGCGCGTGGCAGCCGGGATGTCGCGCCGCGACGGGTCCTCGCGGATGAAGACCACGTTGGCGGGAATCTCCGTCACCGGCTGATCCGGGTTCGTCATGTCGCGCACGAGCGACGAGGAGCGGATGCGGTCGATGCGCCAGTTGATCGCCACGTCCTCGGCGTTGGCGCCGCCCGTCGACACGAGCTCGGCACGGCCGACGTAGTCGCCGGTCTTCAGGACCCAGGCGTAGCCGGTGGGGTCGAGCAGCATGGCGCGGGCCGCGCCGCCGGTGACGACGCCCGTCAGCCGCAGCTGCTCGAGCGAGAACTGCCCGGCGTACACGGCTCGTTGGATGGTCGTCTTGGTCTTGGCCTGGCGCAGGAACAGGCGCACGAAGCTGCGGAAGGGGTCGCGCGTGCCGTCGCTCTCGACGAAGTCCGCCTCGGTGAACTCGACCACCGGCAGCGGCGGAGCGCCGTCCGCGGCCGCGTCGCTGCGGGCACCGCCATCGGGCGGCGGCGCCTTCGGCTGCGGCTGCTGCGGTGCCTGCGTCCCGGCGGGACCCGGGGCCGGGCCGACGGGCGCCTGCACGGTGTCGTCGCCGCCGCAGCCCCACACGAAGAGCCAGGCGCACAGAGAGCACACGACGAGCCAGAGGAGGCGCGCCGGCGCAACACGCTGCAAGGGGCGAGGCCGCCGGGTGGAGCTCACTTCGCCGCTCCTGCCGCGGGCGCCTTCGCGGGCGGCGTCGCCGGCTGGCCGGGCGCGCCCTTCTTGCGCTTGCTTCTGCCGGCCTCGTCGCCCTTGAGCGCGCGGAAGGCCGTCGCCAGGCACTTGACCTGCACCGTGACCGTCGCCTCCTGGGCCTCGGGTTGATCGGCAGACCCCTTCTGCGCCACGTCGGGCCCCTTCTCCTTGACGAGGGTGATGCGGATGTTCTCCATGTTGATGATGCGCTCGGTCTGGCCGACGCTGTTGAAGAACTTCGCAACCTGGTGGAATTTACCCTCGATCGCGAGCTCCATCGGCAGCCGCACGTAGAAGTCCTCGAACTGCTCGTCGTTCGGCTTCCAGGACGAGAGCTTGACGCCGCTCATGGTGGCGAGCGACTGCACCGTGGAGAGGAAGGAGGGCCACTCGGCCTCGTCCGGCAGCGACTTCTTCTGCTTGGCGAGCTTCTGCTCGCGCTGCTCCTTCTCCTCGCGGTCCTTCTGGTACTGGGTCTTCGAGACCTCCGCGTCGGCGAGCTGCGCCTGGAGCGCGGTGTGCTGATCCTCGGCCTGGGTGATGGCGGTCTCGACATCGCCGTAGAAGATGACGAAGTAAGCGGCGCCGACCAAGAGCAGGAACACGAGGCCGATGGCGAACTTGCCCGGCAGCGACAGGCCGGCCGCGGAGGCGCGAAGCTTGAGGCGGGCCATCAGTACCTCACCTTCACGGTCAGCGCGAACTTGACGACCTCGACCTTGGTCTGCTGGTCCGTCTCCTGCTGGCCCGGCATGAGCTGGACGTCACCGAAGTACGGCGAGAGGCGCAGGCGCTGCGCGAACTCGTACACGTCGTTGGCGTCGCGTGCCTGCCCCTCGAGGCGCACCTTGCGCTCGGTCTCGTCGTAGAGCGTGAGCCACACGCGGCGCGTGTCCCACGAGGGGTTGAAGACGTCCTGCTCGTTGCGCCGCTTGCGCTCCGCGAGCTCCTCCGGATCGACGCTCGGGCCGCGGCCGCGCGTGAGCACGTGAGCCAGCTCCACCAGCACGCCGGTCGGCCCGCGGCGCGCGGAGATGAGGCGCGCCATGGCGTCCTCGCGGGCGCGCAGCTTCGCGAGCGCATCCTTGACCTCGGCGTGGTCCTTGATGAGCGCCTGGATGTCGTTGATCTGCGACTGCAGCCGCGCGTTCTCACCCTGCTGCACCGCGAGCTTGTCGGTGCGCGTCTGGTGGAAGAAGAACAAGCCGACGATCGACACCACGACGAGCAGCATGATGACGAGGAGCCAGGTCTGGCTCTTCTGCGGAGCCGCCGCGCGCTTCTCGCGGACCTGCGGCAGGAGGTTGACGCGAATCATCGGCGTTGCTCCTTGCTGCGCCGCATGGCCAGGCCGAGCGCGACGCACAGCTGCGGGCCGCGCTGGCGCAGGAGCTCGGCGTTGACCTCCTTGGCCTCGATGCCGATGCGCTCGGTGGGTTGGATGACCTCGACCGACACGCGCGCGCGGCGCCCGATGGCCGCCCCTAGTTGCGGCAGGTTGGCCGTACCGCCGGTCAGGTAGATGCGGCTGATGCGGTCCTCGCCGCTCGTGGCCAGGAAGAAGTCGAGCGAGCGCTGGATCTCGGCGGCGATGGTGTCACACACCGCCTCGAGCGTCTGGGCGACCTCGGCGGGCACCGGCGCGCCGGGTTGCGAGGCCTGCAGCTTCAGCTCCTCGGCCTGCTCCCACGAGGCACTCGCCTGGCGCGCGATCTGCTCGGTGAGGTAGTTGCCCCCGTTGGCGATGTCGCGCGTGAAGGCGCTGGCGCCGCGCGCCACGATGTTGATCGAGGCCTGCGTCGCGCCGACGTTGATGATGGCGAACGTCTGGTCCGGGGGCAGCCCGCGGTTGTACTCGAACAGGTTCTGCACGGTGAACGCGTCGATGTCGACGACGAGCGGCTTCAGCTTCGCCTGGCGCGCGATGTTGACGTAGTCGTTGATCTCGTCGCGCTTGGCGGCCACGAGCAAGAGGTCCATCTGCCCGGCCTCGGGTCGGCGCCGCAGGATCTCGTAGTCGACGTTGACGTCCTTGATGTCGAAGGGGATGTGGTTCTCCGCCTCCCACTGGATCTGCTCGTCGAGCTCCTGCGTCGTCATGATGGGCACGGTGATCTTGCGGCTGATCACCGACTGGCCGCTCACGCTGAGCGCGACGTCACGGTCGCGGATCTTGCCCTCGGAGAAGGCGCGCTGCAGCGCCTCGACCAGCGCGGAGGCGTTCATGACGTGGCGGTCGACGATGGTCTGCCGCTCGAGCGGCACGAAGCCAAGGCGCACCAGCCCCAGGCCTTTGCGGGTCTCCTTGAGCTGACACACCTTGACCGAGGTCGCTCCGATGTCGACTCCGACCAAGGTTTTGCCTTCCGCCATGTCCAATCCTCAGGGGCGGTACGCCACCGCCCGCGCCGGGCTCGGGCGCGCGAACCACGCACCGGAGCCGGCCACCGACCACGCGCTGAAGCGCGCGCGTTCCGGGCAAGCTTGTCACCAGACGAGAGGGGCGGGCAACAATCGGCCCGGTGTGGCGCGCCGCGGCGCCGCTGCCCGGGGGCGGCGACCCCCGCCGCAAGGGTCGTGGGGACCGTGCTCGGAACGCGCGCGCGCGCGCGAAGCGGTGGCGTTCCATCGGATGCCAAGCTACTGCGTCCAATCGAGCATGAGCTCCGCCGGTACAGCTGCGCGGCGCCCCCGGTGGCGCCGCGGCATCGCGCTCCTGGCGCTCGGGGTCGCACTCCTCGGGGGCGCGCCGGAGGCGTTTGCCGAGGAGATCGTGCACGTGGTCGGCAAGGGCAGCACGCTCGATGGGATCGCGCGGCGCTACCACACGACGATCGCGGCGATCCTCCGCACCAACGACCTCGGCACGGGCAACCGTCTCGTGCCCGGCCAGAAGCTGCGCATCGAGATCGACCCGGCGCGCTTCACGGCGCGCGAGCGGGCACAGCTCGAGCGGCGCACGGGACGGGTGCGCGACGCCGGGTCCACCGTGCGCGCCAAGACGCACGGTGCCGGCAAGACGGCAGCCGACGCCCCGGCGCGCGGGAAATCGGCCGGGCTGCCGGCACCCGCGCGCGAGGCGGACAAGGGCTCGCGCGGCGGCACGCGCAACGCCGCGGCGGCGGACGCGTTCACCGCGAAACCGAAGCGGCCGGGTCACGTCGTGCTCGTGCGCGGCGAGGAGCAGTTCGCGGGCCAGCTCGTGAACGCCCGCGGCCACGTGGTGTCGCGTGCCGTGCCCAGGGTGGAGCACCTTCTGCGCGACGGACGCTCGAGCCAGGGCTCGCCCATCGACCATCGGCTCCTCGGGCTGCTCGGTCGCGTCAGCGACCACTTCGGGGGGCGCAAGATCCTCGTCGTGAGCGGCTTCCGCGGCTACTCGCCGCGGCAGTTCACGCGCAACTCCCGGCACAACCACGGCAAGGCCATCGACTTCCGCGTCGAGGGCGTGCCGAACGAGGTGCTCCGGGACTACTGCATGGGCTTCGAGAAGGTCGGGGTCGGGTACTACCCGAACAGCTCGTTCGTGCACCTCGACGTCCGGGAGGTGAAGGTGCACTGGACCGACTACTCGGGACCGGGGCAGGCGCCGCGCTATGCGCGCTCCCGCCGCGCCGCACCGGCGGCGCCGACGCCCACTCCCACCGCGCCCGCTGCGAGCACCGCCGACGATGGATCGAACGAGGCGCGAGCCGACCTCGATGGCGCGGAGTAGGGTCTTCCGTGACCCCGTTTGCGCTGGTTCGACCTACGAAACGATTGCACGTTCCTCGTTCGTGCTCGGAAGCGTGCCGTTCCGGCGCGCGCATGGGGTCGAATAGTACCCCGGCATGACGCAGCGCGTCTGACGCGTCCGCGGGAGCGGTCTCGGTGCTCCGTCGAGCACCCGACGAAGCGTGCGGCGATGGGCGAGGTGCCGAGGAGGTGCGCCGCGACGACCGAGAACCAGGACCGCCACGAGGTCGGCCGGCGCGCGGACTTGCCGGGCGCCTGCGATCGGCCCGCGCCACGTCCGGGCCCGTCGCGACGCTCGAGACAGCTCGTCGGCGCGCGCCTCGCGCCGAGGTCGCTCCACCCAGCCGCGCGGGGAGCGGGCGCGCGGTCGCTAGAAACCCTCTTGACATCCACGCAGCGCTGTCGGATCGGGATCCACGCCGCGCATTTTTTGCTTGACACCTCCACGACTTCGTCGGGCGGAGTCTCAGTCGGTGTAGATGTCGTCGGGCCGCTTGGTCGGCTTGGGCGGGGGCACGTACGGCCGGGGCGGCGGGGCGGCGCTCGCGCTCTGGGTCGCCGTGGCACTGGCCGACGCGGCGGCCTCTTCGATGCTCACCTGCTTGCCCGCGAGGCGTACGCTCTCCGGATCGCTGTCGCCGCCTTTGCGCCCGCCGACGGCCAGGTAGACGATGACACCGATGAGGGCCACGGCGGCGATCCCGAGCGCCACGTAGAGCAGGGGCGAGGTGCTGCGCGGGGGGACCACGACCGCGGGCACGGGGGCGACACCGCCCGGCGCGGCGGGCGGTGGGGCGAGGTTCATGTTCGCCGAGGGCAGCATCGCCAGATCGACCCGCTGCTCCCGGAACCACGGGCTCGGCCCGGTGCCCTCGGGCGGCACGCCGCCCGCATCGGCCGCGGGCGGCGATGGCGCGGGCCCCGCACCCCCCGCCGACCACGGCGAGGAGGCCGCCCCGGCGTCCGGCGCGGGCGCGCCGTCGGCCGCGACCGCCGGCGACCCGG
>JACRDA010000144.1 GCA_016212965.1 Myxococcales bacterium
GAGAGCAACGTCGGTGCCAACGAGCGCCGTTCGCGACGCCCCGCCCCCACCGCCGCTCCGGGCTTCGTTCCGCCGCGTTTCGTCGGCGCCCTCGCGCCAAGTCCACCGCGCCACGAGGCCGGCGAAACGCTCAGAACACCCTCCGCGTTTCCGTGTCTCTCTGTACCTCGCATCGTGGTGGTCTCCTTCCGGGCAGCTCGCGTCTGAACGCCGGCGAGGCGGGCGGCATCGAAGCCTCCGGTGCAGCTCGCCACGACGACCCTCTTCCACGACCTGTTCGCGCGGCCCGCCCGCGTGCGGCCGGAGCCCGCGCCGCGCGCAGCCGCGGTCGAGCGCCCGAGCCTTCGCTCCTCGGTGGCTCCGCCCACCCCGCGCCCCGCGCGCGTCGCCCGCCCGGCGGGTGGGCCGGCGGGCGCCCCGGAGCCCGAGCGCGC
Organism: Myxococcales bacterium; assembly: GCA_016212965.1. Lineage (GTDB taxonomy): Bacteria > Myxococcota_A > Polyangia > Polyangiales > Polyangiaceae > JACRDA01. The sequence continues at coordinate 435 of JACRDA010000144.1, forward strand.
CAGCCTCGTGCCGCCGAGCGGTGACCGCCCGAGCGTGGGGCCGTCCGTCGCCTCGGCGCTGTCGCAGTCCGCGCCCGCGGGGACTAAGCTCGATGGCGACGTGGCGCTCACGGACGACGAACTCGTGGCTCGGGCCCAGCGCGGCGACGCCGCCGCGTTCCGCGAGCTGTTTCGAGCCCACCGGCAGGCCGTGTCGCGCATCGCGTACCGCATGCTCGGAGCCCACGGCGACCTCGAGGACGTGGTGCAGGAGGTCTTCCTGCAGGTCCACCGCAGCCTCCCGGACTTCCGCGGCCAGGCGAAGTTCTCGACCTGGCTGCACCGGGTGGCTGTCAACGTCGTGCTGATGGCGCGGCGACGGGCGCGCTCGCGCCCCACCTTCGCCGCCGAGGAGGCGGGTCGGCACGAGGCCGATGCGCGCCCCCTGCCGGACCACGACCTCGCGCGCAATCGCCGGCTCGCGGCCTTCCGCGCGTTGCTCGACCGGCTGAGCGAGAAGAAGCGCACCGTCTTCGTCCTGCACGAGCTCGAGGGCATGAGCCCGAGCCAGATCGCCGAGGTGGTGGACTGCCCGGTGCTCACCGTGCGCACGCGCCTGTTCTACGCGCGGCGCGAGCTCGCTCAGCTGATGCGGAGCGAGCCCCACCTGGCCCAGCTCTGCGAGGACGCCGAGCTCGGCCTCGGCGACGAGGCGGGCGCGGGGGCGGCCGCCGAGGACGATCGTGCTGGCGACGGGCCCGACGCCCGCGCCCACCGGGAGGCACCGTGAACGACCCCAACCGTGAGGTGCGCGCCATGCGGCGACTCGTCGGCGAGCTCCGCGACGAGCCGGTGCCGGAGCTCGACTGGGAGCGCATGGAGCGCGAGCTCGAGGCGCGCCTCGCTCGGGCCGACGCCCTGCCCGCACTGCCCCGTCGCGCGGTGACGGGCGGTGGTCGACGCACCTACGCGCTCGTGACGGCGCTCGCCGCGGTCGCCGCGGCGGCGGCGGTCGTGTTCTTCGTGAGCCGCGGACCGGGCGGTGGCCCCGAGCGAGCCGCCCAGCCGGGCGCAGCCTCGGTCGAGGTGGCGTCCTTGCCCGAGATCGCGAGCGAGCTCGGCCCGGCCCACCCCGTCGCGGCGCTCGCCGCCGGGGCGCGCATCGAGTCCGGCGACGAGCCGGTGCGCTTCACGCTGCCGGGGGTCGCGAGCTGGGAGCTTGCCCCGCACAGCCGCCTCGAGCTGCGCTCCATCGAGGTGCCCCACGTCGTGGCGCTCGAAGAGGGCAGCATCGCCGCGGAGGTCGTGCCCGAGCGCGCGGTCGTCGAGTCGTTCGTGGTGGTCGCCGGCGGCACGCGCGTGGCCGTCCACGGCACGTCGTTCACGGTGACGCGGCAGGCCGCGAGCGTGCTCGTCGAGGTGCGACGCGGCTCGGTGGCCGTCGGCCCGACGCGCGCGGCCGAGGGCGCGGAGCGCGATCTGCTGGTCGGGCCGGCACGGGCGGCCTACGCGCTCGAGACCGGCAAGCTCACGCGCTCGTGGGCCCGCCACGACCCCGCGCCGGACCGGTCGGCCTCCGACGACCCCGCCGCTCCGCCCACGGCGCCCGACGCCCGCGAGGAGCCGGCCCCGAGCCCGAGGCCGCGCAGCTCCGCGGAGCCGCCGCCGGCGAGCGAGCCCCCGCCTGCGCCCGCGAGCGCCTCGGCGTCCGCGCCTGCCTCGGCGGCGCCCGCGGACGGCGCGCCCCTCTCGGCGGCCGCCGTGAAGGCCACCCTGTCGAGCTGCCTCGGCGGCGCGCCGGCACCCGACGGCACCGGGGGCGTGGTCGTGCACACCGACGTCACGGTGTACCTCGACGACGCGGGGCGCGTGACCTCCGTGAAGTTCACCCCGCCGCTCAAGCCCGACCTGCAGTCGTGCGCCTACGGCGTGCTCGGGCGCCGTGTCGAGGGGGCGACCGCTCCGCTCGGGTTCGGCCTCAGCTTCACGCCGCGCAAGTAGCCCCGAGCGGCGCCGCCGCTCAGGTCTCCGGGATCGCCTCGCACGTGGCGAGGTGCTCGGTGATGGCGTAGGTGTCGCGCGCGCCGAGCAGCTGGAACTGCACGCCCATGCCGTCGGGCGTCGTCCAGCGCACCACGGCCGCGAGCACGATGGCGGTCGCGTGGCCCGGCACCTGGAGCTCGAGCTCCACGGTCGAGCCGAAGGCCGGCACGCGCGCCGTGCGCACGAACATGCCGCCCATGCTCATGTCGTTCGCGTGCGCCACGACGCGCTCGGCGTCGCCGACCCGGTAGCGCACCTCGAGGTCGACGCGCTTGCGCGTGTGCCGGCGACGTTCCTTGTGCACCACTCGGTCGACTCCTTGTGACGCGCCACCAAACCGTGCAGATTGGAGGAGCCTTGCGGTCCACGTACGGAAGAGTCAAGCGGCCTCGGGCGCCCCGACGGCGCGCCCGCCCGCTCCACCGGAGCACGCCCGAGGTGCGCGCGTGAGCGCCGACCGGCCGCACGCGCGGGTCACGGGCGCGAGCGCGCGCCGCGCGGCCGCCCACGGCACGAAGCTCCTCGACGGCTGGCAGGCCGCGGCACTCGTCCTCGTCCTCGCGGCCAGCTCCGTGCTCCTCGGTGTGCCGCGCGCGGTCGAGCCGGACGAGCCGCCGACCCCGGTCGTGGACGAGGTGGCGCTCGGCGCGACCATCGCGGACGACGACGCGCTCGCGGCGCGGGCCGAGGCGACCGAGCTCGACGCGGACGTACGCGCGGTCGGGCGCGAGCTGCGCGCCTTCAACCAGGCGACGCGCCGGCAGGGCGCCCTCCGCCACGACGACCCCGGGGACGACGGCAAGGTGCGCCCGAGCGAGGCCGAGATCGCGCAAGCGCGCGGCCGCTTGGTGCGCGCGACGGCCCAGGCGCTCTTGCTCGGCGACGCGGACCTGCTCGCGCTCCGCGCCTACCAGACGCGCGCCTTCGTGCGCGAGCTCGAGACCTGGCGCGCGACCGGCGTCGAGAGCGAGGAGCTCGTGGCGCTCGGCGGCGACATCCTGCAGAAGCTCGTGCAGAGCGGGTGGTGTCGGGAGCGCGACGGCGAGCGGCAGCTCGCGCCCGACGCGCGCGTGCTCCGCGCCATGTACAAGAAGCGCTGGAACGATCTCGTGGGCGTCGCGGGCGGTCGCTTCGCGCCGACGCGCGACGAGGAGCGCGTGCGCTACGCGTTCCTCATGCGCCACCCGCCGCTGCCGGCCGACCCGCCGCGCCCGGAGGTCGCCGCGAGCGGCGCCGAGGCGCACGAGCGCCGCCGCGCCGAGCGGGACGCGGCGCGCGACCGCATGATCCTCGGGCTCGTCGGCAAGCTCGAGGGCGTGGATCCGAGCTACCCGGCGGACCTGGCGCGCGGCGTGCTGCTCTTCCGCCTCCAGGAGTTCGGAGCCGCGACCGACGCGCTGCGCCGCCACCTCGACGGCGCGCCCGACGGCCCGTACGCGCTGCGCGCCCAGAACTACCTCAAGGCCTGCCTCGACCGCACGACCCAGGGGCTCTACTAGGAGCCCGCGGGCAGGAGGAAGCCTTCCTCGACCAGCTGGCGCACGATGTCGAGCGTCGCCTCGGGAACATCGCCGGGCTCCATGCCGGCTCGTGCGGCCGCGTGGCGGACGGCCGCGCCGACCGGGCGCGCGCCATCGCAGGCGGCGATGAGCTCGCCCACGTAGACGTCGATCTCCTCGACGTACCCGAGTGCGCTCGGCGTGGTCACACGGGCCTGCTCCTGTACCCACCCCTCGGCCCCGATGGAGCACTCCTGCACGAGGCGCACGCCGGGCGCGACCCGCAGCACGGTCTGCAGGAGCGCGTCGTCCGAGGCGCGCTCGGCGAGGAAGGTCAGGGCGTCGAGTCGCTCGGCGAGCGCGGCACCACAGCCGTCGCCGAGCGACGGCGGCGCGTCGAAGGCGCGGAACCAGCCCGGCGCCGCGCGCTTGCGCAGGGTGACGGTGCCGCCCCCGACGGCCGCGATGCCCTCGGCCGCGTAGTAGTCGAGCCAGGCGCGCAGGCGCGCCGGATCGGGCTCGCCGTCGGCGACGCCGAGGCGCATCCAGCCGCGCGCGTACGCCTCGGCTTCGGTGCTCGAGGAGCGCAGCACCCACGCGTCGCAGCCGCCGGCGCGAAACCAGGCCGCGAGGCGCTCCTGCCACGGCGTGTCGGCGAGCTCGACCCAGTTGCAGCGCATCTGGAAGACGCCGCCGGTGCGCAGGAAGGCCGGTACCTCCGCCGCGAGTCGCTGCACGAAGCCGTCGGCCTTCATGCCGCCGCTCAGGTAGAGCAGCCGCGACTCGGGCGAGATCATGAACGGCGGGTTCGAGACGACCGCATCGAAGCTCTGGCCCGCGAGCGGCGCGAAGGCGTCGCCGCACACGGTCGTGACGTTGTCGACGGCGTTGAGCTCCGCGTTGAAGGCCGTGAACGCGAGCGCGCGCGGGTTGATGTCGCTCGCGACGACGCGCCGGGCGTGGCGCGCAAGCAAGAACGCGAGGTAGCCGCAGCCCGTGCCGAGATCGAGCGCGTTGTCGACGGGCCTGCGGATGGTGAGCCGCGACAGCAGCCGGGCGCTCTCGTTCGGACCCATCACGTGGTCGGCGGCCTCCCCGGCGTCGCCGGGCAGCTCGCGGTCGAAGGCGAGGACGAGCCCGTCGACCGGCACCATCTTCACGCTGCCGATGACGGCCGCATGGCGCTTCTTCACGAGCCCGCCGGCGAGCGCGCGCTCGAGGCGGAGCGGGGCGAGCGAGCGCCGCGCGGCCTCGCGCTCCACCGGCGCGCCGAGCACGAACAGGCGCAAGAGGGTGTGGAGCGAGGTCCCCTCGCCGGTCAGGCCGAGCGCCACCGCTCCGGGGATCCTCCGGATCTGGTCGATGCTCGGCACGCCGAGCGCCGCGGCCACGGAGGACTCCCCGAAGTCGGCGGCCGCGAGCGCCTGGCGCAGGCACGCGATCTCGTCCCGGGACAGCGAAAACGGACGCTCGCCATGTCGGCCATCAGCCATGGTGCTCACCGCCGGGGGCGACACGAGCCCATCGCGTGGCCCGCGGGGCACCGGTCTTCGCACGGAACCGCGGGAGACGACAAGCGCGCCGGCAGCCCCCGCGATCGTGGCATGCTCGGCCCATGCGCCCCTGCCCTCGCCCTCCGCTCGTCGCCGGGCTGTCGCTCGCCGCCGCGCTCGCCGCCTGCGCGGCTCCGGCTCCGACGCTCGCTCCCCCCGCACCGCCGAGCGCCGCGCCGGGCCCGGGCGCAACGGGCGCCGCGTCCGTCGTGCCGGCTGCGTCGGCGTCCGCTGTGCCCGCGCCGCCCGACGACGCCGCCCTCGCCGCCGCGGCCTTCGAGGCCGGCCGCTTCGAGGAGGCGCGCCGGCTGAGCGAGCAGCGCCTCGCGGCCCACCCCGAAGACGCCGTCGCCGCGCGCCGCGTGGGCGCGCTCGCGCTCCTCGACAACCGGCTCGACGACGCGGAGCGCGCCCTCGCCCAGGCGCTCGCGCTCGACCCGGGCTCGCGCTCCGCGGCCGCCCTGCTCGGCGAGGTCCACGTGCGCCGCGACGCCTTCGGCCAGGCCGCGCCCCTGTTCCGCGTGGCGGGTCGCGAGGAGCGGGCGCTGCAGCTCGAGAGCTTCGGCGCGGAGGCGCCCTACGCGCTCGAGGGCCCGGACGAGGTGAGCCTGCCCTTCGTGATCGCCGATCCCTTGCCGGTCATCGAGGCGCGGGGCGCCGGCGGCCAGCCGCTCACGCTCCTCATCGACACCGGCGGCCCCGAGCTCATCCTCGACCCGGTGACCGCCGCGCGGCTCGGCGTGCGCACCTTCGGCGCGCGCGAGGGCACCTTCGCGGGCGGCAAGAAGGCCCCGGTCGGCGCCGGCAAGCTCGACGCCATTTCGTTCGGCAAGCTCACCGTGCGACGCCTGCCGGTCGCGCTCCTCGACCTCGCGCCGCTGGCCCAGGCGTTCGGGGGACGCCGCATCGACGGCATCGTCGGGACGGTCGTGCTCTACCACTTCCTCTCGACCCTGGACTACCCGGGCCGGCGGCTCGTGCTGCGCAGGCTCGGAGGGGCCTACTCGACGGCGACCGAGCGCACCGTCGTCGACGTGCCCTTCCTGCTCGCCGGCGACCACTTCATCCTGGCGCGCGGCGCGCTCGGCAAGCTCACCGACATGCTCTGGTTCGTCGACACGGGGCTCGCGGGCGGGGGCTTCACGGCGCCCGAGGCCACGCTCGCCGCGGCCGGCATCGCGCTCGATCGGAGCCAGGCGAGCGAGGGCGTGGGCGGCGGCGGCAAGACCGAGGTCATCCCCTTCGTCGTGCCCGAGCTGTCGCTCGGCGCCGTCACCGAGAGGAACGTCGCCGGCCTGTTCTCGGGGCCGTTCCCGCTCGAGAACGCGCTCGGCTTCCCCGTCCACGGCCTCGTGTCGCACGGCTTTTTGAAGCCCTACGCCGTCACCTTCGACTTCGCGAAGATGCGCCTGCGCCTGGCGCGGTGAGGTCGCGGCCGAGGTCACATCCCGAGGCGCTGAACGACCACGGCCTGGAACGCGCGCACCGTCGCGAGGAGCCATTCGGGCCGCGTCGCATGGGCGGCGAGGCGCGGGTTGAAGTGCCCGTCCGCGCCGGCCTCGCTCGTCGCCTCGAGGACGCTGCCCGGTGTGCCGAGATCGTTCACACCGACGGCAAAATCCTCGTCCGTCGGTCCGTGGAGCGCGGCCGCGCTCGTGTGGAGGCCGGCGTGCCGCGCGAGCGCGAAGCCGTCGTAGGCGCCGTACCCCGGTGCGAGCGCGAAGGGGGCGCCGAGCGAGGCTCCGTCCGGGTCGAGCCAGCGCGCGCCGATGGTGCCGTCGTACCAGGCGCAGAGGTAGCGTCCGGTCGCGGGCACGTACGCGAGCTGGGGCAGCCAGGTGCCGCCGGCGGTCGCCACGCTGAGCGCGCCGCCGGGGAGCGCGCCGTCCGCCGCCACGCGCTGCACGCGGATCTCGGCGCCAGCGCCCGCGTGGGAGTACGCGACGAGGAACTCGTCGCGCTCCGGATTCCAGGCGACGGCGGCGTCGCTCTGCCAGTCGGGGTCGGTCGTGAGCGCGGTCTCGGGGCCGAGGACCTGCCCCGCGGGCGTCACGCGGAGCGCGTGCAGATCGTCGCCGGGCAGGGCGTGCCACACGACGAGGAACAGATCGCTCGTCGGCGAGTACCCGATGCCGGGCGGCATCTCGCCGTAGCTCGGCGTGCTGCTCACGGGGAAGTCGGGGCTCGCGAGCTCGGCCGCGGCGCCGCTCCAGCGGACGATGCGCGCGCGCACGCGCGCGACGTTCGGATCTTCGCGGGTGTCGTGCCAGGCGACGAGCGCCGCCCCCGAGCTCGCGAAGGCGACACGCGGGGCCTGCGTCCAGGCCGCCGTGTCGGCGATGGCGAAGGGCGCGCCGAGCGTCTGGGCGTCGGCGTCGAGGAAGGCGCCGCCGGTCGCGGCGTTGCCGTGTACGACGAGGTAGACGTCGTGGGCGGGGTCGTACGCGACGTCCGCGAAGCGCTTCGGAGCGGCGCCCGCGATGGTGGGAATCTCCACCGTGGGACCGATGCGGTGGAGCTCGGTCGGGCCCACCGGCGCGCCGCCGCTGCCGCCTTCGGCGCTGCCACCCGAGCCGCCCGTCGTCGATGCCGTGCCGCTCCCACCGCCAAAGGTGGGCGTGCCCGCGCTCGACCCGTCGCTGCACGCGGCGGCGCCGAGCGCGACGCAGAGCAGCGGGACCGCGCGTCGTGCCACCGAGCCAGCGTACCGCTTCGCCGCCTCGAACGCCCAGCGCGTCGGCGCGGTCCTCAGTCGTCGTCGCGGCGCTTGCGCCGGCTCTTCGAGAGCAGCCGGTACGCGAACAGCAAGACGAGCGCGCCGCCGACCGCGAGGCCGAAGCTCCGCAGGTTGAAGCCGGTCACCGGCCCGAGCTCGAGCAGCCGGTGACCCACGAAGCCGCCGAGCAGGGCGCCGCCGATTCCGAGCAGGATGGTGGCGATCCAGCCGCCGCCGTCCCTGCCGGGCATGATGAGCTTCGCGATCGCACCGGCGACGAGCCCGAACAGGATCCATGCCACGATGCCCACGGGAACCTCCTTTTTCAGCGCGCCTTGACGCAGGCCGCGAAGGCGGCGCAGTCGCTCGACTTCTCGGCGCAGGCAGCGTCGCGCTCCATCACCTTGCGCTCGGCCTCCGCAGCCTGGCTGCAGGTCCGACGGCAGATGCGCGCCATGTCCTCGGGCTTGTCGGTAGCGGCGAGCCCGCTCTTCTCGGCCGCGCAGGTGAGCTGCATCGTGCAGGCCTTGGCGCAGGGGCCGTCACCGCAGCCGAGGGGCGCGAGACCGACCACGACGACCGCGACGAGCGCGGACACTCCGAGCGAACGGCGGGGGCACATCGGAGTGGAGCCGTAGCATCGTGCTCGCCGGGGCGCCAAACCGGGCGATCGCACCCGCGGCGCGAGCATGCGTTGACGCATGAGCGCCGCAGGTCGATCCTGGAGATGGCGGCCGTGGGCTCGCAGCAGTCGCGGGTCGCGCAACGTCTTGGGGGGTCGAGTCGGACCGACCGCGCACGCCCCCTGCGAGCGACGAAGGGTTGGTAGAAGGCATGTCCGCTTCCTTGTCCTCGGAGTCCGCGCAGCGTGCCCGCCACGCTCGCCCTGCTCGCACGCCGGCTGCGCGCGCTCGGCGCCTCTTCGCCGCCGTGCTCTTGCTCCTCGGCCCCGTGGCCTGCTCGGACGAAGCCGCACGGACGGACCGGCGCGGGCCCGAGCTCGACACCCACGCCGCGAGCGCGGCGGCTCCTTCGGACGCTGCGGCCCTGGCGCTCGTGCGGTCGCTCCAGCAGCGCCGGCTCTCCGGGGAGACAGCCCCGCCGCCGCCGAGCGCGCTGCCCGGTCGGGCTCGGCTCCCGGCCGACCCCGAGCCCGTGCTGCGGGCGTCGGAGGTGGAGCGCGTGGCTGCGGAGGCCGGCCGGCTCGTGCCCCGCTTCGCGGCGGCGGCGCTGACGGGCGTGCGCCACCGCGGCAAGGTCGCGCTCCCGCTCCGCGCGAGCGAGCCGTTCGCGCTCACGGACGAGACCTCCGGTCTGTCGATCGAGGTGACGCTCGCGGGCGCGCTCGGCCGCCCCGCGGAGCTCGCGACCGGCTACGTCGTCTACCGCGGCGCGTACGGCGAGGGGAGCGCCGTCGTGCACCGCCCGACGGCCACGGGCACCGAGGACTTCGTCGTGCTCGAGCAGGCGCCGGCCGAGCCGGCCCTGCGCTACCTCGGGTCGCTCGGCCCGGGCGTGCGCGGGCTCAGGCTCGTGGCGAGCACGCTCGAGCTGCTCGACGCGAGCGGCACGCCGCGCCTGCGCGTCGCGCCGCCGTACCTCGTCGACCGGGACGGTCGGCGGCACGAGGCGAGCCTCGCGGTCGAGGGTTGCGCGGTCGACACGAGCCCGGCGGCGCCGTACGGGCGCCCGGTGACGGCGCCCGGGGCCGAGCAGTGCGGCGTTCGCGTCGCGTGGAACGGGGCTGCGGTGGCGTATCCCGCCGTGCTCGATCCGTCGTGGACGACGACGGGGAGCATGGCCGCGACCCGGGCGCACCACGAAGCCGCTCTGCTCACGAGCGGCAGCGTGCTCGTCGCAGGCGGCTACAACGGCTCCGCGCGGGCGAGCGCCGAGCTCTACGACCCGGCGTCGGGTACCTGGAGCACCACCGGGAGCATGGCGGTGGCTCGCTACATCCATACGATGAGCGTTCTCGCCGACGGGCGTGTGCTCGTGGCGGGGGGCTACGACGGGAGCACCGTCCTCGCGGGCGCCGAGCTCTACGACCCGGGCGCGGGTACGTGGAGCACCGTGGCCAGCATGTCGACGGCTCGCAATTGTCACGGCGCGAGCGCGCTCGGGGGCGGCACGGTCCTCGTCGCGGGCGGCAGCGGGCTGTCGAGTGCAGAGGTCTACGACCCTAGCTCGAACACCTGGAAGCCGGTCGGCAGCCTGTCGTCGCCGCGCTGCTACTTCACGGCCACCCCGCTCGGCAGCGGGCAGATCCTGGCCGCCGGCGGCTGGAGCGGGGTCAGCGCGCTCGCGAGCGCCGAGCTCTACGACCCCGTCGCCGAGTCCTGGACCGCGACGGGCAGCATGGGGACGCCCCGCTACACGTTCTCTGCCACCCGTCTCTCGGACGGGCGCGTGCTGGCGGCGGCAGGCAACAACACCGGCTTCCCCTATCTCCAGAGCGCGGAGATCTACGACCCGGTCTCGACCACCTGGAGCCCGACCGGCAGCCTGGCCGTGCGTCGAACCGAGGTTGCTTCGAGCGTGCTCGGCGACGGGAAGGTGATCGTCACGGGCGGCGACACCGGCCTCGGGCGCCTCTCGAGCACCGAGCTCTACGACCCCGCGCTCGGCACCTGGAGCTCGGCAGGCAACATGTCGACGCTGCGCTCCCACCACACCGCGACGACCCTGGCCGATGGGACCGTGCTCGCCGTGGGCGGAGAGCCTGGCTTCGCGGTCTACAGCGCGACCGCTGACCGCTTCACGTCGGACGACGGCAGCGCCTGCTCCACGGGCGCCGGCTGCACGAGCGGCCACTGCGTCGACGGCGTGTGCTGCGACACGACCTGCGGGGGCGGGGCGACCGACGACTGCCAGGCCTGCAGCATCGCGGCGGGCGGCGAGAAGGACGGCGTCTGCGGGCCCGTCGCCGCCGCCACCGCGTGCGGTGACCCGAGCGACACCGAGTGCACGAATCCCGACACCTGCGACGCCACCGGAGCGTGCCTGCCGAACCACGAGCCGGCGACCACGAACTGCGGTGATCCCGCCACCGCGTGCGGCAACCAGGACCAGTGCGACGGCAGCGGCGCGTGCACCGACCACGGCTTCGTGCCCGCCGGCACCGAGTGCCGCGCGAGCGCGGGCGCGTGCGACGTCGCCGAGAGCTGCTCGGGCTCGGACGCGAGCTGCCCGGCCGACGGCTTCGCCTCGAGCGGCGTGTGCCGGCCCGCGGCCGACCTCTGCGACGCCGCCGAGAGCTGCGACGGGTCCGGGGCCGCGTGCCCGACCGACGGCTTCGCGCCCGCGAGCACCACGTGCCGCGCCGCCGTGAGCGAGTGCGACGTCGCGGAGAGCTGCCCGGGCTCGGGCCCGAGCTGCCCCGCCGACGCCGCGCAGAAGCCCGACACGGCGTGCGGGGCGAAACCGAGCGGCGACTGCGACGTCGAGGACGTGTGCGCCGGCGATGTCGGCGCGACGGCCACCTGCGTCCCGACCTTCGTGCCCGCCGGCACCGAGTGCCGCGCGAGCGCGGGCGCGTGCGACGTCGCCGAGAGCTGCTCGGGCGCGGACGCGAGCTGCC
>JACRDA010000160.1 GCA_016212965.1 Myxococcales bacterium
CGCCGGTCCCGCCGGCGTGGGCTCCGGCCCCGCCCGCGCCACCCGCCGTGGCGCCGCTGCCGCCGCTGCCGCCCGAGGCTCCGGCCGCCGAGCCACCGTCCCCGCCGCCCGAGCTCGCGCAGGCGAGCGGCCACGCGCCGGCGAGCGCACCGAGCGCGATCACCGCCGCCGGCGCCAGCACGGCACCGCACGCGCCCCGGCTGCGTCCGACGACCGACGTGCTCATGTCGCCGGATGGTAGCAGGCCTCGCGGTCCGGCACCGCCAAGCAGAGCTCGGGCTCGACCGGCCCATCCCTTCCCGACAGGCTCCTGGCAGGCGCCACGGTTGCGGCCCGCCGGCGCTCAGCCTCGCGGCCCGCGCGCCCTGTGCTTCGCCACGGGGGCCTCGTCGGGCGGAGCGTGCGAGGCCGTAGCGCCTGCGCCAGGGGCGCGCGCCGCGCTCGCCACCGGTCGCCCCGCCGCGGCGAGCGCGCGGCGCAGGGCGAACTCGATCTGCCCATTGAGGCTGCGCAGATCGTCGTTCGCCCAGCGCTGCAGCGCCTCGAGCACCGCGGGGTCGATCCGCAGGAGAAAGGCCTTGCGCGACGCCACGACCTACCCGCGGCTACTGGTAGATGGTGCCGGTGTTGACCACCGGCTGCGTGGAGCGCTCGCCGCAGAGCACGACGAGCAGGTTGGAGACCATGGCCGCCTTGCGCTCCTCGTCGAGCTCCACCACGTTGTGCTCGGCGAGCATCGCGAGCGCCATCTGCACCATGCCGACGGCGCCCTCGACGATGCGCTGCCGTGCCGCGACGATGGCCGAGGCCTGCTGCCGCTGGAGCATCGCGTGGGCGATCTCGGGCGCGTAGGCCAGGTGGCTGATCTTGGCGTCGATGATCGCGATGCCGGCCTCCTCGACGTGCGCCTGGAGCTCGACCTTGAGCTCCTCGGCGATGTGCTGCGTGTGGGCCCGCAGCGAGATGCCCTCGTCGTGCCCGTCGTAGGGGTAGCGCGACGCGATGTTGCGCAGGGCCACCTCGGCCTGCACCCGCACGAAGCTCATGAAGTCGTTCACCTGGAAGCGCGCCTGGGCCGTGTCGCGCACCTGCATCACGACCACGGCCGCGATCTCGACGGGGTTGCCGTCCTCATCGTTGACCTTCAGCTTCGCGCTGTCGAAGTTCATGACCCGCACGCTGAGCCGCGCGCGCGTGTAGAGCGGGCTCGTGAAGCGCAGCCCCGACTCGCGGATGGTGCCGACGTAGCGCCCGAAGAGCTGGAGCACCACGGCCTCGTTGGGGTTCACCATCACGAGGCCCTTCAGGACGACGATCCCGAGCAAGGTTCCGAGCGCCGCGCCGCCGATGAGGACCCCGTCCTCGCTCGGTGCGCCCTTGACCACGAGCGCCACCGCTCCGACGAAGAGCCCGAGCGCGAGCGCCACGAAGGCGCCGCCCGAGAGCCCGTCCCGCCTCGTCTCCGCGATTCTCTGCATGACCGCCTGCCCGCCTTCCGTTAGCTAGCAAAGTGATATCACTTTGCTAGCATGTCAAGGCCTGCAAGCGGCCAGACCGCCTCAGCGCGTGGCGGTGAAGGCCGCCCTGTGCGTGCAGAGCGAGGCCGAGCTCGGCACGTCGCTGACGAGCGCCTTCGGGCGGCTCGACGGCACGGTGCTGGCGGTCGTCGGGCCGGCCGATACCGAGTGCTTCCTGCCGAACGACGACCACGTCGTGCTCCAGGTGCTGTGGAACGGCGAGGCGTACCGGATGGTCATCAGCGTCCTGTCGACCTACGGCGATCCGGACGTCGCCTACCTGCTCGCCCCGACCGCCCCCGCGGGGCTCGTGTGGCAGGAGGGCTGGCACACCGGCGTCGGTCTCGACTACGTCACGGACCTCGGCCTGCACGCGGGCGACTTCGACGGCTTCCCGTCGAGCGCGCACCTCATCCATCGCAATGGCAACGGACAGGACGGCGCCGTGGTCCTCGACCCCGAGTCCGCCACGCCCCGGGTGATGGCGTTCCACTTCGCGAATCAGACGTTCTAGACGGAGACTCGACTCAGGGGCGCGGGCGCTCCGCGGCGCCGGCCACCTCCCACGCGAGGGCCGTGCCGTCGGCGCTCGCCGAGTAGAGGACGGCGCCGTCCGGCGCGAAGGTGAGCGCCACGACGTCGCGGTCGTGGCCGCGGAGCTCGCCGAGCGCGGCCGCCGCCGCGACGTCCCAGAGCTGGATGGTGCCGTCGCGCCGGCCGCTCGCGAGGCGCCGACCGTCCGGTGCGAACGCGAGCGCGTGGATCCCGGCCGCCGGCCAGGAGCGCACGCGCCGCCCCGGCTCGCCGGCGGCGATGCGGGCCACGAGCCGGCCCCCGTCGGCGCGCCACAGCCGCAGCTCGCCGTCCCTGTCGGCGGACGCCACGAGCGCGCCGTCCGGTGAGAAGGCCACCGCCGAGACGTCGGCCCCGTGGCCGTCCCACGCGTCCGCGTCGTGGCTGCCGAGCGCTCCGACCTCGACCTGCGTGCCCTTGCCGGCGGCGACGCGACGGCCGTCCGGGGCGATACCCCGGTCGGTCCCTGCTCGCCCGAGCGTTCCCGGGCGCTCGATGGGCGCGAGCGTGCGCGCGTCGAGCCAGCGCGAGCGCGCGGAGAAGGGGCGCGCGGCCGTGACGAGCACGCTCGCGCCGTCGTCGGCGAGGAACACGGCGCTCACGTGGTCCTCCGCGTCGAAGGCTGCGGTGCGCAGGGTGGCGCCCGTGCGCGCGTCGACGACGTCGAGCGCGCCCGCGCGCCCGAGCCACAGCTCGCCACCGTCGTGCGAGAGCGCGAGCGCGGGCGCGTAGTTCTGCTCGGAGAGCGGCAGGACGCGGCGCTCGGCGCCGCTCGCCGCGTCCCACACGATCACCCGGTCGTCCTCGCCCGCGGTCGCGAGCACCCGCCCATCGCCCGAGAGCGCCATCGTGCGGATCGCGCGGCGGTGGCCCGGAAAGTGGTCGAGGCGCGCCCCGTCGGACACCCGCCACAGCTGCAGGGTCCCGTAGAGATCGGCCCCGGCCAGGGTCTCGCCGTCGGGCGACAGCGTGAGTAGCTGCAGGTAGCGATCGGGGTCGATGCGGCGCGGCGGCCCGCCGTCGAGGTCGCGCACGAACACGCCGCCGACGTCGTCGGCGCTCGCGAGGCGCCTGGCGTCGCGCGCGAGCGAGAGGCCGGCGTACCGCGGGTAGGCAGCGCTCGGGCCGGCCGCCACGGCCGGCTCGAGCACGCGGCGCCGGCGGCCGGTCGCGAGGTCGTAGACGTGCAGGCCGAGCGCCGTGTCGGGCAGGACGAGCACGCTCGCATCCGCCGACAGCACCGGGGGGGCGCTGAGCTGCTCGGGCGGGCTCTCGAGCGTCACGCCGCGCTCGTCGAGCGCCGGATCGCCGAGGCTGCCGTCGGGGCGCACCGCGAGGAGCGAGCCGTCGGCCGTGAAGCCGAGCACGCGAGGGGTGAGGTCGCCGTAGTCGAAGTGGTGCAGGGCGGCCCCGCTCGCGGTGTCGAAGACGTCGATGGCCCCACTGCTCGCCACCGCGATCCGCCGGCCGTCGGGTGCGAAGCGCACGACGGAGGCGAGGCCGACGTCGCCCGGCGACGTGCGCCTCTTGCCGGAGCCGACGTCGAGGAGCACGAGCCCGCCCGCGAGCTCGAAGCCCGCGGCTGCGAGCGTGCGGCCATCGCGTGACAGTGCGGCGACGCCGCCGTACTCGTCGCGGTGGGCGAGCTCGAAGCGCCGCGCGAGCTTGCCGCTCGGCACTTCCCAGAGTCGCACCGTCCCGTCGCGACTCGCCGACACGAGGTGCGTGCCGTCGTCCGAGTAGGCGAGATCGGTCACGCCGGCCGCGTGGCGCAGGCGGACGGACCCGAAGCGCACGCGCGCCCCCGCGGGTAGCTCCTCGTGGGCGAGGTCGGGTGTCTCGAGCGCCGGCTGGCTCGCCGGCGCGCCGGGCGCCCCCGGCGTGGCGACGACGTGCGGTCCGCAGCCGAGCAGGGTCGCGGCGAGCGCCAGCCGGGCAGCGCGCGGCGCACTCATGGCCGAGGCGCCTCGGCGGCACCGGGCGCAGGGCTGGCGGCGTCCCAGCGCTCGATCGTGCCGTCGCGGTGCAGCGTCACCACGGTCGTGGTGCGCGGCGCGAAGGCGGCGCCGACCACGCCGCCGTGCTCGCCCCCGAGCGTGCGGCACGTGCCGTCGGCGACGTGGCACAGCGTGAGGGCCTGCGCGCGCTGGCGCTCCCCCTCGGACGACTGCGCGACGTGCCACTGTCCGTCTGCCCCGACGCCGGCCACGGCGGCACCGGGCCGGGTCTCCCAGCTCGCGAGCGCGCTGCCGTCGTCCGAGAGCGCGAGCCGGCTGCCGCGGGCGTGGACCGGTCCGACCTCGCGTCCGTCGCCGGCATCCCAGACGCGGAGCGCGTCGTCCACGAAGGCCGCGAAGCGTGTGGTGCCGAAGGCGACCTCGTCGCAGCTCGACCAGGCACCGCGCGCTCCGCCGGCCGACTGCACGACCGCGCCGCTCGATCGCTCGACGAGCTGCAGGCGCGTGCCGCAGCTCGCGAAGTAGCGACCGTCCGGCGAGAATGCGAGCGCCTGGTAGCCGTGGTCCCGGCCGGACTCGAACGGCATCGGCGAGTCGACGTGCACCGGTGGGAGCACCCTGCCGGGCTCGCCACCGGGCAGCGCGAAGAAGCGCACCGGCCGCTCGTCCGCGCCGACCACGGCGAGCTCGCGCCCGTCCGGCGCGACGGCGATGCGCGTGACGACCGGCGTCGCCCTGTCGGGCTCGAAGAGCGGGTCCGACCCCTCGGTCCGCTCCCGCTCGAACGCCTGGATCGTGCCGAGCTCCCGGTCGGGCTCGGAGAGCGCGCGCACGAGGATCCGGCCGTCACCCATGCCGACGACGACGAGCTCCCGCGTGACCGCGAGCCCGACGACGTGCGTGAAGGCGGAGCCGACCGTGGCGGAGCGCACGAGCTCGCCGCTGTCCCGCTGCCACTCGCGGAGCGCGCCGTCGGCGTGGGTCGTGAAGAAGCGCGTGCCGTCGGGCGAGAAAGCGAGGGCGGTCGGGCGCACGAGGGGCTGGCAGGCGGCGTCGCGGAAGGCACACGGGCCGGCGCCGGCAAAGGGCGGCGGCAGCGCGGACGGCGAAGCCGGCGCCGAGCTCGGCGCGCGCCCACTCGCGAGCGGAGCGAGGGGCGTGACTCCGGGACGCGCGCTCTCTGCACTGGCGGCGCTCGCGGTGCCCGCGCCGGGCTGGGTCCCGGGCGCGGGCAGGGCGGGCCCGCAGCCGAGCGCCCCGAGCCCCCCGCCGAGCCCTCCAGAGAGTCCGAGCCACACGGCGCCCCACGCCCTGGTTCGTTTCGCGCGCACGGCGCGTCCTACGTCCGGGCGCGCCAGGATCTTCCCGGCTCGCTCCGGGCGCTGCTCGCGTCGGGCCGCGCCGCCCCGCTCCGGATCGTGTACGGTGGGCGATTCCAGCATGCGCATCCCCGACGCTCTCGCTCCGCTCTTCGACTACGGCCTCGTGGAGGAGGTGCTGCGCCCGCTCATGAGCGGCAAGGAGGCGCAGATCTACCTCGTCGTGGCCGGCGGCACGGAGTGCGTCGCGAAGGTCTACAAGGAGGCCGAGAACCGGACCTTCAAGCACCGCGCGGAGTACACCGAGGGGCGCAAGGTCCGCAGCTCCCGCGACCAGCGCGCGATGGGGAAGCGCTCGAAGCACGGGCGGGCGCAGGACGAAGCGGCGTGGCGCTCCACCGAGGTCGACGTGATCCAGCGCCTGCACGCGGCGGGCGTGCGCGTGCCGGTGCCGATGCACTTCGTCGAGGGCGTGTTTCTCATGGAGCTCGTCACCGACGCCCACGGGCAGCCGGCCCCGCGCCTCGCCGACCTCGGCTTCGAGGCCGAGGCCGCGCAGGCCATCTTCGACCGCCTCATCGGCGAGGTGGCCAAGATGCTTTGTGCGGGCGTCGTGCACGGCGATCTGTCGGACTTCAACGTGCTCGTCGGCGCGAACGGTCCCGTCATCATCTACGACCCCCAGGCGGTGGGCGCCGCGGAGAACGCCAACGCGCGCAAGTTGCTCGTCCGCGACGTGGACAACCTGCACCGCTTTCTCGCCCGCTTCTCGCCCACGGCCCGGCGCCTGCCGTACGCGGAGGAGATGTGGGAGCTCTTCGAGCACAACGCCTTGACGCCGGACACGCGCCTGACCGGGCGCTACCGGCCGGCGCAACGCCGCGCCAACACGAGCCAGGTGCTCGACCTCATCCGCGAGGCCGACGACGACGAGCGCAAGCGTCGCGACGCGCTCGGGCGGCGGGGTGGCCCACCGGCCGACGGCTCGCGACGCGGTCCACCGCGCCCGGTCGAGCCGCGCGCCCCCTACCCGGGCCGACCCGCGGCACC
>JACRDA010000151.1 GCA_016212965.1 Myxococcales bacterium
CCCCTCTCCCGAGGGAGAGGGGGTGGTCCTTGTCGGGGGCTTTCGTCGTTGGCGGTCGGAAACCGAAGCGCGCTAGCGGGTGTCGCCGCGTCGGCCAGGCGCTCGGAGCAGTGGGCGGATCCGCTCCAGTGCGCCCTCGGGGTCGTGGAGGATCTGTTCGTTGGGGAGGCGCAGGACCGTGAGGCCTGCGGCGCGAAGCAAGGCGTCGCGAGCCGCATCGCGCGCAGCGACGCTGGGGTCGTCGTGATGGCCGCCATCAACCTCTACGACGAGCCGAGCTGCTTCGCAGAAGAAGTCGACGATGAAGCGACCCAGCGGTTGCTGGCGTCGGAACTTGGCGTGCTCGAGCTGTCGGCCGCGAAGTAGCTGCCACAGCGCGCGCTCGGCATGCGTGGAGGCGCGGCGCAGCGTCCGGGCGCGGTGTGTCTCGGGTCGGCGGAGGCGAGCCATGCTTGTCCATCGACCGAACCGCATGCGAGTTGCTCGCCGCACACGCTGACAAGGAGCAACGCGACAAGTACCGCTTGTGCCGCTCGGCGCTCGGGCATGGAGCGGCGCAGCGCGAGGACTTGAAGACGGGCCACTCGCCAGCCCTGGAGCCTTGGCCTCTGAGCACGCGGCATCCGGACGAGCCGACAATCCGCGGCGGATTTCGAGGAGTCCCCGACTGGGACCACCCCCTCTCCTCCGGGAGAGGGGGCCGGGGGGTGAGGGGAAAATTCAGGTCCGGATGCCGCCTGCTGCTTCGGCAAGGGTCCGGGGCTCGCTCGGGCTGTAGGCCGCTCAGCGACGGCGCCTACGGCCGCGCGGCACGGTGTCGGGCGGGGCGTCCGGATCGGGTGCTGCGTCGCCGGCCGGAGGCGTCTCGGCCTCGGGCGCTCCCTCTTCCGCGGGCTCTGCCTCTGCGACGGGCGCTGCCTCTTCCGCGGCCGCTCCCTCCGTCGCGGGCGCCGCCTCTTCCGCGGCCGCTCCCTCCGCCGCGGGCTCGGCCTCTGCGACGGGCGCTCCCTCCGCGGGCGCTCCCTCCGCCGCGGGTACGCCGGCCTCCACGGCCTCGGCCACGGGCGTCGGGAGCTCGCCTGCCTTGATCGCGCGGTACACGCGCTGGGCCGTCGCCGCGATCGTGCCGAAGCCGCTCGCATCGAGCGACGCGCCGCCGACGAGCGCGCCGTCGATGTCGCGCTCCGCGAAGAGGCTCTCGGCGTTGTCCGCCTTGACGCTGCCCCCGTAGAGGATGCGCGTCTTGTTGGCGAGCTGGCCCGAGGTCTCGCGCAGGATCGCCCGGATCGCGGCGTGCACGACCTCGGCGTCGGCCGAGGCGGCGACCTTGCCCGTGCCGATGGCCCACACGGGCTCGTACGCGAGCACGCCGTAGCCCGGCTTACGGCCGAGCTCCTCGACGACGGCGCGCACCTGGCGCCCGACGACCTCGAGCGTCTGCCCGGCCTCGCGCTCGGCGAGCGTCTCGCCCACGCACACGATCGGCCGGAGCTCGGCGCCGAGCGCGGCCCTGAGCTTCTGCACGACGAGCTCGTCCGTCTCGCCGAAGTACTGCCGCCGCTCGCTGTGGCCGAGGATGACCCAGCTCGCGCCCGCCTCCTTCAGCATGCTGGCGGACACCTCGCCCGTGTAGGCGCCGCTCGGCTCGTGGTGCACGTTCTGGCCGGCGACCCCGATGGCGTCGTCGCTCGCCTCGGCGAGCTCGTAGGCGACGGCCGCGACGGCCGTGAAGGGCGGCGCGACCACGACCTCGACGTGCTCGAGCTTCTTCGTCGCGCGCGCCACGGCCCGCGCGAGCGTGCAGCCGTCGGCCGCACCGGCGTTCATCTTCCAGTTGCCCGCAATCAGGGGCTTTCGCAAGGCTTCCATGCTCGATCTCGCTCGGTGAAGGATCGCCGCTCAGCGCGCGACGCGCAGGGCCTCGACGCCCGGCAGTCGCTTGCCCTCGAGCAAGGCGAGCGCCGCGGTGCCGCCGGAGGAGACGTGGTCGACGCCGTGGCCGGCCTCGCCCGCCGCGCGCACGGCGCGGGCCGTGTCGGCGCCGCACACGACGGTGAAGCCCGGGGCCTGCGCCACGAGCTCGACGAGCCGGCGCGTGCCCGCCGCGAAGCGCTCGTGCTCGAGCACGCCCACGGGCCCGTTCCACAGCACCGTGCGGGCCCCCGCGAGCGCGGCCGCGTAGCGCTCGAGCGTCGCCGGTCCGACGTCGAGGGCCGCGTACCCGTTCGGGACGGCGCCGACCGCCACGACCTCGGAGCTCGCCGCGTGCACGCCCTCGGCCACGACGAGGTCGGTCGGCAGCACCACCTCGACCCCGGCGTCGCGGGCCTTGTTGAGCAGCGTGCGCGCCAGGGCGAGCTTGTCGCCCTCGACCCGCGTCTCGGCGAGGCGCGCGCCGCGCGCGGCGAGGAAGGTGTGGGCGAGCGCGCCGCCGAGGACGAGCGTGTCGACGCGTCCGAGCAGGCTCTCGAAGAGGGCGACCTTGCGCCCGAGCTCCGCGCCCCCGACCACGGCCACGAAGGGGCGCGCCGGCGCCTCCACGAGCCGGCCGAGCGCGGCGAGCTCCGCCGCGAGCCGCTTGCCCGCGCCGCGATCGCGCATCAGACGCGGCAGGCCGTAGACGCTCGCGTGGGCGCGCTCGGTCACGCCGAAGGCGTCGTTGACGTACACGTCGCAGAGCTCGCCGAGCGCGCGCGCGAAGCCGTCGTCGTCCGCCTCCTCGCCCTTGTGGAAGCGCAGGTTCTCGAGCAGGCAAATCTGCGCCGGCCCGCGCGGCGTGCCGCCCACCTGGTGCGTGCGCAGATCGCGGATCACCTTGCGCGGCGCGTCGCCGATGCAGTCGTCGGGCAGGTGCACCTCGAAGCCGCTCTGCTCCGCCAGGCGCGCGCCCGCGGGCTCGAGGCTGCAGCCGGCCACGTATTTGCCGCCCGGGTGCCCGAAGTGGCTCGCCAGGATGACCTTGGCCCCGGCCTCGACCAGGAAGGTGACGGTGGGCAGCGCCTCGCGGATGCGCGTGTCGTCGACGACTTCGTCGCCGCGCATCGGCACGTCGAAGTCGACGCGCACGAGCACGCGCTTGCCGGCGAGCTGCCCGCCCGTACCCTCGGGCCCGCGCTCGAGCTCCTCGACGCCGAAGATGCCGTCGAGCGCGCCCACGCTCACAGCCCCTTGCCGAGGATGCGCGCGAGATCGACCATGCGGTTCGAGAAGCCCCACTCGTTGTCGTACCAGGCGAAGATCTTGGCGAGGTTGCCGCCGAGGACCTGGGTCATGGTCCCGTCGACGGTGCTCGAGGCCGGCGTGCCGATGAAGTCGCCCGAGACGAGCGGGACCTCGGTGTAGTCGAGCACGCCGTGCATGGGCCCCGCCTCGGCCGCCGCCTTCATGGCCGCGTTGATCTCGGCCACGGTCGTCGACTTCTCGAGCTCGACCGTGAGGTCGACGAGCGACACGTCGAGCGTCGGCACGCGGATGGCGACGCCGTCGAACTTGCCCTTGAGCTCGGGGATCACCTGGTAGATCGCCTTGGCCGCGCCGGTGGAGGACGGCACCATGTTGGCCGCGGCCGCGCGCGAGCGGCGGAGATCGCCCTTGCGATGGGGCAGATCGAGCAGCGCCTGGTCGTTCGTGTAGGAGTGGATGGTCGTCAGCATGCCGCGGCGGATGCCGAAGCGATCGAGCAGCACCTTGGCGGGCGGCGCGAGGCAGTTGGTCGTGCACGAGCCGTTCGAGACGACGTGGTGCTTCTTCGCGTCGTAGGCGGCGTCGTTCACGCCGACCACGATGGTGAGGTCGTCGTTCTTCGCCGGCGCCGAGATGAGCACCTTCTTCGCGCCCGCCTCGAGGTGACGCGCCGCCTTGTCGCGCTCGGTGAACAGGCCCGTGCACTCGAGCACGACGTCGACGCCGAGGCTGCGCCACGGCAGGGCGCCCGGATCCTTCTCGGCGAGCACGCGAATGGCCTTGCCGTCGACGTGGATCGCGCCGCCCTCGACCTTCACGTCGCTCTTGAAGGTGCGGTGCACCGAGTCGTACTTGAGCAGGTGCGCGAGCATGTCCGCGCTCGTCAGATCGTTGACCGCCACGAGCTCGAGGTCGCTCACGCGCCCGTCGAAGAGCAGGCGCGTGACGCAGCGCCCGATGCGTCCGAATCCGTTGATCGCGATCTTGGTGGCCATGCTGCACTCCTGTGAGGGAGGGCCTTGTTAGGCGCGCGCGTGGCGGAAGGCAAGCGCGGGCGGGGGGCCACGGACGCCGTCGCGGATCGCCGGCCCACCCTGGAAAGGCCAATGAGTACGGCAACCTGTGGCCCGGAGACCGCGCCGAGACCGCGGCGAAGGTGCCGCGCGCGCCGCCGTGCCATCATCGGCCGATGCGACTCCTCGCCATCGCCCCCGCCCTCCTCGTCGCCGGCGCGAGCAGCCTCGCCGCCGCGGCTCCCCCCGCGCCGGCAGGAGCCCACCCGCGCATCTGGCTCGACGCCGCGACGCGCGCGGCGCTCGTGGCGAGCGCGGGCGATCCGTCGAGCCCGGTCGGCCGCGCGCTCGCGAGCTGCGCCGACGCGCGCAACGATCCGGCGGGCCACGCCGACGGCGGGTGGCAGGGATTCAACTACGTCGACACGCTCTCGTCGTGCCTGCTGGCGTACGTCGCGGGCGGCAACGCCCTCGATCGCGACACCGCCCTCGCGTACTTCAACGTGCTGCTCGACGACTACGCCACCGTCGGCGACGGGCTCGGCGGCGACGACGTCGTGACCCACGACACGGGCTACGCCATGCGCACCTTCGCGCCCTACGCCGCCCTCGCCTACGACTGGCTCCACGACGAGCCGGGCATGAGCGAGGCCTTGCGCGCCCACGCCCGCGCGCGCTTCCTCGCGTGGACGGACTGGTACCGGACGAGCGGCTACCTCAACGACGTGCCGGGCTCGAACTACCACGCCGGCTACGTGTTCGCCGCGACGCTCATCGCCATCGCCGAGGGAGGCGAGGCCGGCAGCGACGGCGACGGGCTCTGGGCCCACGTCGTCGACACCCTGTGGACGGCACAGATGGCACCGGCCTTCGCCCCGGGCGGCGTGCTCGCGAACGGCGACTGGCCCGAGGGCTGGCAGTACGGCCCGCTCAGCGTGCTCGGGCACGCCATGGCCGCGCGCGCCCTCGCCGAGCAGGGCGTCGCGGTCGCCGGCGTCGACACCTGGGCGGGAGCCCTCACGCTGCGCAACCTCTACGCGCTCACGCCCGTCACCGAGCAGGTCTTCGTCGGCGGCGACGCCGACATCGGGACGCCGAACATGGCGCCCAGCATCAACGTGCTCCACGCGACAATCGCGGGGCCCGCGCCGGAGACGGCCAAGGCCTGGGCGCGCTCGCTCGTCGCGACGCTCGGGCTCACGGCGACGGACGGCTGGGAGAACCTCTACGGCGCCCTCGCGGAGGCCGCGAGCGGCGTCGCCACCCCCTACCCGACGGACGCGCCCACGGCGCTCCTCACCGGCGCCGGCAACCTCTTCACCCGCGGCGCATGGCAGGCCGACACCGCGTGGTCCGTCTTCCACTGCTCGCGCCAGCTCGTGCCCGATCACGAGCACCCCGACGCCGGCAACTGGGTGCTGAGCCGCGGCGCCGACGATCTCGTGGTCGA
Organism: Myxococcales bacterium; assembly: GCA_016212965.1. Classification (GTDB taxonomy): domain Bacteria; phylum Myxococcota_A; class Polyangia; order Polyangiales; family Polyangiaceae; genus JACRDA01. Next base: position 5,647 of record JACRDA010000151.1, read on the forward strand.
TCCCTCGCCCTACGGCTCGCTCTCGACCCTGAGCGGCAACGGCCTCGCCGTCGACTCGCACGTGCTGCCACCCGAGTACTCTCCCAGCCAGGCGGGCTGGGGCACCGCGAGCGGGCTCCGCTGGCAGCGCCAGTCGTCGACCGGCGTCGTCGCGGCGCGCTGCGACTACGCCGACAACTTCACGCTGCAACAGACGCCGAGCGACGTCCCGACCGCGCTCCGCGACTACGTGTTCGTGCCGGTGGGCGGCGACGGGGTCGTGGTGCTGGTCGACCGCATCGTGGCCGAGCAGGCCGATCAGGCGCTGCATCTGCGCATCCGCACCCCGGGCACGCTCGCGCTCGCGGGCGACACGGCGACCCTCACGGCGGGTGCGAGCGAGCTCGTCATCCAGACGCTCTACGCGACGAGTGGGGCGCCCAGCGTCCGCGACATGCCGCAGGAGACGGCGCAGAACGCGTGCTGGATGGTGCCCCGCACCTGCGACAACGCGCGCTTCGCCGGCCAGGAAGAGCGCCTCGACGTGAGCGGCCCCGCGGCCCTCGCGATCCACGTCGTGACCGCCACCGGCACGGGCGCCGCCGTCGCGCCGGCGGAGCTCCTCGCCGGCCCCGGCTATCGCGCCGCCCTCTTCTGGCGCGACCCGCGCCGCGTCATCGTGGTGACGAACGACGCGCCCGACGCGGCGCTCGGCGCGACCCTCACCTATCGCGTGCCGCAGAACGGCGCCCTGCACGTGGTGCTCGACGCGCCGGCGAGCGCGGCCACCGAGTCCGACGTCGTGGCGAGCGCCGACGGCGCCGAGTGCGTCGTCACGATCACGCCGCACGCGGGCGCCGCGGGCGGCTACCCGGCCGAGCCGCTGTTCTTCAACCTGTCGGCCGCGTGCGAGGTGACCCCCGAGGGCACCGCCACGCCGATCGACCCGCCCGGCACGGGCGGCGGAGGCGCGGGCGGAGGCAGCGGCGCGGGGGCGAGCTCGGGCGCGGGCGCGGACCCCGACGAGGCGGGCGGCTGCGGGTGCGCGCTGCCGGCGCGCGATTCGGGGGCGGGCGTCGGCGCGTGGCTGCTGCTCGGGGCGGGGGTGTTCTGAGCGTTTCGCCGGCCTCGTGGCGCGGTGGACTTGGCGCGAGGGCGCCGACGAAACGCGGCGGAACGAAGCCCGGAGCGGCGGTGGGGGCGGGGCGTCGCGAACGGCGCTCGTTGGCACCGACGTTGCTCTC
>JACRDA010000148.1 GCA_016212965.1 Myxococcales bacterium
CAAGCTCCGTGACGGGATCAGACGTCACCAGGGCACAACCGGTCTTGAACGCCCCAGGGGGCGCTTTTGCTGTGACACCTCGCCCGAGTTACTGCCTTGGCAAACCGGGCGGCTCGGCGCCCGCGCCGAGCTCCGTGGTTCTGCTCGTTCCGCTTTCGGGCGGATCGGGTTACTGCCTTGGCAAACCGGGCGGCCTGGCGCCCGCGGCGAGCTCCGTGGCTCGCGTCACTCGGCCGCGAGTGGACGGCCCTGGCAGGCCGCGGGCTCACTTGACCGAGCGGCGTGTCCGTACTCTCATCGCCCCCGTGAGCGGATCGCCGAGGGTACTGGTGGCGGACGACGAGCCGAAGGTGCGCGCGCTCGTGGTCCAGGTGCTTCGAGGGCTCGGTTGCGACGTCCTCGAGGCGGGGGACGGCGACGAGGCCTGGGACCTCTGGGACGAGCATCGCCCGGCGCTCCTCGTCCTCGACGTCATGATGCCGTACGTGACGGGCTGGGAGCTGTGCCGCCGGGTGAAAGAGGCGGCTCACGCGCGCGCCGAGCGCCCGCCGCGCATCCTCATGTTGACCGGCATCGGAGCCGCGCTGAACGCCATGACCTCGCCGCTGTTCCAGGCCGACGACTGGATCGACAAGCCGTTCTCGCTCGGGTCGCTCACGGCGAAGCTCCGGGCGCTCGTCGGCCGGGCAGAGGGCGGTCCCGGAGCGGCCCCCGTCGTGAAGAACGCGGCCGCGAAGCGGCTCGTCGCGAAGAAGGCGACCGCGAAGAAGCCCGTCGCGAGGAAGGCGACCGCGAAGAAGGCGACCGCGAAGAAGCCCGTCGCGAGGAAGGCGCCGGCGCGGCCCGTCGCGAAGACGCCCGCCGCGAAGAAGGCCACCGCGAGGCGGAAGCGGCCCCCGCGGGCGTGAGCCCGCAGCGCCGTTGCGCGGGCCGGTGGAGCGCCCGATTTGTGCTTTGCGCGCGGGGATTTGCGCGTATCGTCGCAGCGCTGCGGCGGAAACTTTCGCCGCGCGGGGACGTCTAAGTTTGAAAGCGCCGTGCCCGGATGACACGGTTCAGAGCGGCCGAGGCGGTCCCACCCGCCAAGGCTCGGGTGGCGCACCGCAAGCACCCGGCCACTTCGAGCGTTTCATGGCAGAGCAACCCCGGACCGAGAGCCGGTCCACCAGGCGCGGATGACCGTCGAACCCAAACTCCACGCCATGCGACACGCGGCCCGCCGGGCCGAGCTGCGCATGCGGCTCGCGCGGGCGCTCGCCGTCCTGCCGGTGTCGCTCTCGCTCGGGCTCGGCGCGGCTGCCGCCATGCTCGGGGCCCGCAAGCTCTGGCCGGACGACGTCTCGGAGCCGGCGGCCGTGGCGGCGCTGATCGGCGCCGGCGCGGTGGCCCTGCTCGTGCCGCTCCTCTCCGCCCTGCGGCGGCTGCCACCGCGGGCGGGAGCGCTGGCGCTCGACCGGCACCACGGGCTGCGGGGCCGCGTCACGAACGCGCTCGAGTTCGCCGACGTCGCCCCCGAGGCGCGCCCACCGCTCATGCGGGCGGCGATCACCGAGGCGTGCCGCTCGACGCCGAAGCTCGTCCCGCGCGGCGCCGTCCACATCCCGTTCCCGCCGGAGCTCGTCGTGAGCGCCGCCATCGCGGCCGCGGTCGTCGTGCTCGCCTTCCTCGAGGAGCGGCGCGAGCCGCCGCCGCCCGAGGCGCCCGTCGTGGTGCTGCCGAAGCAGAGCCCGCTCGACATGCCCAAGGACGATCTCGCCCTGTTCCGCGAGGAGCTCGACGAGCTGAAGAAGCAGAACGACGCCCCGGAGCTGCAGGCCGCGATCGCCGACTTCAATCAGCTGCTCGAGGACATCGCGCGCAAGAACCTGAACCGCGAGGAGGCCTTCCGCGCGCTCGACGACATCGACCGCGAGCTCGGCAAGGCCTCCGAGGAGAGGAAGAAGGCGCTCGAGGAGGCCCTGAAGCAGACGGCCCAAGAGCTGAAGGAGAGCGAGGCCAGCAAGCCCCTCTCGCAGGCGCTCGCGAAGAAGGACCTGAAGAAGGCCAGCGAGGAGCTGAAGAAGCTCGCCAAGGATCTGCGCAACAAGCAGAAGCCGCCGAGCAAGGCGGAGCTCGAGAAGCTGCAGAAGGCGCTCGAGAAGGCCGCCAAGAACAAGGAGGAGGCCCTCGAGAAGCTCGAGCAGGAGCGCGCGGAGGTCCAGAAGCGCATCGCCGAGCTCGAGGAGCAGCAGGAGGAGGACATCGAGAAGCGCCGCGAGAAGAACTGCGCCCCCTCGAAGGAGGAGCTCGAGCAGCAAGAGTCGCTCGCCGCCAAGCGGAGCGAGCTCGAGAAGCTCGACGCCGAGCGGCCCGATCTCGAGCGGCGCACCGCGGTGGACGGCGGCGCCAAGGCGGCGCAGGAGGATCTCGACAAGCTCGACGCGCGGCGCGCGGCGCTCGGCAAGGAGATCGCCGCGCTCGACACCGACCTCGCGAAGAAGAAGCAGGCGCGCGAGGGACGGTGCAGCCGTGAGGAGCAGGAGCGGGAGGAGGAGCTCGAGAAGAAGAAGCGCGAGCTCCAGCGTCTCGACCGCCAGCGCGAGCGCCTCGAGCAGCAGCGCCGCCAGCTCTCCAAGCTCGACCGCGACCTCGCCAAGGCGGCCGAGGATCTGCTGCGCGACCTCGGGGTCACCCAGGAGGATCTGCAGCGCGCCGCCGAGGAGCTCGAGCGCGCCGCCGAGGACATGAACCGGATGGACCAGGAGGAGCAGCAGAGCGAGCAGCAGAAGGAGGAGCTGCGCAAGCGCCTCGAGGAGCTGCGCGAGCTCATCCGGCAGCAGGGGCAGGGCGGCAAGAAGATGAAGGCACGCCTGGTGCGCTTCGGCAACCGCGCGCGCGGCGGCAGCCCCAAGCCCGGCCAAGGTCAGAAGGGTCAAGAGGGCGAGGGCGAGGGTCAGAAGAAGCCCGGTGAGGGCGAGGGCGAGGGCGAGGGCGAGGGCGAAGGGGAGATCGAGATCGGTCTCGGTCCCGGCGGCGTCCCCATCCCGATGCCCGGCGGCGAGGGGCAAGGCGAGGGCGAGGGTCAGGGCGAGGGCGACGGCCAGCCGAACGCCGGCGACCAGCCCGGCGGCGAGGGCACCGAGCCCGGCGGCGGCAAGGAGCCCGGCCACGGCCACGACCCGAACCTCGAGGGCGAGGCCACCAATCCGAAGGGCAGCACCCTCGACGTGCGCGCCGAGGGCCTCGACAACAAGCAGGGCCCGAGCTTCGCCAAGGTGATCTACTCGGCCGCGGGGCGCGGCTTCACCGGCCGGCCCTACGCCAAGGTGTTCCGCGAGTACCAGAACCGCATCGAGGAGCAGATCGAGCAGGAGAAGATCCCCGACGGCTACCGGTTCTACGTGCGGCGCTACTTCCAGCTCATCCGGCCGCGCGAGTGAGCGAGTGAGCCAGTGACGACGCCCCGCACGACGACGGCGCCGCGGGGGCCGATCTCCGGCCCGGCGGCCCGGGGAAACGACTAGGCTCGGCGCGGCGGGGCGACCGGGGAGGCCGGCGACGGCGAGAAGGACATGGCAGGCAAGACGAGCGACAAGACACGCGGACAGGACAAGCCGAGCGCGGACATCGAGGCCGAGGTCGAGCGCTTTCGCCGCGACATCGGCGCCCTGCGCGAGGAGGTCGGCAAGGTCATCGTCGGCGTGAAGGACGTCGTCGACGGCGTCATCGTGTGCATGCTCGCCGGCTCGCACGCCCTGCTCGAGGGCGTGCCCGGCCTCGGCAAGACCATGCTGGTGCGCACCATGGCCGACGCGCTCAGCCTGCGCTTCGCGCGCATCCAGTTCACGCCCGACATGATGCCCGCCGACATCATCGGCACGACCGTCATCGAGGAGTCGACTGCCGGGCAGCGGCAGTTCAGCTTCCGCAAGGGCCCGATCTTCGCGAACATCGTGCTCGCCGACGAGGTCAACCGCGCGACCCCCAAGACGCAGAGCGCCCTGCTCGAGGCGATGCAGGAGCACCGCGTCACGGTGTCGAACCACACCTACGTGCTCGACGAGCCCTTCTTCGTGCTCGCCACGCAGAACCCGCTCGAGAGCGAGGGCACCTACCCCTTGCCCGAGGCGCAGCTCGACCGCTTCTTCTTCAAGCTGCACGTGTCGTTCCCGTCGCGCGACGAGATGCACAGCATCCTCGAGCGCACCACGGGCCAGGACATGCCGGTCGCGCAGCCGGTGCTGGAGCAAGCGCGCATCCTCGCCATGCAGAAGCTCGTGCGCGAGGTGCCGGTCGCGCGCCACGTGCAGGACTTCGCCGTGCGCCTCATCCAGGCCACGCATCCCGAGCACGGCGACGCCCCGAGCGAGGTGAAGCGCTTCGTCAAGGTCGGCTCCTCGCCACGCGGTGCGCAGGCGGTGCTGCTCGCGGCCAAGATCCTCGCCCTGTTCGACGGGCGCTTCGCGCCGGGCGTCGACGACGTGAGGACCTGCGCGCTGCCCGCGTTGCGGCACCGCGCGCTGCTCAACTTCGAGGGCGAGGCCGAGGGCGTGAAGACCGACGACCTCATCGCCAAGATCCTGCAGAGCCTCCCCGAGAGCCAGAAGGACTGAGGGCGCGGTCGTGGGCGTGCTCGATCTCTTCCGGCGCGCGGCGGCGCCGCTGTCGCGGCGCCGGTCGCCGGCGCAGAAGGAGGAGCTCTTCGACGACGAGTTCCAGCGCAAGCTCGACTACCTGGCGATGGTGAGCAAGCGCGTCTTCACGGGGGCGATCCGCGCCGAGCGCCGCACCAAGCGCACCGGGTCGGGCGTCGAGTTCGCCGACCACCGCGAGTACGCGCCCGGCGACGATTTTCGCTACCTCGATCTCCACGCCTACCAGCGCTTCGACCGGCTGCTCCTGCGCCTGTTCGAGGAAGAGGAAGATCTCAGCATCTACTTCATCCTCGACAACAGCTTCTCGATGGGGTTCGGCGGCGGCGCCAAGCTGAAACAGGCCAAGCGCCTGTGCGCGGCCCTCGCCTACGTCGGGCTCGCGAACCTCGATCGCGTCGCCATCGTGGCGGCCAACGCCGAGATCAGCGGGCGCATGCAGTCGACGCGCGGCAAGGCGCGCATCTTCCGCGTCTTTCGCTTCCTCGAGCGCATCCAGGCCGACGGCCCCACCGATCTCGGCACGGCGCTCCGGACCTTCGTCGCGCAGCACAAGCGCCGCGGGCTCGCGGTCGTGCTGTCGGATCTCTACGACCCGGCCGGCTTCGAGCACGGCATCAACGTGCTCCGCTACAACAAGTTCGAGCCCTTCGTCCTGCACGTCATCGACCGCCGCGACAAGTCGCCGCCCTTGCGCGGCGATCTGCGCCTCTACGACTGCGAGACAGGCGAGGAGCGCGAGGTGACGGTCACCGCCAAGGTGCTCGAGCGCTACGGCGAGGCCTACGAGCACTACCTCGAGGCGGTGCGGCGCTTCTGCGTCTCGCGCCAGGTCTCGTACTTCCCGGCCGACGTCGCGACGCCCTTCGACGAGCTCATCCTGCGCGTCTTCCGGCGGGGAGGCTTCCTGCGCTGATGGAGCTCACCGGCGCGCTTCCGGGCCTGCTCCTGCAGGTCGGCCTCGGCGTGGGCGCCGCGGTGGTGCTGCTCTACATCCTCAAGCTGCGCCGGCGGCCCATCGCCGTGCCGTTCTCTCGGCTCTGGGAGGCCGTTCTCAAGGACAAGGAGTCGACGAGCCTCTTCTCCCACCTGAAGCGCTTCCTGTCGCTGCTGCTGCAGCTCGCCCTGCTGGCGCTCCTGCTCCTGGCGCTCGGCGACCCGCGCAAGAAGGTGCAGAAGAGCGAGGGGCGTAACCTCGTCGTGCTCCTCGACGCCTCCGCCAGCATGAAGGCCGTGGACGTCGACGCGGACATGGCGCGCGTGCTCGCGGGCGACGCGCCCGACGACGAGGTGCGGCGCGAGTGCCAGCCCGGCAGTCCCGAGCTCGAGCGCGCGCGCGAGCTCGGCGTCGACTGCGACTGCCTGTGGATGACGCCCGAGGGTGCCCGCCTCGAGGCCGAGTCACCGAGCCTGCGCAGCCGCCTCGACGCGGCCAAGGACGAGGTGCGCGCGCTCGTCGCCGCGGTCGGCGGCGCCGATCGCATGCTGCTCGCGCAGATGGACGCGACCGTCACGCCGAAGAGCACCATGACGAACGACCCGGTCGAGCTCGGCAAGGCGCTCGCCGAGGTGCACGCCGTCGACGTGCGCGCCGACTTCTCCGAGGCGCTGCGCTTCGCGAAGGACGCCCTGCGCGGCCTGCCCAAGGCCGAGATCGTGGTCGTGGGCGACGGCGCGCTCGGCGCGGTCGGGAGCGACGTCGAGCTCGGCGACGTGAAGCTCTCCTTCGTGCCGATCGGCGCGAGCGAGCGCAACGTGGCCATCACGGCCTTCTCGGTGCGACGCTACCCGCTCGACAAGAGCCGCTACGAGGTGATGCTCGAGGTGGCGAACACCGGCTCGCGCGACGAGGACGTGGAGCTCACGCTGTGCGGTGACGGTCTGCTCGCCGACGTCAAGCACCTGCACCTCGCCGCCGGCGAGAGCCTGTCGCGCTTCTACCCGAACCTGTCCGGCGCGCGCGAGAAGCTCGCCGGGCGCATGCGCCTGCGCGGCGGCTCCTTCGACGCCCTGCCGAGCGACGACCGGGCCTACGCCGTGCTGCCGGAGCGCAAGAGGGCGCGCATCCAGGTGGTCTCGCCGGGCAACATGTACCTCGACGCGGCCCTGCTCCTCGACGAGTACCTCGACGTGACCACGGTTGCGCCGAAGCAGTACCCCGCGCCGGGCGAGTTCGACGTCACCATCTTCGACGGGGTCAACCCGCCCGTCGCCCCGAAGAGCGGCCACCTGTTCTACCTGAACCCGGGTGCCGACAACGTGCCCTTCAAGGTGGACAAGGAGCTCACGAGCGACGCCAAGTACACCGTGGGCTTCGACGAGGTCGACGAGAAGAGCCCGCTCCTGCGGTACCTCTCGCTCGGGGACGTGCACATCTCGCGCGCGCACCCGCTCCAGGGCGAAAAGGACGACAAGGCCGTGGGCAAGAGCTTCCGCGGCGCCTTGCTGCTCCAGGGGCGGCGTCAGGGCCAGAAGTTCGTGGCGCTCGGCTTCGACGTGCGCGAGAGCGATCTGCCGCTCCGCATCGCGTGGCCGCTGTTCGTGCTCAACGTCATCAACGACTTCGTCGAGGAGGACACCGGCTACATCTCGTCGTTCACGACCGGCAGCGTGTGGCACCTGCCCGCGCCCGCCTCGGTCGAGGCCGCGACCCTGACCCTGCCGGACGGCAGCGAGCGCGTCGTGCCGGTCAAGGACGGGCGCGCGATCTTCCTCGGCGACACCGCCGGCTTCTACGCGCTGGCGAGCGGCGCCGGCAGCGCGGCCGAGTCGAGCCGCTTCGCGGCCAACATCTCGGACCCGGGCGAGAGTCACGTCGCACCCGCCGCGGAGCTCGTCGTGAAGGGCGTGACGGCGGGCACGCTCGAGCGCTTCACGGTCGGCGTGCAGCCCGAGATCTGGATCTACATCCTGCTCGGCGTGCTCGGCGTGTCGGCCATCGAGTGGCTCACCTACCACCGGCGGCTCACCGTATGAGCCGCGTGACGAAGCAGCTCCTGTGGCTCCTCGTGTGCCTCGTGCTCACGGCGGGGCTCGCCTGGCTCTACTACCACTTCGTGTGGACCGCGCCCGCCTCCGACTTCGCCTGGCAGGAGGGCGACAAGAAGCGCGAGTTCCTGGCGCCGCGCTTCATCGGCGTCGTGCTGCTCGCGCCGTGGTTCGTGTGGCTGCTCGGCGCCTCGCTCGCCGATCTCCCGTGGCAGCAGCGCGCGCTGTCGGTGCTGCTGCGCATCGCCTTCGTGGTGCTGCTCGGGCTCGGGCTGTCGCGCCTGGTCGAGACGGCGAGCACCGACAAGATCTGCACGGTCTACATGGTCGACGTGAGCGACTCGGTGACCGACGAGGGCCTCGAGGACGCGCGCGCCGCGGTGCAGACGGGCTTCGACGGCAAGCGTCCGGACGACCTCGTGCGCGTGGTGACCTTCGCGCGGCGCCCGCGCCTGGTCGAGGCGCCCGAGGGCGGCAAGGACCCGCCGCCCGTCGAGCGGCACCCCGACGAGGCGGGCGCGCGCGGCGAGCTCGGCGCGGGCTCGAACCTGCAGGCGGCCCTGCAGCTCGCCTACGGCCTGTTCCCGGCGGGCTACCTGCGGCGCGCCGTCCTCTTGTCGGACGGCCTGCAGACCGACGGGGACGTGCTCGCGGAGGCGAGCCGCACGGCGCGCTACGGCATCAAGCTCTACACCGTGCCGTTCACCCGCGGCGTGCCCGCCGAGGTGGCGCTGCGCGGCATGAAGATGCCGAGCAGCGTCAAGATCGGCGAGACCTTCGAGATCCACGCCGACGTCTACGCGAGCCGCGCCACGACGGCGCGCGCCCGGCTGTACCAGGGCGAGGCGCTCAACGCGCTCGACGGCGTGCGCGTGCTCGCGTTGAAGGCGGGCGCGAACGACGTCTCCTTCAAGAGCGTCGTGCACCTCGCGGGCGAGGTGACCTACCGGCTCGAGCTCGACGAGATCCCGGCCGATCGCTTCCCGGAGAACAACCGCTTCGCGAGCACCATCGAGGTGCCGGGCCGGCCCGCCGTGCTCTACGTCGAGGGCAGCCCGCAGCACGCCGGCCCGCTCGCCCGGGCGCTGACGGCGCAGCAGTTCGACGTGGACGTGCGCCCACCCGCGGGCTTTCCGGCGACGCTCGGCGAGCTCGGCCGCTACGACTTCTTCGTGCTCAGCGACACCCCGAAGGAGGCCGTGAGCGAGGACGGGCAACGCCTGGTCGAGAAGTACGTGCGCGACCTCGGCGGCGGCTTTCTCTTCGCGGGCGGCGAGAACGGCTACCAGCTCGGCGGCTGGCAGAACACGACCGTCGCGAAGCTCTTGCCCGTGCACATGCGGAGCGAGGACCGCGAGGAGACGCCCAGCGTCGCGATGGTGCTCGTGCTCGACCGCTCGGGCTCGATGACGGGCCCGCCCATCGAGATGGCCAAGCGCGCGGCCATGGCCACGGTCGAGACCCTGGGCTCGACCGACGTCATCGAGGTCATCGCGTTCGACTCGGCGCCCACGCGCTACGTGAAGTTCCAGCCGGCGCGCAACCAGGCGCGCATTCGCGGCCAGATCGCTCGCATCCAGCCGGGCGGCGGCACCGAGATCCTGCCGGGCCTCGACATGGCCTACAACGATCTGACCGTCACGCCGGCGCGCAAGAAGCACGTCATCCTGCTGACCGACGGCAAGGCGAGCTCGAGCGGCATCCGCGAGATCGTCACGGCGATGATCGCCGAGAGCATCACGGTCACGACCGTGGGCCTCGGCCCCGACGTCGACGAGCCCCTGCTCAAGATGATCGCCGACGTGGGCGGCGGTCGCTACCACGCCGTGCCCGAGGCCCAGAACCTGCCGAAGATCTTCACGAAGGAGACGGAGATGATCGCGCAGGCGGCGGCCGTCGAGGACTGGTTCCCGGTCGCGCAGTCGGGCTACGCGCAGTTCCTGCGCGGCATCGACGTGAACGGCGCCCCGTACCTGCACGGCTACGTGCAGACCAAGATGAAGGAGACGCCCGCGGTCGAGCTGCTCGCGAACCCCGACCGCGACGAGCCCATCCTCGCGCGCTGGCGCGTCGGCACCGGCTGGTCGCTCGCCTGGACGAGCGACGTCAAGACGCGCTGGGCCGTCGAGTGGACGACCTGGCCCGGGTGGGAGAAGTTCTGGGGGCAGCTCGTGCGCGAGCACATGCGCGAGAAGAGCCACCGCGAGCTCGACATGCGGGCCGAGGTCGTCGGCGGCAAGCTCGTCGCGTCCATCGACGCCTTCACGGTCGACGAGGCCTTCGACAACAACCTGCGGAGCAAGCTCCACGTCATCGGCCCGGAGCCCGGCGGCGAGACGCGCGACGTCGAGCTCCGCCAGATCGCTCCGGGCCGCTACCAGGCCGAGCTCCCGCTCGAGAAGTTCGGCTCGTTCCTGCTGCGCGCGGAGCACGCGGCGCTCCAGCCCGACGGCACCCTGAAGCCCGTGGCGGTGAGCCACGGCCACGTCGCCAACCCGTACCCGACCGAGTACGCCACCATCGAGCCCGACGTCGAGACGATGCGGCGCACGGCCGAGGCGGGCGGCGGCCAGATGAGCCCCGGGGACTGGAGCGTCGTGTGGGACCCGGACGGCGAGAAGATGGAGTACCACGAGAACCTGTGGCCGCGCTTCATCTGGGCGGCGATCGGTGTGTTCCTCGCGGATCTGCTCCTGCGGCGCGTGCGCATCTTCGACCGCAAGTTCGTGCCCGGCCGGCGCGCGAAGAAGAAGACCTTCTACGGAGCGTGACGTGGGCAGAGGTACGCCGCGGACTCGGTGGCAGGTGCGCCTCGTGGGGCGCGTCGTCGGGTGCGCGCTCGTGGCGGGCGCGCTCGTCGGGTGCAGCGCGCGCGAGGTGACGGCAACGGCCGACTCGGCGCGGACCTCGACGCCGCCCTCGCGTACGACGCCGGCGGGCGCGAGCCCGACCGGTGCCGCGGCGGCACGCGGGTTCACGGTCGTCGAGGTGACGCCGGCGGCGGGCGAGCTCGCTCGGGTGCTCGGCGACCACCTCGCCAAGGCGAAGGCGCTCGGCCAGAAGCCCTACGCCGAGCTCTGGGCCGAGTGGTGCGAGCCCTGCGTGGCGCTCCGCCGTTCGCTCGGGGACCCGCGGATGGTGAAGGCGTTCAGGGGCACGTACATCGTGCAGCTCGACGTGGACGCGTGGGGCACCAAGCTCGACGCGGCGCAGCTCCCGGCCGACGCCATCCCGGTCTTCTACGAGCTCGCCGACGACGGCCGGCCGACCGGACGGAAGATCGACGGCGGCGCGTGGGGCGACAACACCCCCGCGAACATGGCGCCGCCGCTCGACCGGTTCTTCCACCCGGGGTGATGCCCCGGTGGCTGCGGACGCGCAAAGCTACTTCGCGAGGTTCTGCTTCGCGAGCGTCTCGTAGATCTGAGCGATGGGCGTGCCGCCGGCGAGCAGGGCGTCGGCCTTCTTGATCTCCGCCTCGACCACCGCGCCGAAACCCTCGACCGAGCGCTGGCCCTGGTACGGCAGCCCGTTGACGAGGATGGTGGGCGTGCTGCGCAAGCGCGCCTCCCGTCCGGCCTTGAGGTCGTTCTGCACCTCGGCCTTCACCTCGTCACTGGCGAAGTCGGCCTTGAAGCGCTCGAGATCGCCGAGGCCCACCTGCTCGGCGAGGCCCAGCACCGACTCGGGGCCGAGGGAGCGGGCGTTGGCGAACAGGATCTCGCCGAGCTCCCAGCCCTTGCCCTGCCGGAGCGCCGCCTGCATGGCGCGCGCCGCGGGCTCCGAGCCCGGGTGATTCGGCAGCGGGAAGTGCCGCAGGTGCACCGCCACGCTGTCGCCGTACTTCTCGGACACTTGCTTGAGGATCGGACCGACCCCCGCGCAGTGGGGTCACTGGAAGTCGCTGAATTCCAGGATCGTGACTTTGGCGTGCTCGGGGCCAAGGCGCGGACTCCATGCGCCGAGCGCGACGTAGGCGCCGCCCTCCGCCGCGGCGGGCTGCCGCGGCCGGCCGGAGGCCTCGGCCTTGCCGGCGGTGCCGGAGCTGCCCTTGCCCGTGAAGTAGCCGCCGACGGCCCCGGCGGCGACGCCGACCACGAGCACGGCCGCGAGGTGGGCCCCGGTGAAGCGGCGCGCCTCGGGCGCCGGCTCGGGCTGCGGTCGCGGCGCCGCCGCGGAGGCGGCGCGCGGGCCTCGGTCACCGCTCGCTGCGCGCGGACGCCGGCCTGCTTTGCGGTTCGGGCGTGCCTCGGGGCGCGGCCCGTCGCCTGGCTCGTCGCTGTCGTCGACCATGAAGGACCGTTAGAGCAGGCGCCCGGGCCGCGGTCAAGGGCGTCGGGCTCTTCACCAGCGGCAGATGTCCGTGCCGGCCGCGCCCGCACCCGCCGCCGCCGCCGACCCGAGCGTCGCTCCGCCCGCCGCGGCCGTCGCGCTCGTCGCGAGCGGTCGCGTCCCGGCGGGGGTGCAGTCGCGCGCGTCGAAGGTCTTCTTCTCGAGGTCGAGGAGCTTCTGGGTCGGGTCGACGAGGAGTTTATTGCGCTTGAACTTGCCGCTGCCCGACAGGCTCTGGCCGCGCGCGGCCTCGTCGTAGAGCTCGAAGTGGAGCATCGACATCTTGAGGCTCGCGAGCCGGCCGACCGCGGCGATGACCTCGCCCTCGGTCACCTTCGTGCCCGCCTTCAACGTGGGCGCGGCGATGGCCGCGCTCGCGTCGGCGAGCCCCGCCTTCTCGCGCCCGGCCGCGAGCGACTTCTGCCACGACTTGTAGTGGCCGGGCGGCAGGATCTCCCCGTAGCGCACGACGCCGAAGCCCGGGTGGTGCACCTCGAGGGCGTAGGTGTCGTCGTAGAAGAGGTAGGGCGCGAGCAGGACCGTGCCGTCGGCGACCGCGACGATCGGCGTGCCGACCGGGCCGTAGAGATCGCAGCCGGCGTGCAGGCGCCCGCCGGAGCGCGCCGAGCCGAAGCGGCGCATGCCGCCGTTCGGGCCGGAGTAGGGTTCGGTGGGCCGCACGCGGAAGGGGAATCGCGCCATGGCTCGGGCATGATACCGTGCCGGGGCTCTTCACGACACAGGCGAGGGACCATGCCGCTCTTGGAGCTCGGCGTCGCTTCGGGCGACGCGCTGTCGGTTCGGCGTTTCACCATCGAGGAGCGCATGAGCGCGCTCTTCTCGGTCGGCATCTGGGCGCGCTCCCCGAACGAGGACATCGACCTCGAGGCAGTGGTCGGTCGCGAGGCGAGCTTCCGCGTCGCCTCGGGCCTCAAGTTCGCGCAGGCAGGCGAGCGGCGCTTCACGGGCCTCTGCGCCACGATGGAGCTCCTGCACGTCGAGCCGAGCGGGCTGTCGACCTACCACCTCGTTCTCGTGCCGCGCCTGTGGCTGCTCGGGGAGCGCCGGAACCACCGGCTCTTCCAGCACCTCTCGGTGCCCGACATCGTGAAGAAGCTGTGCGACGAGTGGCAGGTGGCGCACCGCTTCCAGCTCGATCAGGCGCCCCCGGTGCTCGAGCTCCGCACGCAGTACGGCGAGAGCGATCTCGCGTTCCTGTCGCGCCTCTGCGAGGAGGCGGGCATCGCGTTCCGCTTCGCCGAGGACGACGAGGCGGGCAGCGTCGTCGTGTTCGACGATGCGCCGCAGGGGCGCGACCCGCGCGCCGGTGCGCTCGGCTACGTCGATCAGCCGAACGAGTCGGCCGAGATGGAGTTCGCGACGGCGGTGCGACTCGGCCAGCAGGTGCGCTCGGGGCGCTTCGGGCTCCGCGACCACGATTTTCGCAGGAGCCCGAAGTACGAGCTCCTCGGCGCGACGCCGCGCACCGAGTCCGTCGAGGGCTCGCTCGAGCAGTACCAGTTCGCGCCGGGCTCGTCGGTCGTCGAGCGCTCGGGCGAGGGCGGCGGGGCAACGCTCGTGGGCGACGACCAGGGGGTCGCCCGCCACGACGACAAGACCGCCCTTGCGCGCGCCACCCGCAGGCTCGAGGCCGCCCAGGTGCGGCGCCGCGTCGTGTCCTTCCAGACGAACGCGCTCGATCTGACGCCCGGCGTCGTCTTGACGCTCGCCAAGCACCCGCGCAGCGATCTCGCCGACGCGCGCCTGCTCGTCACCGAGGTCCTGCTCGAGGGCTCGCCCGACGGGGCGTGGAGCCAGGCGGTGCAGGCCGCCTTCGCGACGCTGCCGTTCCGCCCGCGCGGCGCGCCGGCGCGGCCCGACGTGCAGGGCCTGCAGAGCGCGGTCGTCGTGGGGCCCCGGGGCGAGGAGATCTACACCGACGAGCTCGGGCGCGTGCGCGTCCAGTTCCACTGGGATCGCGAGGGGCGCTACGACGACCGCTCGAGCTGCTTCATGCGCGTCAACCAGGGCTGGGCGGGCTCGGGCTTCGGCATGGTGACGATCCCGCGCGTGGGCCAGGAGGTCCTGGTCGCCTTCCTCGAGGGCAATCCGGACCAGCCGGTGGTCGTCGGGCGCCTCTACAACGCGACGGCCGTCCCGCCGTACCCCTTGCCGGAGCAGAAGACGCGGAGCGGCTGGCGCACGGACTCGTCGCCCGGCTCGGGCGGCTTCAACGAGCTCATGTTCGAGGACCTGAAGGGCCAGGAGCTCGTGTACGTGCAGGCCGAGCGCAACCTCGAGAAGCTCGTGAAGCTCGACGAGAGCGAGTCGACCGGGCGGGACCGCACGGTGAGCGTGCAGCAGAACCGCACGAGCTCGGTCGGCGGCGTCGACGCGCTCACCGTCGGCGGCAAGTACGGCGTCACCATGGTGGCGCGGCAAGGTGGCCCGGCGACCTCCGTCGAGATGGTGGATCAGCGCATCTGCCTCACGACGGGGCAGGCGAGCATCGTGCTCGAGGGGCCGAACGTCACCATCGCTGCCCTCGGCACCATCAAGGTGAAGTCGAGCGGCGGGGACGTCGAGCTCGAGGGCGGCCCCTGGGTGAAGATCAACTGCGGCACCGAGGCCGCGCCCGAGGCGCAGACCTTCACGATGCACCACATCTCGGGCGTGCTTCGCGATCAGGACGGCGCACCGATCGCCGGCCAGACCGTGGTCGTCACCGGGAGCGACGGCGTCGCGCAGGCGGTCACGACCGATGCCAACGGCAGCTACGTCGCGCTCGTCGCGCCGGGACCGGCCGAGGTGAAGCTGCCCGAGGGCCTGCACTACGGCACGGGACCGGGAGCGGCCGAGGCGAGCACCGGGCCGGCGGCCGTCGAGGGGCAGGGGCCCGTCGTCTAGAGGAGGAGCCGACCCTTGGCCGACATCTTCGTCCAGCTCCGCATGAAGAAGTGCTGCCGCGAGGCCCTCGCCCGGCTCGACGCCGCGCGCCGCCCGCTGCGCGCCGACGCGGCGGTCGGCAAGGTCGCCCTGCTCGAGGAGGAGCTCGGAGCGCAGCCGCTGCCGGTGGGTGCCGAGCGCCTCCGGGCCGAGCGCGCCAGCGGCGCGGGCGCGCGGCGCCCGAGCGAGCTCGAGGCGCGCGTCCACCGGCTCTGCATCGCGGCCTCGGACGAGCACGCGCTCGCCCACCACGAGGCGGGCGAGGTCGGCGAGGCCGCGTTCTGGCAACAGGTGAGCGCGCTCCTCGCCGATTTCGTCGAGGGCAAGCTGCCCGTCCCCGGGGCCGCGGACGCGGGCGCTCCGTCGGCGCTGCTCATCCCGGCGCGCGCCGGCAGCGCGGGCGCGGGCGGGCGCGGCAGGAGCTGACATGGGCGGACGCGATCCACAGCGACCGGCACGCCTCGGCGACACCACCCGTCACGGTGGCGTCACCGGGCGCTTCGTGCAGGCCTCGGCCGACGTGCTCATCCACGGCATCCGCGCCGTGCGCGTGGGCGACGAGGCGCGCCTCGACGACGGCAAGACCTCCGTCGCGGCCGCGACGAGCCCGACCGTGCTCGTGAACCGGCGGCGCATCCAGCGCGTGACCGATCCACTCGCCGGCCCGAGCGGCGCCTCGGTGCAGGGCGGCAACTTCGTCCTCGTCGGGGGCCCGCCGCCGGGAGGTGCCGAGCAGCACTACGAGGGCGGCTTTCGCGTCGTCGACGAGGCGGGCAGCCCCCTCGCGCGCGTGCGCTACTGCATTCGCTCGCCGAGCGGCGTCGAGACGTGGGGTCGCACCGACGAGGACGGCCACACCGACACCGTGTACTCGGCCGAGCCCGAGGAGCTCGAGCTCGAGGTCTTCTCGGACGGCCCCTGCTGCAGCTGACGCGACCCATGACCACCGCGACCCACAAGTCGAAGCAGAAGACCGCCAAGAAGGGCGCCGGCAAGGCGGCCCACAAGGTCGTCAAGCCCGAGGAGGACAAGCCGGACCCCGCCAAGCCGGCCAGCCTCAGCTACCAGGCGCTCGACAAGGACGCGACCTACGGCAAGGAGTTCGCGTACACCTGGGAGCTCGGCAGCGCGATCAACGCCAAGGCGAAGCAGTACCACGTCAAGATCACGACCAAGGACTGGGCCGCGGACTACATCGTCGCGATCAGCGTGCCCGAGGTCCCGAAGGTGTCGGGCCAGCGCCTGCACCGGCGCATCGCGGCGCAGTTCATCGGCTTCTACAAGGCCGCCGCGAAGAAGAGCCTCACGACCCATTTCGTGTCGAACGACGGCGCGTTCTACCCGCGCACCATCACCGGCAACAGCGGCAAGCTCTCGAACCACGCCATCGGCACGGCCGTCGATCTCAACGCGTCCACGAACGGCTACGGCGCCGTGCCCGAGAAGCGCGGCAAGGACGGCAGCGTGCGCGAGCTCGCCGACTTCTGCGGCGACTTCGGCCTCTACTGGGGCGGCTGGTACGGCAAGCACAAGGACGGCATGCACTTCGAGGCCGTCAAGGTGCTCGACGAGGCGACCCTCAAGGCCGCCTGCACGACCCACGGCGTCACCTACGAGTCGACCTGGGTCCCGGCCGCGCCCCCGAAGCCCGCGCCGAAGCCGCCCACGCCGAAGCCCGGCGCCGGCGCGAAGGCCAAGGCTCCCGCGAAGAAGTGAGGGGCCCGGCCTGCTGCGAAGCCAGGCCCTTCGCGCCGGTACGTGGGCATCCGAGAACTTCACGGCAGGCGCCCTCGCGACGATCTTCTCGATTGTGAGCGCACACCGCTTGATATGACTATGAAGTTGGTCTACTAGTAGTACATGTTGAAGCTCAACGTGCACGAGGCGAAAGCGCAACTCTCGCGCGTGCTCGAGCGCGTCGAGAAGGGCGAGACGGTGATCCTGTGCCGCCGAAACGTCCCCATCGCGGAGATCCACCGCATCGTGCCGGCGTCGAGCGCACCCCGTGAGGTGGGCTGGGCCAAAGAGGCGTGGGCGGGATGGACCCTGCCCGAAAGCTTCTTCGAGCCGCTGCCCGACGCTCTCCTCGACGCCTTCGAAGGTCGCGGCGGGTGAAGCTCCTGCTCGACACCTGCGCGGCCATCTGGCTGGCCGCGGACGACGCGCGTCTGTCTGCCACCGCTCGCGCGGCCTTCAGCGATGCGGACAACACCGTGGCCTTGAGCGCGGCGTCCGCGTGGGAGATCGCGGTCAAGCATCGTCTGGGAAGATTGCCGTTGCCCGAACCACCGGACGCCTTCGTGCGCCGCCTGCGGGAGACGCACGCCATCGACTCGCTCCCCATCGACGAGCTGTCGGCCCTCGGTGCGAGTCGACTGCCGGACATCCATCGCGATCCATTCGACCGCATCCTCGTGTGCCAGGCCATCGCCCACGGCCTCGTTCTCGTCACCGACGACGCGGCGATCCGGCAGTATCCCGTTCGCACCCTGTGGTGAGCACGGCGGGCTCGGCGAGGGCGTGTGCCTCCGCTCGCCGGCGAGCTCTGCGCCCTTCAGCCCGGTGGGTCGGCCACCTTCGGCTGTGCGGGCCCGCGTGGAGCGCGACCCCGGAGAAGGATGTCCTTGTTGAACTTGCCGACGATCTCGGCCTGGCCGTCGAAGGCGTTCTTCGCGAGGCGGTTGAGCTCCTCGATGAGGTGGAGCACCCGGCCCTTGGCCTCGTAGACCTGCAGCGTCGCCTCCGGCAGGTTCGCGAGACCGACCTCTTGCTTCGTGTCGGCGGCGTCGAGCTCGTTCTTGGCCTTGTCGAGCTCCTCGGACGCCAACTTGTCGTCGAAGTACGGCTTCAGGGCCGCGTCGAGCTTCACGACGAACGGCCGGACGACGGTGAGGTAGCCGGAGATCTCCTTCGTCACCCGCCCGAGCCGCCCGCCGGCGTTGAACGACTTCACCGTGACCGTTGACGTTGACGTTGACGTGGTCGTGGACCTTGACGGCGACGTCTGCGTGGACGTGGACGAGCGCGCGTTGACAGCCGTTCGATAGCATGGCGACCGCGCAATCCACCCCGCCGCTTCGGCGCCCTTCTCGTCGACCGCGACGAAGGCCTTGTGGCCCTTGCTCAGCTAGTTAGCTTGTTACTGGTGGCAGGAGAGACGAGCCCGGTTCTCAAGCGCCCGACGGCCTCCGCACGCCGGCGGCGGCGGGTGCTTTTCGTGGCAGCTCTTCAGCGCGTCATGTCCGCGAGCACCTGCAGGGCCTCGGCCACCCACGGGTCGCGCGCCAGCTCCTCGCCCCAGCGGTCGAGGCGACTCGGAGCCGGCTTGTCGCCGGGACGCGTCGGTCGCGGGGGCGTCGCGACGGCGCCGACCGGGGTCACCTCGAAGCGGGCCGGACCCTCGGAGAGCTTGGGCAGCGCGGCCTTCAGGGCCTCGGTGTGGCGCTTGCGCTCGGCGAGCCACGCGTCCTTGGCGAGCGGCTCGAGCGTCACGTCGCGCTGCGCCTTCAGGAGCTTCGCGTAGGCGTCGATCTTGCCGAACATGGGCTCCGCGGCCTGGCGGGCCGCGCTCGCCGCCGCGAGGCCGGCGCCGTCCCAGCGGGGCCGGACGGGCACGAAGGGCACGGGGTCGATGCGATTCCAGGGGATCGCGTGCTCGAGGAAGCGCTCGCCGCTCTCGATGTACGCCGCCGGGTCGGGGAGCAGGACGTCCGGGGTCACGCCGCGCACCTGCGTCGATTCGCCGTTCACGCGGTAGAACTGCTGGATCGTCACCTTGAAGACGCCGAGGGAGGGGCCGGCGGCGCCGGCGCGCAGGCGGTCGAGGTCGAACACCGTCTGGACCGTACCCTTGCCGTGGGTGGGGCTCGTCCCCACGAGGACCGCGCGGCGGTAGTCCTGCAGGGCGGCGGCGAGGATCTCGGACGCCGACGCGCTGAATTTGTCGATCAGCACGACGACCTCGCCCGTGAAGCTCACCCCGGGCTCCTTGTCCGCGAGGGTCTTGTGCTCGCCGTCCGGCGAGCGCGTCTGCACGACGGGCCCCTCGTCGATGAGCAGGCCGGTGATGCCGCGCGCGTGCTCGAGCAGGCCGCCCCCGTTGCCGCGCAGATCGATGATGACGCCCGGCACCTTCTGCCGCTCGAGCTCGTCGAGGAGCTTCTTCACGTCGTCGGTGGCGTTGCGCTCGCTGGGATCGGCGCCCGGACGGGCGCGGAGCTCGCCGTAGAAGCCGGGCAGCTGGATGTAGCCGAGCGCGGGGGGCTGGGCGCCGCCGGCGCCCGCCTTCTTCGCGCCGAGCATGGCGCCGCGCGCGTACGAGGCCTCGATCTTCACGATGTCGCGCGTGATCGAGATGGCGACGATGCGCCCGTCGGGCTTCTTGACGGTGAGCGTGACGACGGTGCCCTTCGGGCCGCGGATCATGGCCACGACCTTCTTGATGGGCATGTCCGTGACGTCGATCTTCGCCTTGCCGTCCTGCGCCACGGCGAGGATGAGGTCGCCCACCTCGAGCTCGCCCTGTAGCCAGCTCGCGCTGCCCGGGATGATCTCGCGGACGGCGATGTAGTGGTTCTCCTCGCCGAGCGCGGCGCCGATGCCCTGGAGCGAGCCCGTGATCTGGATGTCGAAGTCCTCCTCCTCGGCGGGCGGCATGTAGACCGAGTGCGGGTCGTAGACGCTCGCGATCGAGTTGAGGAAGCGCTCGGAGGGATCGAGCGGATCGGGCGTCGCGAGGCGCACGAAGCGCGTCGCGTAGCTCGTGGCGACGTCCGCGCGCGCCTTCGCCTCGCGCCCCTCGAAGGTCGCCGGGATGGGCTCGGGCGGCTTGCCGGACGGCTCGGCGCTCGCCTCGGGCTCGACCGGCGGCTTCGGCGCGCTCGAGCCCGCGGGGGGCGGCGGCTTGTTCCGCTCGGCGAGCGCCTCGGCGGTCTCCTGCATCTGGGCCACGCGCTCGAGCACCTGCAGCTTCAGGACCCTGCGCCAGCGGTCGCGGAGCTCGGCCTCGCTCGCGGCGAAGCTCACCTTCTTCGGGTCCGTCTCGAGCTGCTCGTCGACGGCGTAGTCGAAGGGCGCCGCGCAGAGCTCGGCGATGAGCCTGCCCACGACCTCGCGCCGGCGCGCCAGAAGGGCCGCACCCTTGCGCCCGAGCAAGAGATCGCCGTCGCGGATCTCGTCGTCCATGAGGTCGGCGAAGCCCGCGAGCGCGGCCACGTGCTCCTTCAGGAGGAAGAGCTTGCCGCCGTCGAGCGCGGCCACGTAGTTCTCGAAGGCCGCGGCCGACACGGTGTCGTCCACCGCCTTCTGGCTCAGGTGGTCGTGCTGCAGCAGGTACTCGACTCCCTTGGCGAGCAGCTCCTCGCGCGAGTCCGGCGGGATGTCCTCGAGCGCCTGGGCGGCGGGCGGCAGGTTGAGGACGGGAGGCGCGCCCGAGGGCAGACGCGCGCCGGCGGTTCCGTCGACGCGGGGCGTCCCCGGAGTCGAGCTGCAGCCGCTGAGCAACAGGAGGACGAGCGCGAGGCGGCGATGGCGAGGCACGGTCCGGGGAGCATAGCCCGCCCCGGGGACAAAGGCTTCGGGGGTCAGCTTCGCGGCAAGATCCTTCCGATCCCGAGCGCCACCACACACGACGCGCTCGTCTCGTACTGGTCCTCCCGCGGGTGGAGCTCGCCGAACAGGCGCGCCGGGAAGCTCTTGAAGAGCGGCAGCTCCGGAGCGAGGGCGTCGGGCAGGTAGATCGGCACGCCGTGCGGCAACAGGACCGCGCGGAGCCAGGTCGCGCCGAAGACCGAGCGGCGCTTGTAGTGGCGGCCCTCGAGCAGGATGCGCGCGGCCTGCTCGTCGAGGTAGTCGGCCGGGAGCTTCGTCTTCGCCTGGGTGAACGACTCCTGGAGGTTGCGCACGAGCGCCGGCGCGACCGAGCCTCCGGCGCCGGGCGTGCTCGCCTCGAGCAGGGCAGCCGCGGCCTCGAGGGCATCCTTGAGCTTCCGGTCGGTCGGTCCGAAAGGCAGGGCCGCGAGCCATGCGGCGCGGAGCGTCTCGAGCTCGTCGAAGGGCAGAGCGAGCTCGCCCTCGAGGCAGAGCACGGGCGGGGTGTAGCCACCGAGGTCGTCGACGGCGGCGCTCGCGGCGGCGCCGAGCGCGTCCGGGGCGACGGGCCGAGCGAGCGCGAGCAGCTCGAGCGCCTCGCGCCGGGTGCGTGCGGGCGAGGCGGCGTCGCCCGGGGTCGCGCCGGCCTCGAGGGCGCGGAGCTCCGTCTCGGCGACGAGCTCGAGGTAGCGCGGATCGGCCTGCAGGCGCGCCGGCAGATCTGCGTGGAACCAGAGGAGCTTGAGCGCGGGTCGAGGTGGCGGGCCGGCCTCGGGAAGGCTCGGCTGGCGCGGGCGCGCTTCGCCGTTCGAGCGGGCCGCGGGCTCGGCCTTCGGGTCCGGCGCGGGCTGCTGCGCGGCGTTCGAGGCCTCGAGGACGCCGGGCGCGCGCAGCGGGACGCCGGCGACCCCGCTCGTGACCTCGGGCGCGATACCGCCGCCCTCGCGCGCCGCGATGCGGCCGGCCCACGGACTCGACAGGGGAGGCGGCGGTGGCTTCGGCGCGCTGTACCAGCCCATGGACGAGGGCGGCGGCTCGGAAGGGGGGCGCCGCGCACCGCCCCAGGTCTCGGGCGGCAGGATCGGCGGCGGTGGGGGCGGCACCGGCACCGGCGCGTGGGGCGCTGCCCACGAGCGCGGCGGCATCGGCGGCATCGGCGGCGGAGGCGGGCGCGGCGGTGAGGGCGGAGCTGCCTCGGACGGGCGGGAGCCGGCGTCGCTCGGGGTCGGCAGGGCGTGGAGCGACGAGAGCGCGGTGAGCGAGGGGCGCTGGAACGGCAGCACCGGCCCCATGAACGAGTCGGGCTCGTCGGGCATGCCGGGGTACGTGTCCTCGCGCACGCTCGCGAGCTCGGCGCGGGGCCGGGGCGCCGGCTGGGCACCGGGCCCCGCCGCTGCCTCCGGACCGAGGGCGTCGAGCGCGGCCGTGACGTCGGCCGACCCCGGCATGGGCCGCGGGCTCGAGACGGAGGTCACCGGATCGTGCCCGAGCTCGCGGGCGGCGTCGGCGTCGAACACGGGGTGGAGATCGGCGGTCTGGCCGGCGGTGCGCCGCTTGCCGTTCCCGAGCGTGAGCGTGAGCACGAGCTCCTCGTCACGCGAGCCGAGCGCGACGCCGCCGCGCCAGGTGAGGGTCGCGAGCGCGCGCTCGGTGTCGATCCACAGGAGCTCGGCGAAGAGCGGGACCTCGCTGACGCCGCCGTGTCGCTGGCACAAGAGGCGCGGCTCGACGCGCCCGAGGCGCGTCTCGAAGCGGGCGTGGCGCGGGTGCAGGTGCTCGAGCAGCAGCCGCTCGTCGCCGCGGAGCACCTCGAAGCACTGGTCGTCGGGGGCGCAGTTGAAGTACGCGGCGTCGAAGTCGGGCGGATACGGCCCCTCGAGCCGCGGCGGGGCTGCGTCGCCCAGGCGCGCGCGCCGCGGGGGGGCGTCCGGTGCGATCGGGCCGAAGCCGACGGCCGGCACCTCGGTCGCGGGGGACGCGAGGGCGAAGCCCACGGGCACCTGACTCGGCGCCGGAACCGCGCCGGGCGGCAGGCCCGGGTAGCTCACGCCGAGCTGGCGCAGCGCCGCGAGCGCGGCCCCGCACGGGATGCCGGCCGGGTTGGCGCGCGTGGGTCCGGTCGACGCGCGCTCCCAGCCGAGGGGCAGCCGTGCCGCCGGGGCCGGGGTCACGAGCCTGCCGTCGCGCGTCCAGTGGCGCGGGGCGCAGACCTCGAGCGCCTTGTCGACCCCGGCCATGGCGATGCGCGCCACCAGCCGCTCGACCGGGCGCCCGGCCGGCGCGAAGGCGCTCCCGACCACGACGACCTCGGGGTGCGCGCGCACGGGCACGAGCTCGCGCGGCAGGTAGAGCGAGCCGCCGGCGCCGACGGCGGGGTCGCGGAAGAGGTCGGCGTCGTTGACCTCCTCCTGCTCGTCGTAGAGCGGCGAGACCTCGGTCTCGAGCTGGAACGTGGCCTTGCACACCACGCTCGCGCGATATCCGCCGGAGGCGTGCTGCCAGCGCAGCTCCGCCATCCGCAGCGGACCGAGCGACTCGAGCACCACGCCGGCGAGCCTAGCACGCGACCGGCCGCGGCCGCGGCGCTCGCCGCGCGCCCGCTACTTCGGCTCGTCGACCTCGAGGCGGTAGCCGATGCCGCGCACGGCCGCGATGCGGAAGGGCGAGCGCTCGTCCCACCCGAGCTTCCGGCGCAGGCTCGAGACGAAGTTGTCGACGGTGCGTGGCTCGACCACGACCTCCCACGCCTCGGCGAGCAGCTCCTCGCGCCGGAGAGCGCGGCCCCGGTGGCGCACGAGGCAGGCGAGCAGATCGAACTCGGTGCGCGTGAGCTCGACGCGCGCCCCGCCGGGCCCGCGGCACAGGCGTGCGACCGGATCGAGCTCGAAACCGGCGAAGCCGAGCGGCGCCTCGGGCGCGGCGGGCTCCGGGGCGGCGCGCCGGCGCAGCAGGGCGCGCACCCGGGCGAGCAGCTCCCGCAACCGGTAGGGCTTCGCGAGGTAGTCGTCGGCGCCGGCGTCGAAACCCTGGACGACGTCCTGCTCGAGCGTGCGCGCCGTGAGCATGAGGACGGGGAGAGTGAGGCCCCGGGCGCGCAGGCGCCGGCAGAGCTCGTAGCCGTCGCCGTCCGGGAGCATGAGGTCGAGGATGGCGAGGTCGAAACGCCGCTCGGTGAGCAGCGCCTCGGCGGCGGCGAGGCTCGCGGCCGCGCGCACCGCGTAGCCCTCGTCGACGAGGTTGTCCTCGAGGCCGACGCGCAGGTTCTCGTCGTCCTCGACGACCAGGATGGCCACTGGGTCGGGCTCGCTCATGGCTTCGGCGCGCCCGCGGCTCGCCGGCGTCGGCGCGGGTGCGCGGGCAGGGGAGAGTCTAGCGGAAAGACGAGCTCGAAGGTGGTGCCTTCGGGGCCGGTGCGGGCGACG
Organism: Myxococcales bacterium; assembly: GCA_016212965.1. Classification (GTDB taxonomy): domain Bacteria; phylum Myxococcota_A; class Polyangia; order Polyangiales; family Polyangiaceae; genus JACRDA01. The sequence continues at coordinate 23,909 of JACRDA010000148.1, forward strand.
GCGATGCGGCCGCCGTGCGCCTCCATCACCTTCCTGCAGATGGCGAGGCCGAGGCCGCTGCCGCGCCCCCCGGGCGGCCGCCGCTTGCCGCGGTAGAAGTCCTCGAAGACGCGCTCCTCGTCGCCGGGCTCGAGGCCGACGCCGTTGTCGCTGAACGACAGGAGCCAGCCGTGGGCCGGGGCGGGCAGGGGGCGCGCCCAGAGGGCGAGCTCGATGGGCTCGCGCTCGCAGTACTGGCAGGCGTTCTTGGCCAGGTTCGCGAGCACGAGCTCCACGAGGTCGGCGTCCGCCCGGAGCACCACGTCGTCGCAGCCCTCGGTCGTGAGCTCGAGGCGGCGCGGCGCGGCCCGCTCGACGCCCGGACGCACGCGCTCGACGAGCTCGGCGAGGCGCACCTCGGCGAGGCGCGGCGCGAAGCCGCGCTCGAGGCGCTGCCACGAGAGGATGTTCTCCACGAGGCGCGACAGCCCCTCGACGTCGCGCACGATGCGGCTCGGGTAGTCGCGCGCCGCGGGCACGCCGTCGAGGCGCCGCTCGAGCGTCTCGGCCATGAGCTGGATCGACGCGAGCGGCGTGCGGAGCTCGTGGGACACGGAGGCCACGAACTCGCTCTTCAGCGCCAGGAAGCGCTGGCGCCGGCGCTGCAGGAGCAGCGTGAGGCCGACCACGCCGAAGGCCAGGATGCCGACCGTGACGACGAGCGCGGTCTTGAGGTCGAAGCGCTCCTCGGCCGCGACGAGCGCGAGCCCGAAGCTCGGGGCGTCCACGCCGACGGCGAGCTCGCGGAGGGCGGTCGGCCCCTCCGGCGGCTCCTCGTCGACGGCCCGCGGCCCGTGGCGGAAGCCCACCGTGGCGTCGCTGCCCACGAGGCCGAGCGTGCGCATGTGGCTCGCGATCTCGCTGAGCAGCGCCGTCACGTCGACCCGCACGCCGCGCACGCCGCCCTCTGCGGTCGGCGTCGCGATCCAGCGGGCGCGCTCGAGCAGGGTCGTCTCGGCGAGGGTCGCGGGCAGCGGCAAGAGCGGCGCCGGCCCCTCGGCGGCGCGCGCCGCGAAGTCGTCGCAGGGGACGCCGTTGCGGCGTGCGATCTCGACGAGCTTCTCGGCGAGGAAGGCGAAGTCGGGGGCGCTCAGCCGGTCGCGGCGCCGGAGCAGCGCGCGCTCGAGCCCCTCGAGGGCCAGGGTGGTGCCGGCCGTGAGCCCGTCGCGCAGCAGCAGCGCCACGAGCGAGGGCGCCGGCTCGGCATGGCGCTCGAGCTCGGCGAGCAGGGCGAGCACGAAGGGCGCGTCCTGCCGGACCGGCAGGACGAAGCGCGCGCGGTGGGCGAGCACCTCGCGCACGGCGCGCTCGACCGCGCCGCGGTCGCGGGCGAGGAGCGCGCCCACCGTGCGGTAGTAGAGCTCGAGCCGCTCGCTCCACGGCGAGTCCGGCTCCGCCGGCACGAGCCGACGCCCGAGCAAGGACTCGTGGAGCGCGCGCGCCGGCGTCGCGTCGTCGGGGGGCACGCGCCAGGTGCGCGGCAGGAGCTGCCCGTCGAGGTCGCGCACGTAGAGGTCGCCCGCCGGGACGAGCGGGTCGGACAGGGCGCGCTCGCTCTCGCGACCGGCGTCGCGGAGGCGCTCCTCGAGCGCCTCGGCCAGGCTTTTGCGCGCGTACTCGGCGAGCGCCTCGCGGCGCGCCTCGATCTCCGCCGTGGCCGCGGCGCGCTCCGCCACGAAGATCGCCTCGAGGCGCCACGAGCCCCACACGAGCGCCGCGGACACGAGCGCGAGCACGGTGACGCGCGCCCACGTACCGCGGCGGAGCCAGGCGAGGCGTCGCTTCACGCCGCGGGACGCTACTTCAGAACCGGAATGCGATCGAAATCCATCTTGGCGATGGGCAGCTCGGGCTCGAACCTGTCGCCGCGCTGATCGAGCTCGCGCGCGCGCTGGATGAGCGTGCCGAGCTCGGCGACCTCCGGGCGGGCGCGCAGGCTCGGGTCGAGGCGCTCGAACTCGGCCGCGAGCGTGTCGTAGCCGAGGTTCCGGGCCCAGTACGAGCCGCGGAGCTTCTCGGCGAAGCCCGCCGCCACGAGCGACAGGCGCGCCGGGGCCGTGATGTCGGCGAGCGAGCCGCGCACGATGTCGTGCGACAGGTCGCGCACGATGAGCTGGCTCTCGCTGCCCTCGGGCTGCTTGAAGCGGATGCGGAGCTTGCCGAGCGAGCCCGCCTCGCTCGTGAGCTTCACCTCGTAGAGAGCCGTGACGGCGTGACCGGCGCCGATCTCGCCGGCGTCCACGCGGTCGTTGTCGAAGTCGCGCTTCTCGAGGCCGCGGTTCTCGTAGCCGAGCAGGCGGTAGCGCTGGACCGAGCGCGGGTCGAACTCGACCTGGATCTTCACGTCCTTGGCGATGACCTGGAGCGTGCCGGTCAGGTTCTCGACGAACACGCGCCGCGCCTCGTCGAGCTTGTCGACGTAGTGGTAGTTGCCGTTGCCCTTGTCGGCGAGCTGCTCGAGCAGGACGTCGTTGTAGTTGCCCATGCCGAAGCCGACGGTCGCGATGGTGATGCCGCGGTCGGCCTGCTCCTTGACGGACGCGAGGATCTGGGCCGCGCTCGTCGCGCCGGTGTTGGCGACGCCGTCCGTGCAGAGGATGAGGCGGTTCACGCCGCCCGGGCGCAGGTGGGATGCGGCCATCTCGTAGCCGACACGCAGCCCCGCCTCGGCATTGGTCGAGCCCTCCGTCTGGAGGCCCTCGATGGCACCGAGGATGGCGTCCTTGCGGTCGGCGGAGGTCGGCTCGAGCACCACGCGCGCCGTCGTGCCGTAGGCCACGATGCCGACGCTGTCGCCCTCGCCGAGCTCGCCGACGAGCAGCCGCAGGCTCTTCTTCACGAGCCCGAGCCGGTTCTCCATCGCCATCGAGCCCGACACGTCGACCACGAACACGAGGTTGGCGGGCTTGCGGGCGGCGGCGCTCACGTCCATGCCGCGCAGGCCGATGTGAAGGACGTGGTAGCCCTTCCTGTTCGGCGACGGGAACGCCTCGGCCTGCACGCTGAAGGCGGCGTCCGTCGGCGGCTCGTAGCCGTAGTCGAAGGCGTTGACGATCTCCTCGACGCGCACCGCCTCGTCGGGGGGCATGGCGCTCCGCTCGAGGTAGGAGCGGACGAGGCTGTAGCTCGCCGTGTCGACGTCGATGCCGAAGGTCGAGAAGGCCTCCTCGGCGGTGTCGATGGTGGGGTTCACGCCGTAGTGCTTGAAGAACATGTCGTCGAAGCGGGCGCCGTTCGGGGCCTTGAGCGGCGGCGCGCCGTGGTCGCCGTCGGCCGCAACGACCCGGGGCGGCGCCTGTGGGCCCGCCGCCGAGGCGTAGCCGGTCGCGGCCGGGGAGGGCGAGGCGCTCGCGAGCGGGGCCTCGCCGGGGCGGTCGTTCGCGCCGTACGAGCCTTCCTCGCCCCGGGCGCGCTGGCCCGTTCGCGCCTCCTTCTCGTCGGCGGCCGCCGCCGTGGCCGTCGCCCCCGCGCGGGCGCTCGCCGCGGCGCTTTCTGCGGCACCCTCGTTTCCGCCGGCGCAGCCCAGGGCATTCGTTCCGACCACGGTGGCGAGCAACACGGGAGCCCAACGACGAACGAGGGTGCGGTGCATGGTGATGATCTCCTTTGCACATGAGACGCCCGCCGCGCGCAAAGGTGCGTGATCGTTCGGTCACGTTGGGGTGCCGGGGCGCCGCCGATTGTGGAGGATCGGTCATGGCGCGCCGCCGCCGAGCACGAAAAGGCTTGCCGACCCAGGTCGAAGGAACGACCTTGTGGCGACGCGGGACGCGGAAACGGGCCATCTGGTGCCCGGGGAGTCGACAGAGCGGCATCATGGCTGGGTATTCCAAGGCGGGCGAGCGTCCGATCGAGCGCTACGAGGAGCTGTTCGCACCCTTCGAGCAGGCGATGAAGCCGGAGGCCCAGCACCGGATCGGCACCGAGACCGAGAAGTTCGGTGTCTTCGAGTCGAGCGGCGCGCCGATCGGTTACGAGGGCCCGGACGGGGTCGTCGGCATCTTGCACGCCCTGTGCGCGCAGTGCGGCTGGCGCGAGCAGCGCGAGACCGAGCACGGGCCGCTCATTGCGCTCGGGCGCGGCGACGCGTCCATCACGCTCGAGCCCGGCGCGCAGCTCGAGCTGTCGGGCGCGCCCCTCGGCGATCTACACGCCGTCGCGGCCGAGCTGCGCGAGCACTTCGGCGAGCTCGAGCGCGTCTGCGAGGGGCGGGGCATCGCCTGGCTGGCCACGGGGTTCCACCCGCTGGCGCACCCGGGCGAGCTGCCCTGGGTGCCGAAGGATCGCTACGGCGTGATGCGCGAGTACTTTCCGACGCGCGGCGGCCGCGGTCTCGACATGATGCGGCGGACGGCCACGGTGCAGGCGAACTTCGACTACGTCGACGAAGAGGACGCGCTGCGCAAGCTGCGGGTCGGCCTCAAGCTCGCGCCCGTCACGACGGCCATGTTCGCGAGTTCGCCGCTCTACGAGGGCGAGCTCACCGGCAAGAAGAGCCTGCGCGCCGAGGTCTGGCTCGACGTCGACCCCGATCGCACGGGCCTGCTCCCGGCGCTCTTGCGGCCCGAGGCCCGCATCGCCGACTACGTGGAGTGGGCGCTCGACGTGCCGATGTACCTCTTCAAGCGCCACGGCCGGCCGATCGTGAACATCGGCCAGACCTTCCGCGAGTTCTGGCAGCACGGTTTCGAGGGCGAGCGCCCGTGGCCGAGCGACTGGGAGGTGCACCTCAACACGCTCTTTCCGGAGGTGCGCCTCAAGCGCACGCTCGAGGTGCGCGGCGCCGACTCCGTGCCGCGCGAGCTCGCCGCGGCGCTGCCGGCGCTGTGGACCGGCCTCTGGTACGACGCTCGCGCGCTCGCCGCGGCCGAGGCGCTCACCGAGCCGCTCGACGCGGCCGCGCTCGCCGAGTGCCGGCCGTCGATCCCGGCCCTCGGGCTCGGGGCGCCGCTCGCGGGGCGCAAAGTGCAGCACTTCGCCGAGGCGGTGCTCACGATCGCGCGCGACGGGCTCGCGCGGCGCGCGCGCCGCGATGCCGAAGGGCGTGACGAGACGCGCTACCTGGAGCCCCTCGAGCGGCTCGTGGGCGCGGGGCGCTCGCCGGCAGACGACATCGTGGCGGCGCTCGAGCGCTCGGGTGGCGCCGCGATCGCGACCATCGTCGCGGCCACGCGCGGCTGAGACTCTGGACGAGCCCGGGGCGCCGGCCTAAGCTCGGCGACCCTTGGACACGCTCGCGGAGCTCGTGAAGAAGAGCGGCCGGCTGCCGACCGAAGAGGCCGTGGGCTGGGCGATCCGGCTCGCCAAGCGGATCGAGGAGCTCCACCGCCTCGGCGTCGCGCACGGCGGTCTCTCGGCGGACTGCGTGCTCGTGGCCGGGCTCTCCGCCTCGGGGCAGGGGTTCTTCGCCGACGTGCGCCAGAGCGCGCCCCGCTTCGAGTACCACTCGCCGGAGCGCCATCAGGGGCGCGGCATCTCCCAGGCCGACGACACCTGGGCGGTCGCGGTCACGCTGTACTTCGCCGCCACGGGTGCGCTGCCGTGGCCGGGCGCGAACGCCGCCGAGGTCAAGCGCCAGCTCTCGGCCGCCGCTGCCGCGCCGCTGGCGGTCTACGCCATCGACGACGAGGAGCTCGAGCGCGTCTTCGCGTCGTTCCTCGCGCGCAACATGTCGCAGCGCGTGGTGCGCATCTCGGCCCTGCGCGAGGCGCTCGAGAAGTGGCACGACCGTCCCGGGTTGCGCGAGCTCTACTCGCTCGACGACCTCGACGAGGGCCCCGGTGAGACGACCGAGTCCGACGACGGCGAGGACGACGAGGACGTCAAGACGGTGATGCGCGACTTCAGCGAGGTGCGCAAGCAGCTGAAGCAGCTCGGGTTGGGCTCCGGCGGCGCCGCGGCGCCGAAGGCCGCTGCGCCCGTCGCTGCCGCCCCACCGGCGCCCGCCGCAGCTCCGGCGCCCGCGCATCCTGCGGCGCCGGCGGCTCCGGCCGCTCCGGCGGCGCCCGCGGCCCCGGCGAC
>JACRDA010000149.1 GCA_016212965.1 Myxococcales bacterium
CTTGCTCGCGGGCGAGCTCGGCCTGCGGGCGCTGTCGCAGCGCGCGCGCCCCCCCGCGCGCGCGCCGCGGGCGGCGACCTGAGTCGGAGCCCCACGGCGCGCCCGTGCGCGGTCAGGACGCGACGAGCTTGATCGGCGGTCGCAGGAGCCGGCGCGTGCGCGACGGCGGGTGCCGCGGGCCCGAGGCCTCCGCCTCGGTGGCGCGTGCGGCGCCCTCGGCGGCAGACGGGACCGCGCGCGGGCTCGGCGCGGCCCGGCCGGCACCCGGCGCGTAGCAGTGCTCGGGAGCCGGAAACGCCTGGCTCCGCACCTCCGCCGCGAAGGCCGCGGTCGCCTGGCTCACCGCCTCGCCGAGCTCCGCGTAGCGCTTCACGAAGCGCGGCACGCGGCCCACGGTGAGGCCGAGCATGTCGGCGCACACGAGCACCTGGCCGTCGCACTCGGGGCCCGCGCCGATGCCGATGGTGGGCACGCTCACGGCGGCCGTGACGCGCGCCGCCACGTCCGGCGGCACGGCCTCGAGCACGATCGCGTAGGCACCGGCGTCCTCGAGGGCCTGGGCGTCGGCGACGATGCGCTGCGCCTCGGCGTCGCTCTTGCCCTGCACCTTGAAGCCGCCGAGCGCGTGCATGGACTGGGGCAACAGGCCCACGTGACCCATCACCGGGATCCCGGCGCGCACGATGCGCCGCGTGTGCTCGGCGTAGTCGGCGCCCCCCTCGAGCTTCACGCTCTCGGCCATCCCGTCCTTGACGAGCTTGCCCGCGCTCTCGAGCGCCTGGGCCGGGGAGATCTGGTAGCTCATGAACGGCATGTCGCCGACCACGTGCGCACGCTCCGCTCCGCGCGCGACCGCGCGGCAGTGGTAGCAGACCTCGTCGAGCGTCACCGGGATGGTCGAGTCGCGGCCCTGGAACACCATGCCGAGCGAGTCGCCTACCAGCATGACGTCCACACCCGCACGGTCGAGCAACCGCGCCATGGTGAAGTCGTAGGCCGTGACCATCACGATGCGCTCGCTCGTCGTGAAGCGCCCGTCGTCACCGAGGGTCTTGCGCGCGCGCAGCTCGGGAGCCGTCACCTTACGCGGTCGTCCCGCGCCACCACCACCCGGCGCGCCTGCGCCTGGGCTCGAGCTTCCGTACATGTGCCTCCGGGTCGCGGCCGGCCGGGCCGGCGGTCCTCCGCCGGCGCGCACGCGGTCCACGCCTGCTCACAGTGTAGGGCAACTGGGACGTTTGCGCGACGCGGAATCGCACGTGCGCGCCGGCACGTCACAGGTTGCGCAGGAGCAGGAAGGTCGCGATGCCGCCGCCGGCGAGCGCCAGGAGCACGATGACGATGGCGAGCCTCGAGGAGAAGCCCTTGGGGCTCGCCGCCACGCTCGGCTGCGGCACGGAGCTCGTCCGCTGCACGGAGACGGGCGGCCGCATGGGCTCGGTCGGGGCGAGCACCGGAGCGCGGGGCGGGAGATCGAGCGGGGCCATGTACGCCGTGCGCTGCGCCGGGGTCGTCGCCGGCATGGCGGGCGCCGTGGGGGCGGGGGCGTGGGACCCCGCGCGTCGCGTCACGGCCGTCGGGTCGGGACCGAGCGCGGTGGCGGGCGGCGGGGCGCTCGACCGGGCGGGTTGCCCCGGCCCCGGCTGGCCCGCCCGTGGCTGGCCCGCCGAGGGCAGGGTCGGTGCGGGCTGGTGGCCCACCGAGGGCGGCGCCGCTTGCCCCGGCGAGCGGGTGGTCGGCTGCGCGCCCGCGGCCGCGATCCGGGCCGCGCGCGCCTTCGTGATCGCCTCGGCGGCCTCGGGCGAGATGCGCTCGGTGGCCGCCCAGCCCATCGCCCCCGCGAGGGGGTCTTGCTCGTTGCCCGGCGCCATCGCGGCGAGCGGCTGGGTGCGCTTCTCGAGCGCCTTCTGGATGCGCTCGAGCTCCTGCGCGAAGCTCGTGGCCGACGCGAAGCGCGCGCCGGGGTCCTTCGCGAGGGCCCTGAGGACGATACCGTCGAGCTCCGGCGGGACCCCGCGGCTGTGCTTCGAAGGTGGGTCGGGCTCGCGGAACACGTGGGCCCGCGCCATGTCGGTCGTGTTGATGGCGTCGTCGAAGGGGCCCTGGCCCGCCAGCAACATGTAGAGCACGAGCCCCATCGCGTAGATGTCGCCGCGGTGGTCCACCGGCGTGCCGCGCGCCTGCTCGGGCGAGAAGAACCGGGGCGTGCCCACGATGACGCCCGTGCTGGTGGGCACGGCGAGCGGAGCGGGCGCGGTCGCGGAGCCGTCGCGCACCTTGGCGACGCCGAAGTCGAGCACCTTGACGGTGCGCTCCTCGCCGGAGCGGGCGGAGTCGCACACGAACAGGTTGTCGAGCTTGATGTCGCGGTGGATGAGCCCGGCCTCGTGCGCCGCGCCGAGCCCCGCGAGCGCCTGGCGGCACAGGGCGAGCGCCTCGACCACCGGCAGCTTGCCCCGCGCGGCGAGCTCCTCGCGCAGCGAGCGCCCCTTCAAGAGCTCCATCACGAGGAAGGGGCGGCCCGAGTCGGCGGTCACGTCGAAGTCCGTCACGCGGACGAGGTTCGGGTGGGTGAGTCGCGCCAGGGCCTGCGCCTCGAGCCGCATGCGGTCGATGAGCGCCGGCTGGCCGGCCAGCCGCTCGTGCAGCACCTTGACGACGACGTGCGTGCCGAGCAGCAGGTGCTCGGCCTCGAGCACCTGCCCCATGCCGCCTTCGCCGAGGGTGCGCACGGACCGGTAGCGCTCGTGACCCGCCAGCGGATCGTCGCTCTCTTCCTCCGGCGCGCCCATGTCGGGGCCGCGGTCTACAGCGGCGGGGATGGGCGATCAATCGCTTCCGCCCGCACCGCGCGGGCGGGCGGGCCCGAGAAAGCGAAAGACAGCGATGGCGACGAGAGACGTGGACCGTCGAGAGGGGTCGACGATTCCGCTGGTGGACCTGAGGGGACTCGAACCCCTGACTTCTGCATTGCGAACGCAGCGCTCTCCCAACTGAGCTACAGGCCCGGCGTCGAGGCGCGAACACTAGCCGTGCCGGCGCAGGCGTCAAGTCCATCTCGCATCGGAGCTCGGCGGCCGGCGCTTCACAGTTCTTCACGGAGCGGCGCGGATCCGCTTCACACACGCGCCGAATCCTGACTCGCGAGGAGGCGAGTCATGTTCGGTTTTGCCATTGGATTCGTGAGTCTGTGTGCCCTCATCGCGGTCGTGCGGCGCGGCCGCCACTTCGCGTTCGGGCGCCACGGGTGCGGCGGCCACGGCTGGGGTGGTCGCGGGCTCCGCGGCTGTGGAAGTGGCTGGGGTGGGGGCTGCGGTGGTGGCCACGCGGCGGGCGGCGGGAGCGGCTGGGGCGGCTGGAGCGGCTGGGACGATCCGAGCTCGCTCGGCGGCGACGACGAGGTCGGCCCGACCTCGGGCGGCGGCGGGCCGTTCTGGCTCCGCGCCGTGCTCGCGCGGCTGGAGACCACGCCGACCCAGCGGCGCGCCATCGTCGCCGCGGCCGAGGAGTTCGGCAAGGAGGTGCGTCCGCTCCGCGACGAGCTGCGCCAGTCGCAGAAGGACCTCGCGGCGGTCTACCGCGGCGCCTACTTCGACGAGTCGGTCCTCGGCCACGTGTTCGGGCGCCACGACGAGGTGATCGAGCGCTTTCGCCGCGCCGCCGTGGGCCTGCTCGGCAAGGTGCACGAGGTGCTCGACGAGGAGCAGCGCGCGCGCCTCGCGAAGATCCTCGAGGCGGGCGTGGGCCGGAGCATGCCCCGCTGGATCTGAGACGCAAGGACGAGGCAAGGAGCAGGATCATGGTGCGACGAAAGCTGACCATCGCGCTTCTGGCGCTCACGAGCGTGAGCGGCTTCGCCTGGGGCTTCGCGAGCCTCGGCCACTGCGCGGCCTCGCGCCGCCAGCACTTCGAGGACAAGGTCCGCGACATCTGCGCCGAGGCCGCCCGTCAGGCGGTCGGGGCCGAGCCGGCGGCCACGGCCGCTCCCTGAACGGACGGCCCCCGCACGCGCCCCGCGCGCCGGCACGGATTGCCGGCGCGCGGCGGCTCATCTAGTGCCTGAGCATGGTGTTCGAGCACATCCTCGCGGCGACCGACTTTTCGGGTGAGTCGACGGCTGGCGCCCTCGTCGCGGCGGCCCTGGCCCAGCGACTCGGGGCGAAGCTCTCGTTCATGCACGTCGCGACCGACGTCCCGTCGGCGCCCGAGGGGCGCACGAGCGCGGACGAGCTGCGCCTCGCGAGCGCCACGGCCGAGCTCGAGGCGCTCGCGCGGCTCGCCCGGGACAGCTTCGGCGCCGAGCCGGAGTCCTTCGTCGTGTGCGACGCCGTGCCGGCCGACGCGATCGTCGCGGCGGCGGTCAAGTACGCTGCCGACCTCGTGTGCACCGGCGCGCACGGGCGCGGGGGCCTGACGGGGCTGCTCATGGGCAGCGTCGCCGAGCGCGTGCTGCGCCAGGCGCCGTGTGCGGTGCTGACGACGCGCCAGACCGAGGCCCCGACGAGCGCGAGCGGCCTGCTCGGCCTCGTCGTCTGCGGCACCGATTTCTCCGAGCCCTCGCGGCGCGCGCTCGCCACGGCCGGGGAGCTCGCCCGCGCCTTCGATGCGGAGCTCACGGTGGCGCACGTCACCGACCCGACCGTTCCCACCGCGTCGCGCGGCAGTCTCGTGTCGCTCGACGACCGCGAGGCCGAGCTCAACCGCGAGCTCGCGGAGCTGTGTCGCTCCGTGCTCGGCGAGGGCGGGTACAAGACGCGCCTGCTGGTCGGCGCGAACGCCGCCGCCACGCTGTGCGACTACGCCCGCGACATGGGCGCGTCGCTCCTCGTGATCTCGACGCACGGCAGGACCGGGCTCGCGCGCCTGCTCATCGGCAGCGTCGCCGAGAAGGTCGTGAAGTCCTCGAGCGTGCCAGCCCTGACGCTCCGGCCGCCGCGCCGCTGAGCGCCCCGAGCCCGAGGTGCGCTGCCGCCTCGCCGCCACCGTCTTGCTGCCGCCTCGGCGCCGCCGTCTTGTAGAGTCGGCGCATACCTGAGAAGATGGCTAGGTTCGGTAAGCCTTGGTCTTCGAGGATGTCCATGCGCGGTCTATTCGTGGCGACGGGGGTCTTGCTGCTCGGTGGTCTCGGTGCCGGTGCGCTCGCGACGGGGTGCGGGTCCGGCGAGACCGGAGACGGGACTGGCGGGGCGATCACGAGCTCGACCGGAACCGGCGCTACCGGGGGCCACGGTGCGACGGGCGGCGGCGGCGCCGGCGCCACGGGCGGGCAGGGCGGACAGGGCGGAGAGGCCTGCGTGCCGGGCAGCGAGGAGCTCTGCGACGGCGTCGACAACAACTGCGACAACGTCACCGACGAGGGCTGCCTCTGCGTGCAGGGCGAGGTGCAGGACTGCTACACGGGCGACCCGTCGCTCGTCGGCGTGGGCGACTGCGCCATGGGGCAGCAGACTTGCGACATCCACGGCGTCTACGGTGCTTGCGAGAACGAAGTGCTGCCCTCGAGCGAAGTCTGCGACGGCGCCGACAACGACTGCAACCACGACATCGACGACGGCCTCGGTACGGTTACGTGCGGCCTCGGCATGTGTCAGCAGACGGTCGCCGCGTGCGAGAGCGGCCAGCCCGTGCCCTGCATTCCGGGGACGCCGAACCCGACCGAGGGCTGCGACGGCACCGACGACAACTGCAACGGCACGGTCGACGAGGGGTGCAGCTGCGTCGATAACACGACCCAGCCCTGCTACTCGGGCGCGCCCAACACGCGCGGCATCGGCGAGTGCCAGGACGGCCTCCAGACCTGCCTCAACGGCCAATGGGGCGGCTGCGCGGGCGACGTCACGCCGACCACCGAGGTCTGCGACACGAAGGACAACGACTGCAACAACATCGTCGACGACGGCGACCCGGGTGGCGGTGCGGCCTGCAACACGGGGAACCTCGGCTGGTGCTCCTTCGGCGTGCAGCATTGCCAGGCCGGGTCGGTCGTGTGCGTCCAGACGCACCAGTCCGAGGCCGAGACCTGCAACAACGTCGACGACGACTGCGACGGCACGGTCGACGATGGCAACCCGGGCGGCGGCGCCGTCTGCAACACGGGCCTCTTCGGCGTGTGCTCGGTCGGCACGCGCACGTGCCAGGGCGGGCAGCTCGACTGCGTGCAGAACGTGTCCTCGTCGAACGAGACCTGCGACGGGCTCGACAACGATTGCGACGGTACGGTCGACGACGGCAACCCGGGCGGCGGCGCCGCCTGCCAGACTGGCCAGCAGGGCGTGTGCGCGCCCGGCACGCGTCAGTGTCAAGGCGGGCAGCTGCTCTGTGTGCAGAACGTGTCCTCGTCGAACGAGATCTGCGACGGGCTCGACAACGACTGCGACGGGGCGCTCGACGACGGCGATCCGGGTGGCGGCACGGGCTGCTCGACCGGCCTCTCGGGCGTGTGTGCTCCCGGCACCACGCACTGCGTCGGTGGCGCCGTGTCGTGTGTGCAGAACGTGCAGTCGTCGCCGGAGCAGTGCGATCTGCTCGACAACAACTGCAACGCGCAGACGGACGAGGGCAACCCCGGCGGCGGTGGCGTCTGCGGCACCGGCCTGCTCGGCGTGTGCAACGCCGGCACCCGCACGTGCCAGAGCGGCACGCTCAACTGCGTCCAGAACGTCCAGCCCTCGAGCGAGGTGTGCGACAACCTCGACAACAACTGCAACGGCAACACGGACGAGAACGATCCGGGCGGCGGCGCCGTGTGCTCGACCGGCCTGCTCGGCGTCTGCTCGCCGGGCGTGCGGCACTGTGTGGCCGGTGCCCTGAGCTGCGTGCAGAACGTGCAGGCGTCGGCCGAGAACTGCGCCAACGGTCTCGACGACGACTGCAACGGTACGGTCAACAACGGCTGCTGCACGAACTCGGTGGTCGACGGCACCTTCGAGGCGGGCGCGCCCTGGCCCGCGTGGACCCAGGCGTCGACCTGCTGCGGCACGCCCATCTGCTCGGTGGCGAGCTGCTGCGGCGGCCAGGCCTGGTGCTACCCGCACGCGGGCACCTACTGGTCGTGGTTCGGCGGCTCGAGCGCGGTCGAGAACGCCTCGGTGGCGCAGAACATCGTGATTCCCGTCGGGGCGACCAACCTCACCTTCTACTTCATGGCCCCGGTGTGCGCGACCTCGGGGACCGCGTACGTGCGGCTGCTCGTCGACGGAGTGCAGCTCTGGCAAGCTACGCGCACGGATCCGGCGTGCGGCTCGAGCGCCTGGGTGCAGAAGAGCGTGAACGTGGCGGCCTACGCCAACGGCGGGAGCCACAGCCTGCAGTTCGTGAGCTACACCTCGGGCCCCATCTCGAACTTCATGATCGACGACGTCGCGCTCGACTACTGCGTGCCGTGATGAGGGCCCGGGCGCGCCGGCTTGCGCCGCCGCGCGCGCTCGGTCGGCGGCGCGTGCGCCGCGCCGATCACTTGTGGCCGAGGCCGAAGCTCTGGCGCAGCGCCCCGAGCGGCTCGCTCAGGACGGCCCAGTAGTCCCAGCTCGGCGACGCAAGGTCGACGCCGAGGCCCGCGCCCCGCTCCCACGCGCGCGCGAGGCCCTCGGGGTCGTAGGTGCTCGCGCCCGCTTTCGCGAGCGGGCGCGTCTCGACGCCGGCCTCGAGCTCGAGGCGCACGAAGAACAGATACGCGAACGGGTCGGTGTGGCGGTAGCCCGCGGTGAAGGCGGCCGTCTCGAGCTCGCCGCCGGGATCGGTGCCGTAGCCCGACAAGACGTGGCTGAGATCGTGGCGCAGCACGTGCTCGGGCGGACCGCGGCGCTCGCCCGGCATGGCGAAGCCGTTGTCCTCGCAGTAGCGGTGGTAGGCCGCGCCGAAGGAGTCGCGCGGGTAGTGGGCGAGCGCCGCGAAGCGCTCCGCGAGCGCCTCGTCCTCGGGCAGGCTCGCGGTCGTCCCGACGAGGCGGAGCAGGGCGGTGAGCCCGTCCTCGATGTAGGTCTCGCTGAAACGATCCATCGCCCAGATGCGGCGCATGAGGTCGAAGCGCAGCCCCTGCATCTGCTCGACCGCGAGCTTGCGGAGCGACCGCAGGCTCGCCTCGGGCAACCCGAGCGCCTCGGCGAAGCGCTCGACGAGCTCCGCCTCTTCCTCGCTCGCTGCGCCGTCGATCATGCTCGTGACGATGAGCAGGTGGGCGAGCTGCCGGCGCAGCGCGTCCTCGGCGAGCCCGGCCGCGAGCGCCTCGGGGGTCGAAGGCTCGAGCGCGTCGAGGTCGGTCTCGACGCCGAGCACGCGCGCCGCGGCGCCGAGCACCCAGCGCTCGGCGGCGTCGAAGGAGCCGTTCGCCATCGCCACGGCCTTGATGGCGCGGAGCGCCTCGAACGCACTTGCTGGGGGGGGCGCGGGCAGGAGCATGGGGAGGTCGATCCTAGCAGGCCGCCCGAGCGCGCGGGAATGCCGCGCCGCGCGACCGGCGTTGTGGCACGCGGCGCGGCTCGGGCGGCGAGCGCGCCGCGGAGGTGCCATGGCTGCTCGAAGACGGCGCGCATCACGGACCGATTCGACCGAGCGCCCGCGGGTGCGCCGTGACGGGCGGGGTGGCCTGGTCGCACGCCGCGCGCTCGGGGCGCTCCTCGTGGTGCTCGCGACCGCGGTGACGGTCCACTGCGGCGGCGTTCAGAGAGGCGCGCCACCGGCGCCTGGCGCTCCGGGTAGCGCCGAGCCAAGGCTCGCGCGCGCGCTCACGCCGCCGGATGCGGCGCTCGTGTTCCCGCCGCCCGAGGACGGATGGCACGCGCGGCCCGAGCTCGGGCGCGCGCACGCTGGCGTGCCGCTCCGGGTCGTGAGCCCCGCGCTCGACGCCGACGGGCACTTCGCGCTCGACGGGCAGACGCTGCGCATCGCGCTGTCGCAGCCGGTCGTGGCAGAGGACGAGCCCGCGGACCTCGTGCGCCTCACGCCCGCCGTCGACGCGAGCGTGCGTTGGCTCGACCGCGCCACGCTCGAGCTCACGGCGCGCGCGCCCTTCGACCCGGAGGTCGACTACGAGGTCGAGCTCGGCTCGCTGCACACGGCCGCGGGAGAGGCGCTCGAAGCACCGTGGCGCGCGCGCTTCCGGGCGCGGCCGCACGTCACCGTCGCCGGCAAGGTGCTCGGCTATCTGCCGCGCGCGGGCGAGCCGCGCGTCGTCGCCATCGTGCCGCGCGACGGCGCCACCGTCGGCCGCGACCCCGGCCTCGGCGTCGTGTTCGACCAGCCGATCGATCTCGCCGTCGCGCGCGGGCTCGTCGAGCTCGTGGACGCGCGGGGCGCGCCCGTGCCGATCGGGCTCGCACACCCCCCGGGCACGAGCTTCGACGGCATCGCCCTCGACACGCGCCTCGTGGTCACGCTGGCCCCCGCCCGACCGCTCGTGCCCGGCGGCAAGTACGTGCTGCGGGCGCGCGACCGCGTGGCGGAGGTGGCCGTGCTCCCCGCCCAGAGCGGCTTCGACGTGGCGACCCCGCTCGAGCTCGTCACGCTCGGGTGCGGCTACGGCTACGAGCACACGCCGTGCGCGCGCACGGGGGACTTGCTGCGCACCGGCGGACGCGAGCTGCACTTCACCTTCAACCACGAGCTCCGCGCGGGCGCCGGCCGCGTCGGGCGCGAGCTGTTCGTGGTGCCGCCGGTGCCGAACCTCGCGGTCGAGCGCCACTGGGACGACGCCGGTGGGCGCCTCGTCGTGCGCGGCGACTTCGAGCCCTCGCGGAGCTACCGGGTGCGGCTCGCCGGGGTGGGCGACGTCTTCGGCGGCACGCTCGCGGCGCCCGTCGACTTCTCGCTCGAGGTGCTGCCCGTCGGGGCGAGCGCCGTGATGCCCGAGGGTGTGCTCTTCCTCGACGAGCGCGCCAGCCGGCGCTTCCCGGTGACGACGCGCAACGCGAGCGAGGCCGTCATCCTCGCCTGGCCCGTCGCGGGCGACGACGCCGCGGCGTACCGCGACGCGCTGCGCCTGCAAGCCGACCGGGCGCCCGACCGAGCGCGCGACGCGAGCCCGACCCGCATCGCGGTGCCCGTGTCGGCGGTGCGCGACGCGCTCGTCACGACCGAGGTCGATCTCACGGGCGCCCTCGCCCGCGGGCGGAGCTACCTCGCCACGGTGGCGGTCGGCAGCGCCGCGTTCGGCGCCCCGGTCGAGCCCCACGAGCCGGGCAGTGCGGCGGCACGACCCGCGACCGCGCTCCTGCGCCTGGGCATGCCCGACGGGCTCGCGGTGCACGCGCGCTCCATCGGTCCGCGCGCCGCTACGGACGGCGCCGGGAGCACGCTCGTGCACGTGGCGCGCCTTGCCACCGGCGCGCCCGTGGCCGGCGCCACGGTCGCGCTCGAAGGGGCCACGGGAGCGGCGCTCGGCGCGCCGCCGACCGACGACCGCGGGCTCACGCTCGTGCCGCTCCGCGCGGGCCACGGCGCGCTCGTGCGCGTCACCGCGGGGGCCGAGAGCCTGGTCGTGCCCTTGACCGAGGCCGACGCGAGCGCGGCCACGCTGTTTCCCGCGCTCGCGGCGGGTGAGCCTGCAGGGGAGCGCGATCTGCGCGCGCTCGTCATCACCGACCGCGGCATCTACCGGCCCGGGTCGGAGGTCGGGGTGCGCGTGAGCGTGCTCGTCCCGACCGCGGACGGCCTCGCGCCGCTCGGCGGCGCGGCCCTGGTGCTGCGCGTGGTGGGGCCGACCGACGACGTGGTCGCGAGCCTACCGGTGACCCTGGACGACCTCGGCGGCGGTGCGGTGACGGTGCCGCTCGGCTCCGACGCCGCGATCGGGCGCTACGAGCTGCGGCTCGAGGAGCGCGACGACCCCGAGCGGCCCGTCGCGCGGGCGACGGTGCAGGTGGCGGAGTTCGAGGCGCCGCGCTTCGTGGTCGACGTCGAGCTCGGGCAGGCCGCGCCGCGCGCCGTCGGCGGGACGCGCGAGCTCGCGGCGCGCGTGCGCGGTCGCTACCTCTTTGGCGGGGCGATGTCCGCGGCGCCGGTGCGCTTCAGCCTGCGGCGCAGTCCGGCGCCGCTCGGGGGCAGCCTCGTCGGGGCGGTCCTCGCGTTCGTGCCCGAGAGCGACGGGCTCGACGGCGAGCCGGCGGGCAAGGGCGTCGAGCGCAGCGGCGAGGCCGTCCTCGGTGCGGACGGCAGCCTCGCCTGGGCGCAGCCGGTCGATCTGCGCGGCGCGGTCGGGCCGCAGCGCTTCACGCTCGAGGCGAGTGTGACCGACGAATCGGGTCGCGTCGTAGCCGGGCGACAGGATCTCGTGGCGCACCCGGCCGTGCGCTACGCCGGCCTGCGGCTGTCCGAGGGCTGGGTGAACGTCGGCGCAGACGTGGGCCTCGAGCTCGGCGTCGCCGACACGGAGGGCGCCGCGGTGGTAGGCGCCGAGGTGAGCGCGCGCATCGAGCGGGTGGCGTGGCGCGCGATCCGGACACGGGGCGCCGGCGGCGCCCTCGAGACGCACTACCGCGCCGCCTTCACGGAGGTCGGACGGTGCCGGCTCCGGAGCGAGGCGGCGCCGGTGCGCTGCGGCTACGCGGCCCGCGCCGCGGGGGACTACCGCGTCGTCGCGGAGGTCGACGGGCAGCCCGGCGGGACCGCGAGCTTCTGGGTGTACGACGACGCCGGCGCCGGCGACGGCGACGCCGACGGGGCGGAGGCCGGTGCCGCACGCGCCCCGCGCCGCGGGAGCACGATCGAGCTGCGGAGCGACAAGGCTCTCTACGCGGCGGGGGACCGCGCGCGCGTGCTCGTGCGCAACCCTTATCCAGCGGCGACCGCGATCCTGACGCTGGAGCAGGGTGGCGTGCTCGCGACCGAGGTGAAGCGCGGGACCGCGCGTGCCTTCGTGTTCGAGGTGCCGATCCGCGCCGAGCACGCGCCGCACGTGCACGCGGTCGTGACGCTCCTGCCCGCGGGCGCCTCCGACGCGCGCATGGCGAGCTACCGCATCGGCGCCGTGCGCCTGCCCGTGTCGCTCGCCGCCTCGCGCCTCGCGGTCGCCATCGAGCCCGAGCGGACGAGCTACCGACCCGGTGACGAGGCCGTCATCGCCGTGCGCGTGACGGACGGCGCGGCTCCCGACGCCCGCGCCGAGGTCTCGCTGGCCGTCGTCGACGAAGGGGTGCTGCGCCTGACGGGCCACGAGGCGCCCGATCCGGTGGGCGCGCTCCACCCCCCGCGCCCGCTCGCCTTCGGCCTCACCGACACCCGGAGCGCGCTCGGGGAGCTCTACGCGACGAGCCACGTCGCCGGCGACGGCGGCGGCGACGTCGTCGGGACCATCGGCCAGGCGCGCAAGGACTTCGTGGCGACGGCGCTCTGGGAGCCGCGCCTCCGGACCGACGCCGACGGGGTCGCGCGCGTACGCTTCAAGCTGCCCGACAACCTGACCGAGCTGCGCATCACGGCCGTGGTCGTGGACGCGGCCGGCAAGGGCGCGCGGGCCCGTACGTCCATCCTCGTGCAGAAGCCGTGGCTGGTCGAGCCGGTGGTGCCGCGCTTCGTGCACGCCGGCGACGAGCTCGAGCTCGGCGCCATGGTGCACAACACGACCCGCGAGCCGTTCCTGGGCACGCTCGCCTTCGGGGCGCTGCGCGTGCCGGTGGCGGTCGCGCCCGAGGGGCGGACCCGCGTCGCCCTGCCGCTCGCGGTGCGCGCCGACGCCGGCGCCGACACCCCGCTCACGCTCGACTTCGCACTCGAGGACGCGAGCGGCGCGGTGCAAGATCGGGTCGTGCGCGCGCTCCCCGTCGCCCGCGCGGGGCTCGCGCTGCGCCCGCGGCTCGCGGGGGCGTTCCGCGACGAGACGGTCGTGACGCTGGCGCTGCCGGCCGAGCTCGTGGCCGCCCGCGACGCGAGCCTGCGCATCGTCACGGGCGAGCACCTCTGGCCCGAGCTAGGCCGGCGGCTCGAGTACCTGCTCGAGTACCCGCACGGCTGCGTGGAGCAGACGACCTCGAGCACGCTGCCGCTCATCGCCGCCCGCGACATCCTGCCGCGCATCGGGCTCGCTCCGCTCGGTCGCGACGAGCTCGACCGGCGCATCGCGGCCGGGCTCGCGCGCCTCGCCACCATGCGCACGGCCTCGGGTGGCCTCGCCTACTGGCCGGGAGAGTCCGAGCCCAACGTGTACGGTACGGCTTACGCCATCCGCGCGGTCGTGCGCGCCCGGGCGCTCGGTGTGACACCGCCGCGCGGCTTGCTCGAGGGCATGCGCGACTTTCTGGCGGGGCACCTGTTCGACCGCGATCTCCCGGCCGAGGTCGGCGCGTCGATCGCCGAGAGCCTGGCCGAGCTCGACGCCCTGCCCGCGAGCGCCGCGGACGCGCTCTGGGATCGCCGCGCCGAGAGCGGCCTCTTCGGCCAGGCTGCCCTCGCGCTCGCGCTCGCGAAGCTCCCGGCCGAGGAGGCGCGCGTGGCCGCGCTCGTCGCCGGGCTCGAAGACGCGCTCGGCAGCGGCGACCTCACCCGCCGCAACGGCGCGCACGACTACCGCTATTACGGCAGCAGCCAGCGCACGCGCGCCGAGCTCGCCCTCGCGCTCGGTCGGCTGCGGCCCCGGAGCGCCGCGCTGCCCGGTCTCTTCGCCGCGCTCGCCCGGCTCGACGACACCTACTCGACGCAGGGCACGGCGTACTCGCTGCTCGCGCTCGCCGAGGAGCTTGCGCGCATGCCGGCGGCGGGCGTCCCCGTCGCGCTCTCCCTCGACGGCGCGCCTCTCGTCCCCGCGCGCGAGCTCGCGCCCGGCAGCTTCGAGTACCGCGTGCCGCTCGCCGAGCTGCGGGGCCGTCGCGTCGCGCTGCGATTCGTCGCGCCGCAGGGTCACAGTGCGGGCTTCGCGCTCGACGCGCGCTACGAGCTGCCCGACGCGAGCCTCGGCGGCGCGCGGAGCAGCACGAACGGACCCGCCGTCTACCGGGTCTTCAGCGACGCGAAGGGCGCGCCCATCGACCTCGGGGCGGTGCGCGTCGGGGACGTGGTGCGCGTGGCCCTCATGGCGCGCATCCCGGCCGAGGTCGCGCGCGAGCGACGGGGCTACCTGGCGCTCACCGACGCCCTGCCGGCCGGCTTCGAGCCGCTCGACCCCACCCTGGGGACCGTCGCCCAAGTGCCCGACCTCGGCGACGAGCACCCCTTCGCCGCGGAGCTGCGCCACGGCGCCACGCCGAGCCACCTCGAGCTCCGCGACCGCCGCGTCGACGTCTACTTCGACGAGCTCTGGAGCGACACCGTGGCGGCGAGCTACCTCGCTCGCGCCACGACCCCGGGACGCTTCGCGCTCCCGCCGGCCAGCGCCGAGCTCATGTACGAGCCGGGTAGCCTGGGTCACACCGAGGGCGGCACGGTGGTGGTGCGATGAGGAGTCCGGCCGGATGCGGCGCGCATCGCGACCGGGTGCGGGCGCGGCGGCGCGCGCCGGGACGGCTTTGGATCGGGCGCGCGACGGCGGCCGCGTGCGCCTGCGCGCTCGCGCTCCTCGGCTGGCGCGTGTACCGGAGCCACGCGGGCGAGCCCTCGACCCGGCTCGCCGAGCGCTGGCACGAGAGCACGCGCATCGTCGACCGCCACGGGGCGCCGCTCCGCGAGGTGCGCTCGTCGGCGGGGCTCCGGGGTCGGGAGCTCGGCCTCGACGCGATGGGCGAGCGGCTCGTGACCGCGACCCTGTTCGCGGAGGACCGGCGCTTCTACGAGCACGGCGGGGTCGACGTCGTCGCGGTGGTGCGCGCGGTCGGCCAGAACCTCGAGAGCGGGCGCGTCGTGTCGGGCGCGAGCACGATCACGCAGCAGCTCGTGAAGCTCCTCGATGGCGCGGGCGAGGGCGGCGAGCGCACGCTCGCCGGCAAGCTGCGCGAGGCCGCACGTGCCGCGAACCTCGAGGACGTGCTCGACAAGTCGGCGATCCTCGAGGCCTACCTCAACCGGCTTCCGTACGGCCGCGGGCTCGTCGGCCCTGCGGCCGCGAGCCAGGCGTACTTCGGGCGCGAGCCGCGCGATCTGTCCTGGGCCCAGGCGGCCCTGCTCGCCGTCCTGCCGCGCGCGCCCGGCTACCTCGACCCGGTGCGCCACCTCGATCGCGCGCTGCTGCGCCAGGGCTGGCTGCTCGCGGCCCTGCGGGAGGCGGGCGTGCTCGACGCGGCCGGCTTCGAGCGCGCACGCACCGAGCCGGTCGAGGTCGCTTTCGACGTGCCCCCTTTCGAGGCGCCGCACTTCGTGCTGCGCATCGAGGCCATGGGGCACGGCCCCGCAGCGCGCGGTGGTGCGGCGCCCGGCCCGGAGGGCGCCGTTCGCACGACCCTCGATCTCGACCTACAGCACGCGGTCGAGGGGCTCGTGCGCGCCGAGACGCTGCGCCTCCGCCCGCGCGGCGCCGCGGACGCTGCCGCGCTCGTCGTCGACAACGCGACGGGCGAAGTGCTCGCCTACGTCGGGAGCGCGGGCTTCGGCCGCGCGGACATCGACGGCTCGGTCGACATGGTGCGCGCCCGCCGGCAGCCGGGCTCGACGCTCAAGCCCTTCGTGTACGCGCTCGCGTTCGAGCGCGGCGTGAGTCCGGTCGCCATGCTCGCGGACGTGCCGAGCCGCTTCGGCGAGGGGCCCGGGGCGTACGCGCCCGAGAACTTCGACGGTGCGTTCCTCGGGCCGGTGAGCGCGCGCGAGGCGCTCGCCGGGAGCCTGAACATTCCCGCGGTGCGCCTCGCCGCCGAGGTGGGCACCGAATCGTTGCTGGAGCGGCTGCACGCGCTCGGCTTCGCGAGCCTCGATCGCCCGGCGGCTCACTACGGGCTCGCGCTCGCGCTCGGCAGCGGCGAGGTCGCGCTCGAGGAGCTCGCGGTCGCGTACCTCACCCTGGCGCGCGGCGGCACGCGCGTGCCGCTCCGCTTCGTGGGCGCCTCGGCGGGCGAGCTCGGGCGGCCGGAGGCCGGCGTGTCGGTCGTGGACCCGGCGGCAGCGGCGCTCGTGACCGACGCGCTCGCGGACCCGGCCGCGCGCCTGCGCGTCCTCGGCGGGCGCGGTCCCTTCGAGCTCGCGTTCCCGGTGGCGGTGAAGACCGGGACGAGCTCGGGCTACCGGGACGCCTGGACGGTGGGCTACACCCACGAGCGCACGGTGGCCGTGTGGGTCGGCAACGCGGACGGGGCCGCGAGCGCGGGTGTGACCGGCGCCGACGGTGCGGGGCCGCTCTTCGCGGACGTGATGCGCCGCGCGATGCGCGCGGTGCCGCTGCCGGGGCCGCTCTACGACCGCTCGCTCGTCGAGCTCCGCGCGGTGTGCCCGCTCTCGGGCAGGCCCCGCGGGGAGGCGTGCCCCGAGGTCGTGACGCGCGCGGTCGCGCCGCGGTTGCTCGGCGCCGCGGCCGAGGAGCCGTGCCGGCTCCACCGCCACGCCGAGCGCATCGCCCCGACGCCCGTGTCCGGCGCGAGCGCCAGCGCCGGCGTCGCACCGTACCGCTGCGTGCACGACGGGCGCGAGACCATCGTCGTCCTGCCCGGCGAGCTCGCCCCCTGGCTCGCCACCCGACCCTTCGGCCAGCGCGACCCGACGGGCGTGCCGTGGCTCGCCGCTGCGGGTGTGCTCGACTGCCCGGCGGGCGAGCGCGCGGGCGCGCGGCTGCGCGTGCCCGCGGAAGGCGCCGTCCTCTACGTCGGCGAGGGAGGCGTGGCGCACGCCGAGGCCGAGGCCGAGATCGAGGGCGACGCGCCCCATCGGCTCGAGCTCGAGCTCGTCGTGGACCGGCGCCCCGTGGGAGCGCGCCGGGCGGGCTCGCTCGTGTGGTCGCTCGCGCTCGAGCGGGGCGAGCACGAGCTCGAGGTCCGCCCGGTCGATCCGCGGGTGCCCCTCGCGCTCGGGCGCCGCCGCGTGAGCGTGCGCTGAGGCCCGCGCGCGCGGAGCTTGGCGCTCGCCTGCGCCGTGCCTATACGAAGTCCGGCGCGCGGGCTGCGTCGCGCGCCCGGAGGCACCATGTACGAGACCCTCGGATACGCCGCGCGCACCGCGCGCGCCCCCCTCGAGCCCCAGCGTTTCGAGCGCCGAGCGCTCGGAGGCGCGGATCTGTTGCTCGAGATCGCCTACTGCGGCGTGTGCCACTCCGACATCCATCAGGCGCGCGACGAGTGGGGCGGCGCCACCTTCCCGATGGTGCCGGGGCACGAGATCGTGGGCACGGTCGTCGCGACGGGTGCGGCGGTGAAGCGCTTTCGCGCCGGGGACCGCGCGGGCGTCGGCTGCATGGTCGACGCGTGCCGGCGCTGCGCGAGCTGTCTCCGCGGGCTCGAGTCGTACTGCGAGCAGCACGTGTCGTGGACCTACAACGGCACCGAGCAGGACCAGAAGACCCCGACGCAGGGCGGCTACTCGACGCAGATCGTGGTCGACGAGCGCTTCGCGCTCCGCATCCGCGCCGACCAGCCCCTCGAGCGCGTGGCGCCGCTGCTCTGCGCCGGCATCACGACGTGGTCGCCCCTCCGGCACTGGAAGGTGGGCGCCGGCAGCCGCGTGGCCGTCGCCGGGCTCGGGGGCCTCGGCCACATGGCGGTCAAGCTCGCGGCGTCCCTCGGCGCCGAGGTCACGTTGCTCAGCACCTCGGCCGGCAAGCGCGCCGACGCCGCGCGCCTCGGCGCGCACGACTTCGTGCTCGTGACGGACGACGACGCGATGGCTCGCGCCCGCGGGCGCTTCGACCTCGTGCTCGACACGGTCTCGGCGCATCACCCGCTCGCCCGGTACCTCGAGCTCTTGCGGCTCGACGGAACCCTCGTGCTCGTCGGCGCGCCGGACAAGCCCCTCGAGGTGGGCGCCTTCTCGCTCATCCCGCGGCGGCGCAGCGTCGCGGGCTCGCTCATCGGCGGCATCGCCGAGACGCAGGAGATGCTCGACTGGTGCGCCGACCACGGCATCGGCGCGGACGTCGAGACCATCCCGGTCTCCGCGGTGAACGAGGCCTACGAGCGCATGCTGCGGAGCGACGTGCGCTACCGCTTCGTGCTCGACGTCGCGAGCTTGCGGCGCTGAGCGGCCGGGCCCGCTCTGGGCGGTGCGTCAGCCGAAGTAGTCGGGCGCCTGGCCCGGTCGCCACTTGATGTTGCAGCCGATGCTGGGCGTCTGCTCGTCGCTCGGTGCCCGGCCGGCGAGGAGCGCCTCGACCGCGGCGCGCACGTCGCCGCCCGTCACGGGCTCGGTGTTGCGCGGGCGCGCGCCGTCGAGCTGGCCGCGGTAGGCGAGCTTGCCGGCGCGGTCGAAAACGTAGAACTCGGGGGTGCAGGCCGCGCGGAAGGCCTTCGCGACCTCCTGCGTCGCGTCGTGGAGGTACGGGAAGACGTAGCCGGCGTCGCGCGCCTCCTCGGCCATGAGCGGGGGCGCGTCCACCGGGTACGCGTCGGCGTCGTTCGAGCACACGGCGACCATCGCGACGCCTCGCGCCGCCGCGAAGCGCCCGAGCTCGGCGATGCCCGCGCGGATGTGCTTCACGTAGGGGCAGTGGTTGCAGATGAAGGCCACGATCGCGGCCGGCCCGCCGAGGAGCTCCTGGGAGCGCACGAGCCGCCCGCTCACGGCGTCGGGCAGGGCGAAGCTCGGCAGCGGCGTGCCGAGCGGGAGCATGGTGGAGGCGACGGCGACCATGCTTCGCTCCTACGCCCGTTCGAGGGCCGAGGCGAGCCCGGGCCGTGTCACACTCCGGCCCGCCCCGGCGACGTAGGGGCAGGAGCCCCATGATCCGTCGATCCGTCGTCGCACTCGTCGCCCTCGCGCTCGTGCTCGCCCCGGGCGTCGCTGCAGCCGCGCCGCCTTCGAGCGCGCCGCCCTGGCTCGACGCGCGCGGCGCCGCCGAGCTCGGCGCGGGGCGCCCGCTCGTCGTGCTCGTCGTGGTGCCGCTCTGCGACGAGCGGCTCATCGCGTGCGGGTCGCGCGCCTTCGGCGACCCCGTGCGGCTCGCGACGAACCTCTACTGGGGCGCGCTCTACGGAGCGCGGCGCTTCTTCGAGCGCTCGACGAGCGCGTACCGGCCGGTGTCGCGCTTCACGGCGCCCGTGGCTCCGGCGACCGAGCCGCGCCCGGCCGAGCTCGGCGCGTGGCTCGCGTCGGGCGCGCCGGCGCCGGGCGAGGACGCCGTCCTCGAGCGGGCGATCTACCGGCGCGAGGTCGACGCCGCTCCCTTCGGCCTCGCGGGCGGCGGCCGGGTCGAGCAGATCGTCGTGCTCGAGGCGGTGCGGGGCGACGCCATCGATGCGGCGCTCGCCCGCTTCTACGCGCTCGCCGAGGGCGGCGGCACCGTCGCCTTCGAGGATGCCGGGCGCGTGCGGCGCGAGCGCGTCCACGTCGCGGGCTACGCCGGGCACAACCGCCTGATGGACGGGGTGGCGCTCCCGGCGTCCGCCGGCCGTACGCCGGGTGCCGCGCTGCCGTCCTTCGTGCTCGCGTGCGCGTCGGAGCCCTACTTCGCGGCGCCGCTGGCGAGCGCCGGCTCGCGCGCCCTGTTGCTGACCCGGACGCTCATGGCCCCGGAGGGCTACGTCATCGAGGCGACGGTGGACGCGCTCGGCCGCGGCGCCGCCGAGCCCGAGATCCGCGCCGCGGCGGTCGCGGCCTACGCGCGCTGGCAGAGCCTCGCTCCCGCCGTGGCCGAGAGCGTGTTCGCGCGGCCGGCGCCGCCGGCGCGGTAGTGGGCGTGGCTGCTGCCGATGGTCAGCCGTCGGCGAGCCGGCGGTAGCGGATGCGGTGCGGCTGATCGGCGTCGGCGCCGAGGCGGCGTTTCCGGTCGGCCTCGTAGTCCTGGTAGTTGCCCTCGAACCACACGACCTTGCTGTCGCCCTCGAAGGCGAGGATGTGGGTCGCGATGCGGTCGAGGAACCAGCGGTCGTGGCTGATGACGAGCGTGCAGCCGGCGAACTCGAGCAGGGCGTCCTCGAGCGAGCGCAGGGTGTCGACGTCGAGATCGTTGGTCGGCTCGTCGAGCAAGAGCAGGTTGCCGCCGCGCTTCAGCAGCTTGGCGAGGTGCACGCGGTTGCGCTCGCCGCCCGAGAGATCGCCGACCCGCTTTTGCTGGTCGGCGCCCGTGAAGTTGAAGTTCGACACGTAGGCGCGCGACGGGATCTCGATCTTGCCGAGCCGGATGCGGTCCTCGCCGCCCGAGATCTCGGCCCACACGTTCTTGTTCGGGTCGAGCGCGTCGCGGCTCTGGTCGACGTAGGCGAGATCGACGGTGTCGCCGATCTGGAGCGTGCCGGTGTCGGGCTTCTCCTGACCGACCAACATGCGGAACAGGGTCGTCTTGCCGGCGCCGTTCGGGCCGATGATGCCCACGATGCCGCTCTTCGGCACGATGAACGACAGATCGTCGATGAGGACGCGCCCCTCGAAGCCCTTGCTGAGGTGCTCGGCCACGACGACGGTGTCGCCCAGGCGGCGACCCGAGGGGATGTAGATCTCGCCCGCCTCGATGCGCGTGTGCTTGGCGTCCTCGGCGAGCAGCGCCTCGTAGGCCTCGAGGCGAGCCTTGCTCTTGGCCTGGCGGGCGCGCGGGGCCATGCGCACCCACTCGAGCTCGTGCTCGAGGGTCTTCTTGCGCGCCGTCTCTTGCTTCTTCTCGATCTCGAGCCGCTTCTGCTTCTGCTCGAGCCAGCCGGAGTAGTTGCCCTCGTAGGGGTAGCCGTGGCCGTTCTCGAGCTCGAGGATCCAGCCCGCGACGTCGTCGAGGAAGTAGCGGTCGTGGGTGACGGCCACGACCGTGCCCGCGTACTCGCCGAGGAAGTGCTCGAGCCACGCCACGCTCTCGGCGTCGAGGTGGTTGGTGGGCTCGTCGAGCAGCAGCATGTCCGGCTTCGAGAGCAAGAGGCGGCACAGGGCCACACGGCGCCGCTCGCCACCGGACAGCGTCCGCACGACGGCGTCGGCGGGCGGTAGGCGCAGGGCGTCCATGGCGCGCTCCACGGTCCGGTCGAGCTCCCAGCCGTTCGTGGCGTCGATCTGGTTCTGGAGCTCGCCGTACTCCTCGAGGAGCTTGTCCATGTCCTCGGGGCTCTCGCCGAGCAGGACGCCGATCTCCTCGAAGCGCCGCGTCAGGGCGCGCACCGGCTCGACCGCGGCCTCGACCTCGTCGCGCACCGTCTTGTCGGGGTCGAGCTGGGGCTCCTGCGGCAGGTAGCC
>JACRDA010000004.1 GCA_016212965.1 Myxococcales bacterium
CGCAGTGTTGCCGGTTCTCCAGGTGCGCCCCGATGGCACGTTTCAGGTGAAACGGTGACGCCCCGTGACGGCACGTATCATCTCGATATTCTTAGGCTAAATGCTAAGTGCTAAGCGCTAATCGCTTGATTTGGGACTAGGAAGGGGTCGCGGGGTCGCGGTCACCCACGACGGGTGCGAGCGCGCACGGGCCGCTGACAGGTCGCGCAGAACACCGTGCCGCGCTGGCCCACGACCGTGCGGCTGAGCGGCGTGCGACAGCGCGGGCAGGGCTCGCCGGCGTGGCCGTAGACGTCGAGCGCCTCGGCGAAGGCGCCGACCTCGCCGTTCACGGTGCGGTAGTCGCGAAAGGTCGTGCCCTGCGCCGCCACGCTCGCCCGGAGCACCTCCACGATGGCGACGCGCAGGCGCGAGACCTCGTCCGGTCGAAGCCTGCCGGTGGGCGTGAGCGGGTGGATGCCCGCGCGCCACAGGGCCTCGTCGGCGTAGATGTTGCCGACGCCCGCCACCACGCGCTGGCCGAGCAGCGCCGTCTTGATGGCGGCGCGACCGCGCAGGCGCGCCCCGAAGGCGGCGTCGTCGAAGGCGGGCTCGAGGGGCTCGGGCCCGAGGCGCTCGAGCGTGGGCAGGCCGCAGGGCTCGCCCGGGCGCCGCACGAGAAAGCGCCCGAAGCGGCGCGGATCGCGGAAGTAGAGGCACGGCCGGCGCTTGCGGCCGAGCTCGAGCACGGCGCGCACGTGGCTCTCGGGCCGCTCGAAGCCGAGCACGCCCGTCATCCCGAGGTGGATCACGAGCTCGTCGCCGCCCGAGAGCGGCAGGAGCAGGAACTTCCCGCGGCGCGTGACGGCGAGGATGCGCTGGCCCGCGGCGCGCCCGAGGTGCTGGTACTTGGGCCCGGCCGGCGCGTCGGCGCGACGCGCGCGCACGATGGTCGCGCCGACGAGCGCGGGCTCGAGCTCGCGGCGCACGGTCTCGACCTCGGGTAGCTCGGGCATCGGGCGCTCGGCCGCATCCTACTCCACGCGCCGCGCGGTGGCCCGCGAGCGAGGCCGTGCCGCCTGGTGTAGAGTCTTGCCGATGCTGCTCGCGTACGTGTTCGCGCTCATCGTCGGGCTCGGCGTGCTGCTCATCCAGGCCGCCTTCGGCGGCAAGGACGTCGAGGGCGGCGCCGAGGCGGACGCGGACACGGATGCGGACGCCGATGCGGACGCCGAGGGGGAGGCGGACGCGGGGCACGACCTCGGCCACGGCGTCGGGCACGGCGGGGCGCCGCACGGCGGCGACCACGAGGTGGCGCTCGACGCCGGCGGCCTCGTCGCGCTGTTCGTCTCGACGCGCTTCTGGATCTTCACGCTCCTCGGCTTCGGTCTCTCGGGCACGATCCTCACGCTCTTCGGCACGCTCGCGACCCTGCTCGTCCTGCCGATCGCGGCCGGCGCCGGGCTCGCGTCGGGGCTCGGGGCCGCCTACGCGTTCCGCGCCCTGCGCCGCAGCTCGGGTCGCACGACCGAGGACGTCGCCTCGGCCGTGGGGCGCGTGGCGCGCGTCGTCGTGCCCGCCGCGCCAGGAAGGCTCGGGCGCGTGCGCATCGAGATCGGCGGCCAGACCGTGGACCTCGTGGCGCGGGCCGAGGGCGAGGCGCTCGAGCGCGGCGAAGAGGTCGTCATCGAGGAGGTCGAGGGCGAGACGGCGCAGGTCTCGCGCGTGCCGCCCGAGCTGCGCGAGCCCTGAGCGCGGCCCGTGCGACGCCCGTCCGGCCGCAGCGCACGACGGCGACGTGCTCGGTGCCCGGTAGTGCCCCGCCCGGCGTGCTTGCCCCGACCCCGGAGCCTGGTACTGTCCGGCCCATGAGGATCCATGCGGTGTGGTTGTCGGCAGCTCTCCCGCGCGGTCCGGGGGGCATCGATCTCGAGCCGGTGCTGATGGTGCTCGGGGTGGCGGGCGGCGTGCTCGTGGCCTTCACGGTGCTGCTCCTGCTCTTGCGTCACTTGCTCTACATCTGCGGGCCCGATCAGATCCTGGTGTTCGCAGGACGCAAGCACCGACTGCCCGACGGCACGGTGTCGAACTACAAGATCCTCCACGGCGGGCGCGGCTTCCGCATGCCCTTCCTCGAGAGCGTCCACACGATGGACATGCGCCTCTTTCCCGTCGAGCTCTCGGTGCGCGACGCCTACTCGAAGGGCGGCATCCCGCTCACCGTCGAGGCCATCGCGAACGTGAAGCTCTCGAGCGACCCGGTGGCAGTGCGCAACGCGGTCGAGCGCTTTCTCAACGCGCCGCTCGTGCAGATCGCCGCCGCGGTGCAGCAGACGCTCGAGGGCGTTCTCCGCGAGGTCATCTCCCAGCTCACCCCCGAAGAGGTCAACGAGGACCGTCTCAAGTTCGCCGAGAGCCTGGTCGAGAACGCGCAGGACGACCTCCACAAGCTCGGGCTGCAGCTCGACGTGCTCAAGGTGCAGCACGTGTCCGACGACCAGCACTACCTCGAGAACCTCGGCCGTCCGGCCATCGCGCACATGCTGCGCGACGCGCAGAACGCCGAGAGCGTGGCCGACCAGTCGGTGGCCCAGGCCGAGGCCGCGGCGCGCCAGGCGGCCGAGACCGCGACCAAGCGCGCCGAGACGACCGTCCTGCAGACGCGCAACAACGCCCGCGCCGAGCTCGCCAAGCTCGAGGCCGAGGCCAAGCAGGTCGAGAACCAGGCGCAGATGGCGGTCGAGACCGAGCGCGCGCGCGCCGAGCAGCGCCTGCAGGAGCTGCGCGCCGAGCTCGAGAAGCTGCGTCTGTACTGCGACGTCGTCTTGCCGGCCGAGGCGCAGAGGAAGGCGGCCGAGCTCAAGGCGCGCGGCGAGGCCGCGCCCGCGATCGAGACCGGCAAGGCCGCGGCCGAGGCCCTCCGGGCCGTCTCGAGCGAGTGGTCCGCCGCGGGCGAGCACGGGCGCGAGGTCTACCTCCTGCAGCAGCTGCGCGCGCTCGCCGCGGCGGCGGCCGAGCGCGTCGGCGGGGCCCCGGTCGGCAGCATCAAGCTCGTGGCCAACGACGAGCAGGCCTTCAGCGCCGTCCTCGCGGCCTACCCCGCCGCCGTGGCGCGCGTGCTGCGCGAGACGGCGAGCGCCCTCGGCTTCGACCTCGAGTCGATCCTCGCAGGGGTGGGCTCGCGCGCCCCCGGGCCCGACGCGTCCGCGCCCCACAGGCCGGCGCTCGGACCGGGCCCGACACCCACGCCGGGGTCGCCGACGAGCGGTGGAGGTCGGCCATGATGATCGAGGTCGCGGTGGCTCTGGGCGTGACGGCGCTCGTCGTTGTCATCTTCATCGTGTTCACGCTGAACCGGCTGCTCCTGGTCTCGCCGCCGAACAAGGTGCTCATCCTGGCGGGCGGGCGTCACCAGCTGCGCGACAAGGTCGTCGGCTACCGCGCCATCCGCGGTGGCCGCGCCGTGCGCGTGCCCCTGCTCGAGCGCGCGTCGTCGATGGACATCTCGAACATTCCCATCGAGATCGCCGTCAAGGGGGCGTACTCGAAGGGCGGCATCCCGCTCAACGTGCAAGGCGTCGCGCACGTGAAGCTCCCGGGCGAGGAGCCGCGCCTGTCGAACGCCGCCGAGCGCTTCCTCGGCCGGTCGCGCGCCGAGATCGCGCAGGTGGCGCGCGAAACGCTCGAGGGCAACGTGCGCGGCGTGCTGGCGCTGCTCACGCCCGAGCAGGTCAACGAGGACAAGATGGCCTTCGAGAACTCGCTGCTCGAGGAGGCCGAGCACGACATGGTGCGCATCGGGCTCGTGCTCGACACGCTCAAGATCCAGAACGTGACCGACGACGCCAACTACCTCAACTCGATCGGCCGCATCCGCGGCGCGCGCATCAAGCAGAGCGCCGCCGTGGCCGAGGCGCGCGCCCGCAGCGAGGCGCAGCAGCAGAAGGCCGAGAACTGGGCGCAGAGCGAGATCGCGAAGATCGACACCGATCTGGCCATCGCGCGGCAGGAGACCGACAAGCGCATCAAGGACGCTCTCAGCCGCCGCGAGGCCATGATCCAGGAGGCGCGCGGCAAGGTGCTCGCCGAGATCGCCGGGGTCGAGGAGGACATCAAGCGCCAGAGCGCGCGCGCCCCGCAGGTCGAGCGCCGGCTCGAGGCCGACGTGGTCCAGCCCTGGGAGGCCGAGCGCCGCAAGCTCGAGGAGGAGGCGCGCGCCGCCGCGGCGACCATCGTGGAGCGCGGGCGCGCCGAGGCAGCGGCCCTGAAGAGCGTCGTCACGGAGTACCGCGCGGCCGGGCCCCACGCCCGCGATGTCCTCGTCCTGCAGCAACTGGTGCCGCTCCTCACGGCGATCTCGGGCGCCGACAAGAAGACCCGCATCGCCGAGTGGACCGTGCTGCCGACCGCCGGCGACGGGGGTGCGCTCGCCCAGCAGGCCATCTCGGCCACCGAGCAGCTGCGCGCCGCGACCGGCATCGACCTCGCGCGCGTGGCGCGGCGCTTGTCGGGCGAGGCCGAGCCGCCGCCCGTGCCGGCCCCGAAGCCGGCCCGCTCGGAGGCGGAGGTGAGCGTCTCGCACGAGCCCCCCGCGCCGCGCGCCCCGCGCGACAAGGAGAGCCAGCCGCCGCCCGGCGCGCCGAAGAAGAAGTAGGTGCGCATCGTCGAGGACGTTCCGGGGCAGCGGCTCGTCCTCGGGGGCGGGCCGTTCGGATGGCGCCGGCTCGCCTTCGACCGGCGCGCGGTCGTCGGGCGTCCGGGCCTCTTCGCGTGGCGGCGGCTCCGACGGCTCGAGCTGCCGGCGAGCGAGCTCCGCGCGCCCCGGCTGGGCCTGCGGCGCGGCGCGCGCGGGGCGCCCTTCTCGGTGGAGCTCCACGCGGGGCCCGACGTGCTCGATTTCCCGGTCGAGCACCTCGACTCAGAGGACGAGGCGCTCGATCTGTTGCACCGGCTCGCCGCGGTGCTCGGCTTCGACCGCTACGAGCTGCTGCGCAAGGACGACGACGGAATCGAGGTCGAGCTCCACCGCGAGGGCGAGAGGGACCCCTTCCGCTCCGCCCTTGGCGAGCCCGTGCTCGTGCCCGCCGCCGGCGCCGACTACCGCCCCGTCGCGGCGCTGCAGCAGGAGGTGAGTGCCGCCCCGGCGCGCCGCGGACGCTTCACGGAGCCCGCGCCGCCGCCGCCGCCCTTTTCCCCGACCACCACCTTCGACGGGGCGCGGGTCGTCGAGTGGCGGCCCGGCGAGCGCGTCGTCCTCTCGCGCTCGGCGCGTCACCCGGTCCTGGCCCTCTTGTTCCTGCTCTTCGTGGCACCGTTCTACGTGCTCTTCGGCAGCGCGCTCGTCGCCGCGATGTCCCTGACCGCGGGGATGGTGATCATCATCCCGCTTGCCGTCCTCGCCGACCAGCTCGGCACGAAGGCCTCGCACATCGGGGGCATCGCCTTTCTCGTCCTGTTCGCCGGCGCCTGGGTCGTCGGGGGCCTCGCGCTCGGCTGGGACGTGCTGCGTCGCTTTCGCTGGATGCTCGCGCGCGAGACCGTCCTCGACTGGCAGGCCGGTACGGCGACCTTCCGCCTGTGGCGCATGAAGCGCGTGTTCCGGCTGGCCGAGGTGCGCGGCCTCACCATCCTCGAGAACTCCGGATCGGAGAAGACCAAGAAGCAGAAGAAGTACTGGGAGTGGTGCGAGCTCGAGGTCCGCCTCCCCGGCCTCGACGAGGTCGTCCTGAAGACCGATCGGCACCGGACCGCCGGCCGTGCGCGCCCCGAGCTCATGTCCCTCGCGGTCGAGCTCGGGCGCGCGCTCGACGTGCCGGTGCGCACGGCGAAGGGGTGGGCGCCGTTCTACTGAGAAGAAATTCCTTGAAAATTCGACGCGACGGATCGAATCTTCAATAAATTATGTGATCGAACGCACCCAACATCTTGCGGAGCTGAAGGGACTGCTCGAGCGGCATCCCGTGGTCGGCATCGTGGGGGCGCGGCAGGTCGGCAAGACGACGCTCGCCCGTCAGCTTGCCGCGGAGCTCGGTGGCACCGCGACCTTCTACGACCTCGAGGATCCGGCCGATCGAACGCGCCTCGCCGAGCCCGTTCCGGCTCTACGAGACGCCGAGGGCCTCGTCGTGCTCGACGAGGTGCAGCGGCTCCCCGAGCTGTTCACGGCGCTCCGGGTGCTCGTCGACCGCCCCGGCTGCGCCGCGCGATTCCTGGTCCTCGGGAGCGCCGCACCGGCGCTCCTGCGCCAGAGCGCCGAGAGCCTCGCCGGCCGCATCGCGTACCATCCGCTCGAGGGGTTTCACCTCGCCGAGGTGGGCGCTTCGGAGCTCCCGGCGCTGTGGCTCCGGGGCGGCTTCCCGCGCGCGTTCCTCGCGGCGAGCGACGCCGGCGCGGCCGAGTGGTGCCGGCAGTTCGTGGGCACGTTCCTCGAGCGCGACGTGCCGCAGCTCGGGCTCCGCCTTCCGGCGACGACGCTGCGGCGCTTCTGGGTCATGCTGGCGCACGTCCACGGACAGACGCTCCACGCTTCCGAGCTCGGCCGCTCCCTCGGCGTGAGCGACGCGACCGTCCGGCGCTACCTCGATGCCCTGACCTCGGCGCTCGTCGTGCGGACGCTCGCGCCCTGGTTCGAGAACCTCTCGAAGCGCCAGGTCAAGGCGCCGAAGGTGTACGTCGCAGACCCTGGCCTCCTGCACGCCCTGCTCGGGGTCGCCGATCAGAACGCCCTCCTCGGCCACCCGAAGGTGGGTGCGTCCTTCGAGGGCTTCGCCATCGCGGAGGTCGTGGCGCGGCTCGGCGCCAGGCCCGAGGAGTGCTTCGTGTGGGCGACGCATGCCGGCGCGGAGCTCGATCTTCTCGTCGTGCGTGGCCGGACACGGCTCGGCTTCGAGGTGAAGCACACCGAGGCGCCGCGCACGACGCGCTCCATGCACGTGGCGCTCGCCGACCTCGGGCTCGAGCGCCTGGACGTCATCCACGCCGGCGAGCACACCTTCCCGCTCGGCGAGCGTATGCGGGCCGTGGCCCTCGGCCGCGTGCTGACGGACGTCGAGCCGCTCTGAGCACTTTCGACGCCGCGGGCGAGTGCGGCCGCCGGTCGGGGTCGCCCGGCGCGCCCGCTGCTCCCGCTGTAATGGTCTGTCATGGACTTCCGGGACGAGCTCTGGGGTGGTGGCACGCAGGTGCCCCGCGAACCGCAGCCAGTGAGACCAGGAGCACGCAGAGCCACCTACATCCGTTGCGGCACCTTCGCGAATGTCCCTTCCAGAAGCCCGCATCGCTCGGTAGCCTCGGACGACGGACGGGTGAAGCGAGCGGGGCCGACATGACGAGCAGAGCAGCAGAGCAGCAGAGCAGCAGAGCAGCAGAGCAGCAGAGCAGCAGAGCAGCAGAGCAGCAGAGCAGCAGAGCAGCAGAGCAGCAGAGCGCGTCGCGGCATGAGGCGCAAGCAGCTTGTGCGGCTGGGAGCCTGCGCTGCCGGGTTGGTGCGACGCTCGTCGCCGTCGCGTGTGCCGGCGCGGGTCTGACGGTCGCGTCGAGCAGCTCGGCGCAGGAGTTCGACTGGCAGACGGGTCACTTGCCCATCGTGCCGTCGTGGGCACCCCCCGCCATGATCGACGCCCTCGACAAGGATCGAGACGGCCTGCTCGACCCGTACGAGAACTCCGTCGCGCAGGCCTTCGTGCCGCAATACAGGCTGTCGACCCAGGACGGCGACCCCGAGCCGGCTGCGCGTGAGGCTTCTGGGCCGCCATGGGAGCACTACGACGCGGAGCCCGTCGTGATCCAGCAAGTGACGCCCACCGGCCTCGAGGGCGGTGGCGTCCGCATGCGCGTCCGCTACATCGACCTCTACACGGAGGACCCTGGCTGCAAGCCCAATCAATGGCTCGGCCCCTGCCCTTTGCCCGCCGACTGGGACTCGCATCTCGGTGACATGGACTGGATCAATTGGAGCGCCCTGCTCGATCCGACCACGATGACGACCGCCTTCGCGCCGAATCCTGACTACCAGACGTTCTCCGGAAGCCACGTGGTCGTGTTCGTGAGCTACCGAAAGCACCACGAGTATCCGGCGGCCGACTCGCACCAGCCCTCGTACGACTGCGACAGCGAGCTCGGTGGCGGGCAGCCGGTCGACCCCAAGGTGCTCGGCAGCCAGGTTGGCTCATTCTGCGAGGGCACCTGGCAGCCATCGCCGAACCCGGAGGAAGGCTGCGAGCCGACGAGCCAGTGCTGCTGGGGAGTCCAGCACGGCTGGCAGTGCGTTCCAGGGCCGAACTTCAGCGTTTGGGACGAGGAGACGCCGAACGGTTTGCTCAACTATCTCGGTGGCGCGCCCTGGGGCTACGCTTGGGAGTCCGTGTACTCGAGTCTCCCGTTTGCCGGCGGTTTGGTGGGGCCCGGCATGTGTGATGCGGCGGGTTGCCGGGATCATCGCAATGGGCCGATCCGTGTCATGGCCTACGCGCAACCCTTCCTGGGGCCGCCGGGCACCGCGGTCTACGACGACGGCGTTCGGTTGGATCTCGGCGGCCCGGGCTGTGGAGCGATCGTCGCTGGGCCCGCGGTCGACACCGACGGCGACGGCATCCCGGACGGGTGCGACCCCTGTCTGTCGAGCAGTCAGCCGGACACGCCGGTCTGGAAGGGCGGCGAGGTCGTCGAGCTCCAGGACCTCGACGAAGACGGTGTGCCCGACGGTTGTGACGTGTGCCCCGGCCACGACGACCACATCAACACGAACCTCGACGGCGAGGACGTGAACGGTCTCCCTCACCGGGCCGATGGCTGCGACCGCTACGCCACGGCGCGCATCACCGGCATGCCGGCCGAGCCGGAGCCGTTCTCCCAGTCCTCGTTCGCGGGCTCGACCGTGATCGACGCGACGGCCGGGCTCATCGACCTCGACATCGAGACGAGCCAGCAGCCGACGCTCATGCAGGCCCTCCACGCGCAGACCCTCGAGGGCGAGATGACGACTCGTCGGTGCTTCTGCGTGCTCGAGGGCAAGCAGGGCCCGCGGGTCTACGGCGAGAGATGCTTGCCGCGCGCGGTGCCAGGGGAGCAGCTGCCCGAGGGCTCGACGTGCGTCAAGGACGGCAGAGTCGCGCTCCCGCCCAACGTCGACGACGGCCTTGGGTGGCTGCCCTTCCGCTCGACGCGCCGGCTCGTCGACGCGCCGGCGACCTCCGAGCTCGACGTTGCCGCCTGCGATGCGCGGCGCGTGGGTGGCGTGCTCGAGACCTGCCCGCGCCCGGTCGTGACGCGCGCGCCCGACGCTCCCGTCTCGGCCGAGCAGGAGTGGGCCCGGCGTCCGGGTCTCACGTGGGACGCCTGGACGGAGATCGACAGCCGGGAGATCCAGGGCGACCACGACATCCCCGCGATTCCGGAGTCCGAGTACCTCCGGCAGCCGGGGCCGCATCCGCTCTGGCAGAACTGGCCGGCCTGGCTGACGACCGAGTCGAGCAACGCACCGTGCGTAAAGGGCGGCGTCTGCTCGGTCGTAGGCTGCCGCACGATCCTCACGCCCATCGGCATCGGCTACGCCTGCATCGACGGCGCGCTGCCCTTCGGCGTGGAGGGGCCGGGCGGCTTCTGGACGCGGCTCGAGGGCGACAGCCTCACCGACCCAGGCCCGGAGTTCGTCGACACCGCCAACTGGCGGCGGATCCACGACGGCTACTTCCAGGGCGAGATCGTGATCCGCTCCGGCCGGACCTCGTCGGGGTTCCACCTGTTCCCCGTCCTGGCGCACAAGTTCCTCGCACCCTGGGTGCCGATCGAGCGTTTCGCGGCGCTCGAGCTCACCGCGGCGCTCGGCGGCACCCCCGCCGTGTTCAACGTCGGAGGGGTGGCGCGACTCGCCCTCTTCCGCGCCAACGCGCCGGACAGCGTCGCCGAGACTCCGCTCGGGGAGGCCGAGCCCTACGTGCGGACCGCGACGGCGCTCGCGCTTGCGGCCGTCGCCCCGGAGGCCGTCGGTGGAGGCGGTGGCGAGACGGCAGGTGAGCCAGGCGGCGAGGTCGGCGCGGGTGCCGCGCTCGAGCGCGCGGAGCTCTGGGCCTACGACGGCGCGACCGGCGTCGTGCGGCGGCTCGCCGGCGCCTTCGGGGGAGGCTTTCGCGTGGTGGAGGAGCTCGCGACCGGGCTTACCGCGGAGCGCGCCGTGCTCGCCGCGACGCCCCGCGGCGAAGCCTACCTCGCGCTCGCGAGCTCGCCGTGGCGCTTCTACCGGATCGCGACGGCGGCCGGCGCCGCGGACGCGGCGATTCAGCCGCTCGAGGTGCCCGGCAACTGGGAGGGGAGCCTCGCCCTCGTGCCCACCGTCGACGGCGTGCGCGCCGTCGGCATCGTTTCGCACGGGATCATCGATCCGACGGTCGCCTGGGCGACGCTGCGCGAGGAGGGCTCGAGCGACGTGCACCTCTTGCCGCACGTGCCGGTGCGCACCGGGTCGTGGCTCGGCTACGGCCGTGACGGCGAGCGCCGCGTGATGCTGATCGGCGGTGGCGCGGACGCCCACGGCGGCGCACACTCGGACGTGTACGCGGTGGATCTCGACGCGGGAGGCAACACGGAGCTCATCGCGCCCGACGATGGCGGTGCCCCGGCCATCGGGGCGGATGCCTGGGTGACCGGAGAGCGGGGCACCCGCGGCTGGACCCTGCGCGTCGTGCCGGCGCGCCACAACGCTGATGGAAGCGCGCGGTACGGGGCGTACGAGCGCCGCACCGCGGCCCGCCTCGACCTCGGCTGGAGGCCAGCCGGCGCCTCGGCGCACGACACGCCGCGGAGCGACGCGACGCTCGCCCACGCGCTCGAGGAGGGCACGAGCTGCGAGCTCGGCGACGCCAAGTGGTATGCGCCCCCCGGCACCTGGGCCTACGACGACGACCCGTCGCGGCCGGTCCTCCGGTGCGAGCAGCGGCGGCCCGCCGCGCCGGCGATCACGCTGCTGCCGCGCCAGGTGAAGGCCTACGCGCTCGGTGAGCGCGCGCTCTGGACCGTGTCGCAGGCCGGGCTCGAGCGGTGGAGCCTCTCGGGAGCGGCGCCGGCCGTCGTGCAGCAGCTCCCGGTGACGCTGCCAGGCAAGCCCAACGCTCGGCGCGTGCTCGCCGCGAGCGACAAGCTGGTCGCCCTCGCGCGCGGCGAGCGGCTCGCCGTCTACGCGGAGACTGGCGGCTCGTTCGCGGCGCTCGGTACGCTCGAGCTCCACGATGACGTCGTCGCGCTCCACGTGGGCACGAGCGACCTCTGGTCCGTCGGCGAGCGGCGCATCCACCATGTCAGGGTTGCCGGTGGCGCGCTCACCGTCGCCGGGACCTTCGAGCTCGTGCGGTACGAGGGCGACGTCTTCGCGCGCCGGGTGACTTTGGGCGACGACGACGCGCACGAGCACGGTGGCCACGCTGGTCACGGCCACGACGCCGGCGGAGAGCACGGAGACGACGACGAGGGCGAGGAGGTTGGCAAGATCGTGAGCGCCTCGGCGCACGGACCGCTCCTCGCCTTGGCGCTCGAGCACGAGCTCGTGACGCTCGATCTGCGCCAGCCTGGGCGCCTGCCGACGTTCGGTTCGCGGCACTTCGACGCGGAGCTCGACGCCGTCGCGACCGAAGGGCGGTTCGTCTATCTGTATCTCGACGGGGACGAGACCGACGGGGCATGGCACACCTTCCGCGCCACGAACCGGGGCGCGCTCGATCCGTCGGGTCACGCACCGGCACGCGGGTTTGCGAAGCAGCGGCAGTATGCGGGGCGCTACGCGGCGCGCCTCACGGGCGTGGCGCTCCACGTGACCGTAGGGAGCACGCCATGAACCGCCGCCTGCGCATCGGTGCGCTCGCGCTTGCGGCCCTCGGCGGGTGCGCGCTCGCGCAGTGCACGGACGGCACGGCGGCCGGGCCGGGCGGGGCGGCCGGCGCGACGTCCACGGGTGGCGGTGGCGGTGTGGCCGGCTCGGGCGGGGCGACGCCCACGGCGGGCGCCTGCGGTCCCATCGGCCCCTGGGGCGAGTGGCCGCCGGCCTCCGCATCACCTCGTGAGGTCGTGGTCCTGCCGCCGCTCTTTCCGCGGCCGGATTGCGGGCCCGGGTGTCGGCTCCTGACGACCCGGTACCACGCCACGAACATGCGCGCCTACCAGACCCGGTTCGCAGGGCGGCTCATGACGAGCGGTCCGGGCGCCCTCGTCGATCTCGACACCGGCGAGGAGTACGACCTCGGGGCGCCGGAGCCCGAGCCCGGCTGCACGACCTTCACTGCGGCGATATCGGGCGAGTGCTTCATCCAGGAGTTCTGGTTCGAGCAGGGCGACGCACGCCGGGGCTACGTCTGCGAGACCTGCCTCCACGCGAACGCCACCCGCGGTCTGCACTTCAGCGAGGGGACACCGGACAAGCCCGGCTTCACCGGCGTCATCACGGCGAGCGACACCTTCGCCGTCTTCGGTGGCGGTCCGCTCGGCACCTGGGCCCTCGATTTGCGCGACGGGAGCAAGCACACCTTCGCCACCTCGAACTGGCTCGTCTGGAACTACTCCTTGAACGAGCCCTACATCGTGCTCAGCGAGGGCGATGGTGAGGTGCACCTCATCGACGTGCGCGACTGGAGCGATACCAACGTCACCAACGATCCGGCCCTGCAATGGATGGCCGCGAGCGACGGCAAGACGATCGTGTGGATCGATCAGCGCTACCACCCGGGCGGAGGGCTCGAGACGCCCGCCAACCAGGAGGTCGTGGCCTACGACATCGAGACGAAGGTGACGACCCGGCTCACCTTCACGGACCCGGCTGCGCCGAGCGCAAAGTGGGACCCGTCGGTCGAGGGTGACTGGGTCGTCTGGTGGGACGACAGGGACTCGGACGCCCCGAACACCATGACCGACGTCGTGAAGAACCGCGTCGACATCTACGGCTACAACCTGAACACGAAGAAGGAGTACCACGTGCTCGGCAACC
>JACRDA010000145.1 GCA_016212965.1 Myxococcales bacterium
CCCCCCCCCCCCGCCGGTGACGCCGACGTGCCGGCCGAGTTCGGCGAGCCGTGCGTCGTCGACGAGGACTGTGCGGGGCCCGACGGCGTCTGCTTCGAGGACGCCTGCAGTCGCACGTGCGAGGCTTACGCGGACTGCCCCGACGGGACCACCTGCGGAGCGGGCGGAGACCGGGTGCTCTGCGTCGCCGAGGCG
Organism: Myxococcales bacterium; assembly: GCA_016212965.1. GTDB lineage: Bacteria > Myxococcota_A > Polyangia > Polyangiales > Polyangiaceae > JACRDA01. Next base: position 196 of record JACRDA010000145.1, read on the forward strand.
CCCGCCGACGACAACGCCGGCGCGCGCTGCATCAACGACGATGACGCGTGCGTCGGCGGCAACGAGTGCCGCTCCCGCGGCCCTGACGACGTGTACGCGTACTGCTCGGGCGGCTGCGAGTCGGATCGCGACTGTCCGGCCAAGTGGTTCTGCGCGGTCGGGTTGGCCGACCCCGATCACCCGTACTGCCAGCCGCGCGGGTTCTGCGATCCGTGCAACGTGGACGACGACTGCCGCACCGAGTACGACGACTGCATCGCGGGCGAAGACGGCCTGAAGTTCTGCAGCTACGTCTGCGACCCCGATCCGTCCTCGAGCTCGTGCCCGGTCGACACCGAGTGCCGCGAGGTGCCCGGGCATGGATACCAGTGCGTGCCGTTCGCGGGTGGCTGCACCGGGGACGGCTCGCTCTGCCAGCCCTGCCGGTTCGACAGCGACTGCGAGGACGGTCCGTGCCTGTACGACCGCTACGCCCAGATTCGCCTGTGCGGGCAGGACTGCGACGAGGATCCGTGTCCGGTCGGCTACGACTGCGTCCCGATCGAAGGCCAGGACAAGCCGCAGTGCTATCCGCGCGTCCTCGTCGCCGGCCGCGCCCAGACCCAAGCCTGCACCCGTCCGTCGGGAGGAGGCCTGACGTGCGATCCGTGCGCCGACTTCTCCGACTGCGAGTCCGGCCAGTGCATCCGCTACGACACCGGGATGTACTGCGGTGCGGACTGCACCGACACGGATTGTGGAGCATGGGAGGAGTGCCAGGCGTTCAACAACGGGGCATTCCACCTGTGCGTCGCGTACAACCAGATCACGTGCGGGCAGTACTACCGATGCACGCAGAACTGCGATCCCGAGACGGACGAGTGCGACGCGGGCAATTGCCGCTGACGCCGGCCCCTTTCGGGAACTTCCACGAGGAGTTGCTACACTGATCTCCTCGATGCGCTGCCGCCTCCTGTTGCTCGTCCTGCTCGTCGCGGGTGGGCCCGTCCTCGTCGCCCCGGGGGTCGCCTCCGCGCAGGATCAATGGGAATTGCGGCGCCGCCCCGGGAAGAGGCCGGCGCGACCGGGTCGGCCCCGCCCGCCCGGGCCCGGCCGGCGCAACCCGCCGGTCGCCGAGCCCACGCCGCCACCCGGAGGGCCCGAGGAGTCCGATCCCCGGCGCCGGCAGCTGCCGGTCATGGCCGAGCGGTACCGGCGGGCGCTCGAGCGCGACCCGCGTGAGGGGTTCGCGCTGACCAGGCTGCTCGAGATCACGCGCGAGCTGCACGGGTCGACCGAGCCCCTGATCGAGGAGTTCCGGCGGCGGGCCCAGAGCGAGGCGGAGCCGTTCGTGCCCAGGATGCTGCTCGGTCACATCCTGAAGGCCGCCGCGCGGCCGGCCGAGGCGCTCGCCGAGTATCAGGCTGCGGCGGCGCTCCGCCCGACGAGCGTGCTGCCCGTGCTGGCGGCCGCGCGGCTCGCCGAGACCTCGGACCGGAGCGAGGCGCGGCGCCAGTACGACCGCGCGCTCGCGCTGACGACCGACGACACCGAGAAGGGCGAGCTGCTGCACAGGCTGATGGAGCTCGCGCTCGACGACGAGGACGTCGACGGCGCACGCCGGTACTTCGACCGCATCGTCGCGGCGAGCCCGCGCAGCGTGTTCGTGCGCATGGAGTGGGGACAGGCGCTGTTCGCGCGCCGCAAGTTCGAGAAGGCGGCCGAGGCGTTCGAGGAGGTCGTGCGGTTCGCGCGCGGCGACGCCCGGGCGACCGTGCCGGCGCTCCGCGAGCTCGCGCGTTGCCAGATCGAGCTCGGCGACAACGAGGGCGCGATGGGCACCCTGCGGCGCGCGCTGGCCGCGGCAGGGGAGGCGACCGGCCTGCGCGGCGAGCTGCTCGAGCTCATGGTCGAGCTGTACCGCCGGCGGGACGACCTGCGCGGCCTCGTCCAGGAGCTCGAGCGTGGCGGCGCCGCGCGGGGGTTCGAACGCGAGCAGCTCCTCGCGAAGCTCTACGACGAGCTCGGAGACGAGGAGCACGCGCTCGGCGCTTACCGGCGCGCGCTCGCGGCGAACCCGCGCAACATCGACACGCGCGTCCGCGTGATCCAGCTCCTTTCGCGCTCGGGTCACACGAGCGAGGTGCGCGAGGAGTACCAGCGCCTCATCCAGACCGCGCCTGGCGAGCCTCGGTTCGCGATCGAGCTCGCCGAGATCGTGTTCCGCGAGGGGGACCGGGCCCGGGCGATGCAGATCCTCCAGCAGCTCGGGGCGCGGTTCGCCTCGGACCCCGCGGTGCACACCTCGCTCGCGGAGCTGTACGCGCGCTGGGGGGAGGCCGAGCGCGCCGCCCAGGAGCTGCAGATCCTGGCGCGCATCGATCCCGCGGAGCCGGGCCACGTCGTCGCGCTCGGCGAGCAGCAGTTCCAGGCCGGTCAGCGCGAGCGCGCGCTCGAGACGTGGCGGCGGCTCTTGCACATGGGCTCCGACCGCGCCCGGGCGAAGGCGAACCTCGCCGACGTGCTCGGTGACCACGACATGCTCCCGCAGGCGATCGAGCTGTACCGCGAGGCGGTCGAGCTGCGGGCCGACGACGTCGACTTGCGCAAGGGGCTCGCGTCTCTCCTCGAGCGCAATCGCAACCTCGACGAGGCGGCCGTGCAGTGGCAGAAGGTGCTCGAGCTCGCGGGCAACGATCGCGTGCTCCGGCGCGAGGCGCGCACCCGGATCGTCGGGATCTGGTCGCTCGCGCGGACCCTGGCCACGCGCGTGCCGGAGCTCGAGCGTCGCTTCGCCGCGCAGAGCCCGGACCTCGAGGCCGGTCGCTTCCTCGGCGAGGCGTACCTGAAGCTGCGGCGCCTCGGGGACGCGGAGCGGGCGCTGCGGCGCGTCGTGACGCTCGCGCCGGGCGACGTCGAGTCGTACCTGTCGCTCGAGCGCGTGCTCGTGCAGAAGGGTGACGTCGCCGGCGCCGTCGAGGTGCTCAAGCGTCTCGCCGAGCTCGACCCGCGTCGCGCGCGCGAGTTCTACCAGCGCATCGCGACCTACTCCCTGCAGATCTACCGCGACGCCGACGCCATCGAGTACGCGTCGCGCGCGGTCGAGCTCAACCCGTCCGACGCCCAGGCGCACGCGCGTCTCGCGCAGCTCTACCGGTCGCGCGGCGACTACGATCGATCGATCGCCTCTTACCGGCGCGCGCTCGACCTGAACGACCGCCTCTACCCGACGTACTTCGAGCTCGCCGAGATCCACCTCATGCGCGGGCAGACCAGGGAGGCCGACCGCCTCTACCGGCAGGTCATCCGGGGAGCACCGGACGACGAGATGGTGATCCGGGCGGCGCGGCTGGCGATCCAGCTCAACCTGTCGGCGGGCACGCTCGAGGATCTCGAGCGCGAGATGATGCCGGTGGCGGTCGCGCAGACGCGGCGGCCGGTCTTCCGGCGCGCGCTCGTCGAGCTGTACACGCGGCTCGCGTGGCCGCTCATCCAGGAGGCGCGGCACGGCAGCGGGCCCGACGCGCAGGCCGCGCGCGACCGCCTGACGCGCATCGGAGAGCGCGCGGGCAAGCCGCTGCTCGAGGCGCTCGCCGACGACAACCCCGAGCAGAAGAGGGCGGCCATCGAGCTGCTCGGCTACCTCGGCAACCCGAGCGCGGCGCTGCCCCTTCTGGCTGCGGCCGAGGACGCGGCGAGCGACATGGACCTGCGGACGCGGGCGCTCGTCGCCGCCGTGGCGCTCGCGGACGCGCGGCTTCTCGGGCGGCTCGAGGCGCTGTCGAACCACAACGAGCTGCGCATCCGGCTGGCGGCGGTCTGGGGGCTCGCGCGCCTGCGGGACCGGCGGGCGGCGGGCGCGCTCACGCGCGCGGCGGGCGGCGCGATGGACCCCGTCCGTGCGTTCGCGTGCATCGGGCTCGGCGAGCTGGGAGACCCGCGGGCGCTGCCGCTGCTGCGCGAGAGGCTCGCCAGCGATCCGCTGATGCTCGTGCGCGCGGCCGCCGCGATCGCGCTCGGACGGCTCGGCCGGCGCGAGGCCGTGGCGCCCCTCGTCGCGGCGCTCCACACCGGGCCCGATCTGGTGCGGCGTGCGGCCGCGGTCTCGCTCGGGACGATCGGGGACGCCTCGGCGGCGGAGGCGCTCGCGGAGGCGCTGTTCGACGAGGACCGGGAGCTCCGCGGCGCAGCGGCGTGGGGCCTCGCGCGGCTCGGTGCGCAGGGCGGGGACCTGCCGCAGGTCGACTACTTCAGGCTGCAGGACGGGCGACTCGAGCCGGTCCCGTTCGTGACGTCCCTCGTGTCGCCGCTGCCGGCGGGCCCGCCGACGTTCGCCGTCGTCGCCGCGCGGC
>JACRDA010000146.1 GCA_016212965.1 Myxococcales bacterium
GCAGCCGGCGCCGACGCCGCCGCCCGCGAGCACCGCCGCGCCGGTCGCGACGACGAGCAGCGCCGCCACCCCGAGCGCCGAGCCGAGCGCCGAGCTCACGGCGAGCGTGTCCGCGAGCGCGACCGCGAGCGCGCCGCCCACCGTGGCGGCGCCGCCGCCGGTCCGGACCACCACCACCGCCACGGTGCCGCCCCCGACGAAGGTCACGGCCACGGCCACGGCCTCGGCGAAGCCGCCCGACCCGAAGCCCACGTCGACCAATCCCTTCGACGATCGGCTATGAGCCCGCTGCGGCGCCGCGCCCCATTTGCCCGGGCGCTCGCCCTGTTCCTGTCCGGCGCCGCCGTGGCGGGCTGCGAGGCGGCTCCGGTGCCGCCGGCCGAGCCGGGTGCGCCGGAGCTGCGCGTGCCCGAGGCGCCCACGGCCGCAGTCCCGTCGGCGGCGTGGAGCGCGGAGCTCCCCGCGGCGAGTGTCGAGCTCGCCCCCGGCACGCGCGTCTGGGCGGCCGTCCCCACGCTCGGCTCCGAGCTCGTCAGCGTCGGCATCTACACGCTCGAGTCGATCGATGCCGAGCGCGCCAACCTGGTCGACAAGCTCGGCACGCGCACGCTCGGCGTCGCGCCCGCGCTCGTGCACCCGATCGGCACCGCCGGCGGCCTCGAGCCCGGCGACACCGCGCTGTTCTTCACCTGGACCACGCCGGCCGCGCTCGGCCGTGTCACGCGCAAGGTCGGCGGGAGCCTGCGCGTCCGCTACGACTGGGCGGGCGAGACGAAGGACACGACCGCCGACCACGCCGAGCCGGCGCGCAAGGGCGTCGTGCCCTTCGCCTACGTCACCTTCCCGAAGTTCGGGCGGCAGTCGCTCGGGCTCGTGGTGGCGCTCGACCCAGGCCACGTCTGGGTGCGCACGAGCTCCGGCCACGTCGAGCGGCACCCGCGCGAGGCGGTGGGAGCGGTCGAGGTGGCGACGGCGGTCCTCAAGGTCGGGGCCAAGGTGCGCGCCTACGACTGGGTCGACGGCCTGCGCGAGGCGGTCGTCAGCGAGGTCGTCGAGCCCGGCCTGCGCTACGCGGTGCGGGCCGAGGGCAGCGAGCGCGACGAGCGCTACTTCTTCACGGCCCTCGTGCCGCGCGTGGCGGCGCGCTGAGGCGACGATGCAGCGGCTGCAGTCGATCCTCGGGGGCCTGAAGGAGCTGCGCGTGCCCGCGCACGTCGACCGCGCCCTGCCGCTCGGCGAGTGGGAGGCCGCCGTGGGGCCGCGCATCGCCGCCCGCGCCCGGCCGGTGCGCATCGAGCGCGGCGTGCTGCACGTGCGCACGGCCACGAGCGCCTGGGCGGCCGAGCTGTCGATGCTCGCCGAGGACATCGTCGCCAAGCTCGCGGCGCGCGGCATCGCCGTGCGCGGGCTCCGCTTCTCGGTGGGCGCCCTCGGCGACGTCCGCCCCGCCCAGCGCCACCACGCGGCGCGACCACCGGTGCGGCTGCCGCCGGGCGTTGCCGCGGCCGTGGCCGAGGTCGAGGACCCGGAGCTGCGCCGGGCGCTCGCCCACGCCGCGAGCCGCAGCCTGGCGAACGTGCCGCCGACGCGGCAGGGGCCGGGGGAGCGCTAGCCGGCGCTGCGGTGCAGGAGCCTGAGCAGGCGCACGAACAGGCGCGGGTGGCCGAGCAGTCCGTAGACCTTGAGCTCGCCGGTCGCGAGCTCGAGCAGGCTCCGGCGCAAGGCCCGGTTGTCGCCGCGTCCGAGACGCGGCAGCGGCAGGCGAAAGCGCCCGTCGAGGGGCAGATCGGCGAGACCGAGCAGCACCTCGCGCTCGCCGCACAGCGTGAGGTCCGGGATCCCGACCACGCCGTCGTGGATCGTGAGCTGCCCGTGGTCGAAGCGCAGGGTGACGGCCGTGCGTCCCTCGAGCTCCGCGAGCGGCGGGGTCGCGGCCTCGTGCGCGCGCCTCGCTCCGGGCGCTCCCGCCGCCCCGGTCGTCGGGCCCTGCCCGAGCGTGCCCTCGAGCTCGAGCGGCTCGAGCGCCACGATCGCGACGGCGGCACGGACGGCGAAGAACTCGCGGCGCAGCGCCGGGTCGAGCAGGTTGCGGGCGATGGTGGTGGCGACCCACGGGGCGAGCGCGTTGCCCTCGGTACCGGGTGAGAGTCCGATGTTCGCGTCCACGTGACCTCGCGCGCGGCCGTCCGCGGCGGCGGCGCTTGCCGAGGTTTACTCTGCCCGAGGGCCGTCGCACAATCCGCTCCTCTCGTGGACGGCGCACAAGCTGAGAACGCAACGGGTCGGATCCTGGTCGTCGACGACGAGCCGGAGCCGCTGCGCGCCGCCGCGCGCGTGGTGCGACGCCTCGGGCACGTGGTCGACACCTTCGAGGACGGCGCGTCGGCGCTCGGTGCGCTGCGCCTCGGCGCCTACGACGTGGTGGTGAGCGACATCTCGATGCCGGGCCTCGACGGCATCGCGCTGCTCCGCGCCGCCCACGAGCGCGACCCGGAGCTGCCGGTCATCCTCTTCACCGGGGCGCCGGCGGTCGAGACGGCGCTGCAGGCGCTCGAGCTCCGCGCGTTCAAGTACCTGTTGAAACCGGTCAGCGCGGACAAGCTCGAGCACGCGGTGACGCAGGCCTTCGCGATGCGGCGCATGGCCCAGATGCGTCGCCAGGCGGCCGCGGTCGCGGCGGCCGGCGTCGGGGGCGAAGAGAGCGCCGCAGCCTTCGAGCGCGCGCTCGAGGGTCTGTGGGTCGCTTTCCAGCCGGTGGTGCGCAACGACGGTCGGCTCTACGGCTACGAGGCCTTCATGCGCAGCGCGGAGCCGACTCTCGCCGAGCCGACCGCCCTGCTCGCGGCGGCGGAGCGCTGGGGTCGCATCGAGGAGCTCGGCCGCAGGGTGCGCGATCTCGCCGTCGGGCCCATGCTCGACCACCCCGAGCGCGGCGTGCTGTTCCTCAACGTGCACGCGCGCGAGCTGTTCGATCCGGTGCTCACCTCGGCCGACACGCCCGCCGGGCGGATCGCGACGCGCGTCGTGCTCGAGCTGACCGAGCGCGCCACCTTCACCGGCCTCGGCGATCTGCGGGCCCAGGCGGCGCGCCTGCGCGCCCTCGGCTACCGCGTCTCGGTCGACGATCTCGGCGCGGGCTACGCGGGCCTGGCGAGCTTCGCGCAGCTCGAGCCCGAGATCGTGAAGGTCGACATGAGCCTGGTCCGCGACGTCGACAAGCATCGCACGAAGGAGAAGCTCATCGGCTCGATGGTGTCCTTGTGCCGCGAGATGGGCATGCTGGTCGTGGCCGAGGGCATCGAGACCCGCGCCGAGCGCGACACGCTGGTGTCGCTCGGCTGCCACCTCTACCAGGGCTACTTCGTCGCCCACCCGGCGCCGCCCTTCCCACGCCACGTCTGGTGAGCCGGGCGCTCGAGGTGCGCTCGAGGTCCGTGGCGCCGGCGCGCGGGCGCGCGTGCTATACGCGGCGCCATGGGAATGGTGCATGGTGGGAGGCTGGTCTCGAAGGCGCTCGCGCGGCAGGGCGTGAAGCACCTGTTCACGCTGTGCGGCGGGCACATTCAGTCGATCTACGACGGTTGTCTGGACGACGGCATCGCCATCGTGGACACGCGCCACGAGCAGACCGCCGGCCACGCGGCCGACGGCTACGCGCGCGTGACCGGGCGTCCGGGCGTGTGTGCCGTGACGGCGGGGCCGGGCGTGACCGACGTCGTGACGGCCGTGGCCAACGCGCAGCGCGCGAACGTGCCCATGGTGGTCATCGGCGGCGCCGGTCCGCGCGCGCTCGCGGACATGGGCTCGCTGCAGGACATGAACCACCTCGAGCTCATGCGCTCCGTCACCAAGTGGAGCGTGTCGGTGCCCACCACGGACCGGCTGCCCGAGTACGTCGACGCCGCGTTCCGGGTGGCGCAGGCGAACGTGCCGGGGCCGGTCTTCCTCGAGATGCCGCTCGACGTCCTCATGGGCTTCGCCGACGACGGCGCCGTCGTGAACGAGCCGCCGCCCGAGCCGGTGCGCCCGGCCGGCGGCGCGCGCGAGATCGAGCGTGCGGCCGCGCTCTGCGCCGCGGCCGAGCGGCCCGTGTTCATCGTCGGCAGCCAGATCCGCTGGTCGCCACGGAAGGAGGCGCTCCTCCGCTTCGCCGACGCCGTCGGGGCGCCCGTGTTCCTGAACGGCATGGCGCGGGGCGGGCTCCCGGTCGCCCACCCGGGCCTCATGAGCCGCGCGCGCAAGCACGCCCTCCGGCGCACCGACTGCTGCTTCGTCTTCGGCACGCCCTTCGACTTCCGGCTGAGCTACGGCCGGGCCGTCGCCGCCGGGGCCAAGGTGGTGCGCGTGGATCTCGACGCCACCGAGCTCGGGCGCAACCGCGCCGCCGACGTCGCCATCCACGGCGACACGGGGCTCGTGCTCGAGCAGCTGCTCCCCGTGCTCGGCAAGAAGGAGTGGCCGGCCTGGCTCGCGGAGCTGCGCGCGGTCGAAGACGCGTCGCGCGCGCAGATGGCGGCCGAGCTCGCGAGCGACGCGGACCCGCCCAACCCGTTGCGCGTGTGCGCCGAGCTCGACCGGCGCCTGGGCCCGAACGACATCGTGATCGGCGACGGCGGCGACTTCGTGGCGACGGCCGCCTACGTGCTCAAGCTCGCGTGGCCCCAGCTGTGGATGGACCCGGGCCCGCTCGGTACGCTGGGCGTCGGGCCCGGCTACGCCATGGCGGCGCAGCTCGCGCGCCCGGAGGGCCGCGTCGTCATCGTCTACGGTGACGGCAGCTTCGGCCTCCACGGTCTCGAGTTCGAGGCCATGGTGCGCCAGAACATCCCGGTCGTGGCGGTCGTCGGCAACGACGCGGCCTGGACCCAGATCCGGCGGGGCCAGGTCGAGATCTACGGCGAGGCGCGCGCCCCGGCGACATCGCTCGCCTACACGCGCTACGACCAGGTGGTCGAGGCCGTCGGCGGTTTCGGCGCCTGGGTCGAGCGGACGGCCGACCTCGGGCCGGCGCTCGACGCCGCCTTCGCGAGCGGTCGGCCCGCGTGCGTCAACGTGAAGATCGCGGCGAGCGACTTCCGCAAGGGAGCCATGAGCGTCTGATGTCCGGCGGGACACGGGCGACCTCGGCCGGGGGCTGACGTGGAGCTGCGTTTCGTGGCACCGGAGCTGCGGCTGCTCGACGCGCTCGAGAGCGAGGTGCTCGCGTGCGCGGTGTGGAGCGACGAGCGGCCCGCCGAGGGCGTGGCCGGGCTCTGTGACTTCCGGCTCGCGGGCACCATCTCGCACCTGTTCCGGACGGGGTTCCTGTCGGGCGAGCGCGGCGACGTGCTGCTCCTGCCCGGACGGCCCAAGCTCGGCTTCGAGAAGGTCCTGCTGTTCGGCGCCGGGCCGCGGGCCGGCTTCGACGAGGGCGTGTTCCTCGACGTGCTGCGCCGCATGCTGCGCGCCATCGACGACCTCGCGGCCCGCATCGCGGTCGTCGAGCTGCCGGGGCGCACGGCCGATCTGGTCCCGGCCGAGCGCGCCGCCGACGCCCTGCTCGAGGCGGCGGGCCGCAGCCACGAGCACTGCGTCTGGACCCTGGTCGAGGACGCGGCCGCGCGCGCGCGCATCACGCAGCACACCATCGAGCAGCGCCGCCGCATCCGCCGCGCCCCGTGAGCGCGCCGAGCTCGGCCCCTACGACGCGACCGAGCTGTGCACGAAGTGGGCCCGCAGCTCGGGCTTGCTCCAGGCGTCGAGCACGGCGCGCACCGCGGCGTCGCCACGCCCGAGCTCCGCGAACAGCCAGTCCTGCAGCCCCTTGTGGAGCGCGCACGCGAAGCTCTCGCGCATGCGACCGAAGATGCTGCCCTGCAGCGCGTAGCTCTGCTCCGGCTCGATGCCGCAGTACGGCGCGTAGGGGCAGGCCGCGCAGTCGGGCTGCGCCTCGCGGATGGACGCGAAGATGAGCGCGCGCACGGTCTCGTGGGTCATGAGCTCGCGATACCGCGTGGTCGCCACGTCGCCGAGGTGGAAGAAGTCGTCGCCACGGTCGCGCAGCCGGCGCCCGGTGTCGCTCGTGTAGATGCGGCCGTCGCAGTCGTAGGCGAGGGTGCCGACGGCGCTCGCGGCCGGCGAGCGGATGGCGACCTCGCTCGGGGCCTCGCGCCCCAGGATCTGGCGCAGGAACAGCGCGGCGTGGCGCTCGCGCGGGCCGGCCCCGGCGAGCCCGAGCGCGCGGGCGCGCCCGAGCCCGGCGCGGTGGAAATCGAGGTAGCCGCTCTGCGGGTCGAGCCCCTCGGGGGGCGAGAGCGCGAAGCTCCGACACCCGAGCGCACCGAGCGCGTCGACCAGGGCTGCGCCCGCGCCCGCGCCCTCGACCCACGCCGCCGGTGGCGCCACGAGCTCCACCTCGACGTGGTAGAGCGCCGGATCGAGACCGAGCCCGCGGTAGCGCTCGTGCACGCGCGCGACGTCGCGGGCGAAGGCGGCGCGTGCCGCCTCGTGCCCGGCACCGGCGCCGCGTGCGAAGAGCGTCGCATCGAGCCGCGCCACGATGCGCACGCGCCGCGCCACCAGGAAGTCGAGGTCGGCGTCGGCGATGCCCGCGAGCCCGGTCAGGAGCACGAGCTCGAGCGCTTTGCCGTAGGCGCGGTTCTTCTCGAGCGCGTGGTCGACGAGGTGCCGCACGACCGGCATGGCGCCGAGCGGCTCGCCGCCCGCGAGGGCGAGCGTGAGCTCGGGGCTCGTCGAGCGCAGCGCGAAGTCGACGACCTGCTCCGCGGTGCTCGCGCTCATGTCCGCCGGCGTCGCGCTCGCCGGCTCGGGCGCCGCGGCTGCGCTCGGCCCGGGCCCACGGCGCGTGACCACGACGACGTGGTGGCTCGGCCCGTGCTCGACGAAGCGCCGCCGGCGCCAGAAGCCCGCGACCGCCTCGGCCACGTCGAGCTCGCTCCGCACGAGACCGCGTGCCGCGAGCTTGTTCCAGAGCTCGCTGCCGCGCTCGAGCGCGCCGCGCCGCAGCGCGCCGAGCTCGGCCGGGGTCACGAAAGCCCAGTCGCCGAAGGGGCTGGTGAGCAGGATCTCCTCGCCCACGCGCCGCTGGTTGACGGGCACGAGCTCGGCGGGGGCCGCGGGGCGCTCGAGCTCAGCGAGCCGCATCGCCGCCTCCCCCCGCGTCGCCCGTGGCCGCCGCCGGCGCAGTCGCCGCGCCCTCCGCCGCCGCGCCCGCGCCCGCGTCGCCGCGCAGCCGCCGCTCGATGGTCTTGCCGAGCGCGAAGTTGTCGAGCTCGCTCGCCACCGTCGCCTCGTCCACCTCGCCGCCCGCTGCGACCGTGACCCGCACGAGCCAGCGACCGGGCAGCTGCTCGCGTGCGATCGTCGCGAAGTCCTCGAAGGTCTTGGCCGCCTCGTCCACGGCGAAGCCGTCGTAGAGCTCGGCGTCGAAGCTGAGCTCGATCACTTCTCGCCCTCCGGCTCGGGCGCGCCTCCCTGCTCGGCCGGTGGCTCGGCCGGTGGCTCGGCCGGCGCCGCGGCGGCGGCGGCCGGCTCGCCCGCGGTGGCCGGCTCGGTCGGTGCCTTCTTCTTGTACTTCTCCTCCCAGCTCATCGCGAGGCCGAGCGGATCCTCGAAGGCCGTGTCGGCGCCGATGTCCATGTCGAACAGCTCGTCCAGGCCCGGCGGGCCCGCGGCGCCGGTCACGGCGCGCGAGGCGATCGCCTCGAAGAGCGCCCGGTGGTTCTGCGCGATTTGGACGCGCCAGGCCTGACCGAGCAGCTCGTTCTCGAACTCGCCCGCGAAGGCCGCGCTGTCGGCGTCGGGCGCCTTCGGCCGCAGCCGCACGCGCAGCCGCCCGGGTGCGGCGCGATCGAGGTGCACGTAGCACCGGTCGATGAACACGTACGCCGCGCCGTACACGGCCTCGAGCGGGTACAGCCCCTCTTCGAGCTCGAGCTCCACCGTGCCTCCCGTCTGCGCCTCATCCATGACCACGCATCTTGCCCGAGCGCAGGCGTCGGTCAACCGGGAAGGCGCACGGTGGTGCGCGCGCCCGGATCAGCCGGCCGGGTCGGGCTCGCTCCGGATGCGCCGCACGATGCGCTCCTTCGACACGAACACGGGCGAAAGCTCCGCGAGGTCGTACCAGGCGCCGAGCTCGAACAGCCCGCCGCAGATGGAGTCGAGGCTGCACTGCCGGCACACTTCCGCCTTGGCGTGGCGGAAGTCCGTCTGGCGCACCGTGCCCTTGTCGTCGAGGAAGTGCACGATGCGCTCCTCGCCCTTGACGATCTTGCGCGTCTCGGTCGACGCGTGGGCGTGCTCCGTCATGAAGCACAGCGGCACGCGCTCGGCCCGGAAGGACAGGCCGCGCTCGGTCAGCAGGCGCATCGCGCGCCCGAGCGACAGCTCGAAGTCGCGCAGCCGGTGCGCGGTGTCGCGGTTCGTTTCCGCGCGGCCCATCGACGGGTCGAGGTTGTTCCACACGAAGTGGCGCACGATCGGGTGGCGCTCGGCGAAGTAGCGCACGTTCGCGTCGAGGTGGTCGGCGTTGAAGGCGTTGATCACGGTGTTGATGTTCACCGTGACCCCGACCCCGCCCGCGGCGCGGTCCTCGCGGTCCACCGCGGCCAAGTTGTCGAGGGCCTCCTCGGCGCGCGCGAAGCTACCGCGCACGCCGGTGAGGAAGTCCTCGAGCTCGGCGCGGTGGCTGTGGATGGAGACGTGGTAGTGGCGCAGGCCCGCCGCGACGAAGGCCCGTGCCGTCTCGAGCTCCGCCACCTTGGTGCCGTTCGTGATCATGCGCGGGTGCAGATCGCGCGCGAGCGCCGCGCGCGTCACCTCGACGACGATCGGCGACAGCGACGGCTCGCCCCCCGTGAGGATGACCCCGAAGTAGCCGCGGGCCCGGAAATCGTCGAGCTGACGCGTCGCCGTCTCGAGGTCGAGCATGTACGGCGTCTCGGGGTTGGAGCAGAAGCGGCAGTACTGGTTGCAGTGCCGCACGAGCTGCATGTAGCCGAGGTTCGCCACCTCCCGCCAGTCTAGCCCGGGCGCGGGCCTCGTCGAGCGCCCGCGCGCTCAACCCTTCGGGGGCGGCGGCTTCTGCGCCTCCGCCTCCGCGTCGCCGAACAGCCCGGGGAAGATGCGGCGCAGCTCCTCGCCGCTGCGTCGCGCCGGCCCGCGCTCCTCGGCGCGCGCCGGCAACGGCTTGGCGAGCGGCAGGCGCCGCGGCGCCGCGCCCGGGGTGGGCGACTCGTGCGAGCCGCGCTCGGGCTCGGGCTCGGGCGTGCTCGGCTCGACGACGCCGATGCCGGCGTGGAGCGCGCCGCTCTCGGGCGGGTGGGCGGCGTCGAAGAGCGGCAGGCCGAGCAGCCGCGCCTCGTCGCGGGCCGCCTCGAGGTAGGGAGCGACGACCTCGTCGTTCGGGATCACACGGTCGGCCGCGGCGGCCGCGCGCCCGTGTCGCGCGGCGCGCGCCAGGGAGAGCGAGCGCGCGCCGAGGTGCCGCGCGAGCCGCACGAACTCGGCGAGGTGGCGGAAGCTCGAGCGCGTCACCACGGTGGTGAGCGCGAAGGGCACGCCGAGCGCACGCGCGTGTCGCAGCCCCTTCACCGTCTGCGCGAAGCTGCCCGGCGTGCTCGTGTGGTAGTCGTGCATCGCGGCGCTCTGGCCCTGCAGGCTCACCTCGAGCCCGAGCGCCGGGCTCACCGCGGCGAGGCTGCGCGCGTACGCGAGGTAAGCGAGCCGCCGCCCGTTGGTCTGGACGAGCAGCAGGGGGGCGGCGCCGCGGCGCGCGGCCTCGGCGAGCCACAGGGGCAGGGCATCGTGAAGCGTGGGCTCGCCGCCGACGAAGGCTGCTGGCTCACCCGCGCGGAGCGCGCCGAGCGCAGCCTCGACCCGAGCCGCGAGTGGGTCGGTCGGATCGTCCCCCGCGCGTGCCCCGAGCGACCCCTGCGCGCAGAACACGCAGCGGTTGTTGCAGACGAAGCCTAGCTCGATGCGCTGCACGGAGGGGCTCGGCGGAGGCGGGGCGCGCGCTCGAGGCGCGAGTCGCCGCGGCCCGCGGCGCGCGCCGTCGCTACCAGCTGCCGTGCGAGCCGTGGCTGCCGTGCGAGCCGTGGCTGCCGTGCGAGCCGTGGCTGCCGTGCGAGCCGTGGCTGCCGTGCGAGCCGTGGCTGCCGTGCGAGCCGTGCGAGCAGTGCTGCGCCGGAATGACCCCGCCGCCGTCGGGCGAGACGTCGCCGTGCTCGGCGTTGTCGAGGGCCTTCTGGCTCATCGCGCATTCGGTGCGCGACAGCATGCCTCCGGCGCTGCGCTTGAAAGAGGGAAGCTTCTTGTTCTCCGCCGACATCGTCTGCTCCTCCGCAATGCGCCGTTCAGGCGAGGCTCGGCCGCCGGCCGTTCGGGTCCACGTCGGCGGGCCAGTCGTCGCCGAGCAGTCGCTCGCGGTGCGCGTGGAGGCGCTCCGCCTGGCTCAGGAAGCCGCGTCGGTCGACGTGCTCCTCGTTGGCCGCGAGGACCTCGGCGAGCGCCATCGCGGCCAGCCCTTGGTCCTCGTCCGTGGGCGTCGCACCGTCGCCGCGGTTCTTCACGAGCACGACGAAGTGGCGCGTCATGCCCGGTGCGCGCTGCGGTATCGCGCCGTCGCGCCGCATCACCTCGAGCGTGAAGGAGCCCGTGGGGCCGCCGAGCTCGACCTCGAGCGCGCCGCGCTCGAAGGGGCCAACGCGCCGGACGCTCCACGCGCCGAGCGCTCCGCCCGCCGCGAGCGGAGCCACGGCGCGCGCGGCATCCTCCGCTGCGGCAGCGGGGCTCGGCGCGTCCGCGACCCGCGGACGCGAGCTCGCGGACGTGCTCGCCGCCACGATGCTGCCGGTGACCGCCACCGTCGCTAGACTCGCCGACACCATGACGCTGCGCCTCGTGAGGCTCGCGCCGAGGCGTGGGGCAGCACCGTCAGCCAGGGGTGCTTCCGAAGTAAGGCGCCTTCGCGTTCGTGCCATCGTCAACGTTCTCCCGAGCTCGGTGGGCCGCCGCGGTCACCACCGCCCTTCCGACCATGGTATCACGGTGCGCGGCGCGCGAGCGCGAAACGCGCATCGCCGCTCGCCGGGATCCTGCGCGTCGTTCGCGGCCCGTCGCCCGCGTCGAGGCGCCGCGGCGCCGGCGGGATTCATGACGCAGGGAGTCAAAGGGGGAGACGCGCCGCCGCGCACGGTTCCGCCCGCAAAGCGTTTGACCGGAGGCCCCGCACACTGAGATTCTACTGAGGGGCTCGTGTGCGAGCGGCGCCACGGCACGAACGTGTGAGGAAGTACATGCGGCAGCGCGACGACACCGGGAAGCGGGGAACGGGCGCGGCGGTTGCGTCGAGCCGGCGCTCGGTCGTCGCCTGGTGGGGCGCGGGCGGCGCGCTCGCGCTCGCCGCGGCGCTCGGCGGCGCGGCGTGCGCCTCGTCGACCGACACCGACGGCGGCGGGACCGGCGCGACGGGCAACACCACCGGCACCGGGCTCACGGGTGGCGGCGGCGCCGCCGGGGGCAACGTCGGCGGCGGCGGTCAGGGCGGCGGTCCCTGCGTGCCCCTCTCCGAGGAGCTCTGCGACGGCGAGGACAACACCTGCGACGACGTCGTCGACGAGGGCTGCGCGTGCATCCAGGGCCAGACCCAGCCGTGCTACAGCGGCGACCCTGCGCTTCCCGGCGTGGGCGAGTGCGCCACGGGCCTGCAGGCCTGCGACATCCACGGCGAGTACGCCGGCCCTTGCGTGGGCGAGGTCCTGCCCGAGGCCGAGTCCTGCGACGGCGCCGACAACGACTGCAACCACGCCGTCGACGAGGGGCTCGGCACGGTGAGCTGCGGCCTCGGCGCCTGCCAGGTGACGGTGGCGGCCTGCACCAACGGACAGCCGGTGCCGTGCGTGCCCGGCAATCCGGGCCCCGTCGAGACGTGCGACGGGAGCGACGACAACTGCAACGGCGTCGTGGACGAGGGCTGCAGTTGCGTGAACGGTACCACGCAGCCCTGCTACACCGGCGCGCCGGCCACGCGCGGCGTCGGCGAGTGCGCGGACGGCCTGCAGACCTGCGTCCTCGGGGCGTGGTCGGCGTGCGCCAACGACGTGCTGCCGACCAGCGAGGTCTGCGACGGCCTGGACAACGACTGCGACAACGCGAACGACAACGGCGACCCGGGCGGCAACCAGAGCTGCAACACCGGCGGCATCGGCCAGTGCGCGCTCGGCCTCACCCACTGCCAGAGCGGCCAGATCGCCTGCGCGCAGCAGTACCAGCCCGAGCCCGAGGTCTACGACTGCAAGGACAACGACTGCAACGGCGCCACCGACGAAGGGCAGCTCACGGGGTGCAACACCGGGCTGCTCGGAGTGTGCGCCATCGGCACCAAGAACTGCATCCAGGGCCAGGTCGTGTGCGTGCAGAACGCGCAGCCGTCCGCGGACGTCTGCGACGGGCAGGACAACAACTGCGACGGCGCCACCGACGAGGGCGACCCCGGCGGCGGCGTCGTCTGCGCGACCGGTCAGCCGGGCGTGTGCAGCCCGGGCGTGCGGCACTGCGTGAGCGGCGCGCTCACGTGCGTGGCGAACGTGCAGCCCTCGGCCGAGGTGTGCGACGGGCTCGACAACAACTGCGCGGGGGGCGTCGACGAGAACAACCCCGGCGGCGGCGCCGGCTGCAGCACGGGTCAGCAGGGCGTGTGCGCCGCGGGGACCGTCACCTGTCAGAACGGCGCGCTCACCTGCGTGCGCAACGTCGCGCCCTCGTCGGAGACCTGCGACGGGCTCGACAACAACTGCGCCGGCGGCGTCGACGAAGGCAATCCCGGCGGTGGTGTGGCCTGCACGACCGGCCTGCTCGGCGTCTGCAACCAGGGCACGACCGCGTGCCAGAACGGCGCGCTCACTTGCCCGCAGAACGTGCAGCCCTCGAGCGAGGTGTGCGACGGCGCCGACAACAACTGCAACGGCGCCACGGACGAGAACGACCCCGGCGGCAACGTGGCGTGCTCGACGGGCCTGCAGGGCGTGTGCAGCGCGGGCGTGCGGCACTGCGTGAGCGGCGCGCTCGTGTGCCAGCAGAGCGTGCAGCCCTCGGCCGAGGTGTGCGACGCGCTCGACAACAATTGCGCCGGCGGGGTCGACGAGGGCAATCCCGGCGGCGGGGCAGCCTGCGTCACCGGTCAGCCGGGCGTGTGCAGCCCCGGCACCCAGACCTGCGTGGCGGGAAACGTGAACTGCGTCCGCAACGTCAACCCGTCGACGGAGACCTGCAACTCCCTCGACGACGACTGCAACGGCTTCGTCGACGACGCGCTCGTGGCCGACGGCAAGCCCAACACCTGCGCGAACGCCGCGAGCCTCACGTACACGATCGCGCCCTCCAGTCAGACGGATGTGACGGGCGTCGTGGACGCGAGCGGCGAGGACTGGTTCAGGGTGACGTTCACCTCGGTGGGCTCGCCAGGGCAGAGCTACCACCCGGTCATCGACCTCATCGCGGGCAATGCCGAGTACCGGATCCGCGTCTACCGCTCGTGTCCGCCGGCGGCCTCCGAGTGCAGCCAGGACATCCAGACGTTCTCGATGGACTACCCACCCAACCAGCAGGGCTGCCTGTCGCCGACCAATCACTGCACGGATCAGACGACGCCGCGCAACGCGACGTGGCTCGTGCGGGTGTTCCGCAGCGTCCCGTCGCCCACGAACTGCACGCCGTACACGGTGCGCTTGAGCAACATCTGAGGCAGTCGCGCGACCCGCCCGGAAGCGCAGCGAGTCGCGAACTTTCACGACGCGGTCGAAGGACTCTGGCACCGGTGGCTTCAGCGCCGCAGCCAGCGCGGTCGGTGGACACGCGACGAACGCCGCGTGTTCGCGGAACGCCACCCACTTCCGAAGGCCCGAATCCTTCATCCC
>JACRDA010000005.1 GCA_016212965.1 Myxococcales bacterium
CGCCCGCGCCGACCGCCACGGCGACGGACGAGCCACACACGGTCGCAGACCCGGACCCGGACGAGGGCTTCTTCCGCGGTCCGTCGGCGGATCCGGCGGCGCTCGCCGGGAGCCCGGTCGTCGCGATCGGGGAGCTCGAGTCGGTGCTGAGCGAGTGCTCCGGCCTCGGCGGGCTCCACGCCATCTACCGCGTCTCGAGCCAGAGCAGCGGTCACCCGGTGCGCCTCGCGCACGGGGGCGGGCACGGCGTCCGCCGGCTCCCCGGCACCACCGAGGCCAACCACCTGGCGCTCGCCGGCCGGCGCGCCGTCGCACCCGGACGCTGGTTCGTGCTCGGACTCGTGTCGACGGCACGCGTGGACGAGGACCACGACCAGAACCCCGACTCGGGGCTCGCCGGCTGGTGTCTCCACCGGATGCCGCGCACGGGGGCCGTCGTCGAGGTCGCCGTGCCCGTGGCGGATCGCGCCACGGCCGAAGCGCTGTGGCGCGCCGAGCTCGCGCGCCGCGCGGCGGCTACTTCGTCCCGTCCTTCAGGAAGGTGAGCTGCGTCTCGGGCGCCGGCTCGCAGCCGAGCTTGTCGATGAGCGCGTTGTCGTACTGGTCCGCGCTCGCCAGGAACTTCGCGATCCAGTCCGACAGCTCGTCGTGCTCGCCCGGCGCGAAGACGTCCGACATGTGGATCGTGAGGTTCAGGCGGATGACGTTGTCGCTGAGGTCGAAGGCGAAGGGCTCGTGCTCGGGCGACAGGAGGTAGCGGAAGAGCTCGGCGAGGCCCTTCTTGCCCGGCGCGACGAGCGGCGACGAGAAGCACAGGTGCTCGGAGCAGCAGCACCAGATCTTGATGGGCGCCGAGCCGCTCCAGAAGGACCAGTTCTGGCTCCCGTGACGCGCCAGCACCGGGTCGACGTGGGCGCGCGCGAGCGCGCCCTCGACGAAGGCGACGACGGGGTGGTCCTCGGGCGGCTCGAAGTACGCGCCGAGCCCGAGCTCCTCGAGGTCCGAGCCGCAGCCGTCGCAGTAGCGGCCCGCCTTGTCGACCAGGGCCTCGCACGAGGGGCACTCGACCCCGAACTCGGTCCGCTGCGCACGGAACGCCTCGAGGAAGCGCTTCACGTCCGCGACCGGGATCCCGAAGCCCACGTTCTCGGCCGAGGAGAGCTTGCAGGTCGTCACGGCGACGACGCGCCGCTCCTCGTCGAGGATGGGACCGCCCGAGTTGCCCGGGTTGATCGCCGCGTCGGTCTGCAGGTAGTGCTGCCCGTCGACCAGCTGCTTCGGGTTCGAGACGACCCCCGCGGTGAGCGAGAGCGGCAAGCCGACGGGGAAGCCGAGGATGTTCACCATCTGCTTCGGCTGGAGCTCGACCTCGGGCCCGAGCGACAGGACCTGGAACGGCAGCGGCGCGGCGAGCTCGACGACCGCCAGGTCGCGCTTCGGGTGGATGCGCCGCACCTGGGCGGCGACGCGCCGCTTGTCGCGCAGCTCGACCGCGACCGTGCGGTACGGCGCGACCACGTGGCAGTTGGTCACGAGATGGCGCTCGTCGACCAGGAACCCGGAGCCGGTGCCGGCGCCGGTGAACACCTGGAAAACGCCGACGGCCTCGATGTCGAACGACTCGCTCATGCGCTCGCCTCCGCGCCCTCTACACCTTCGCCCCCCGAGTCGGGGGCCTCGTCGTCGTCGGCCTCGTCGTCCTGAAAGGCGTCGACCAGCGCCTTGCCCTGACTCGTCAGCGCGGCGGCCGCCTCGCGCCACGGCTTCTGCGACGCCTGGGCGAGCCCCTCGAGCAGACCGGCCTCGACCTGCTCGGGCCACGAGAAGCGGGCGAGGAGGAAGTTGTACGTGGAGAAGAGCGCGACGGCCGCCTCCATGATCTTGCCGGTCGCGCGGGCGCGCTCGACGTTCTCGACGTAGTCGCCGGCTCCGAGGTGCTGCCCGAGCACGCGCGGCGTGCCGTCGGCGAGAGGGCTGATGGCGTAGTGCGCGTGCCCGAGGTTCTTGCCGAGCTCGTCCGCGGAGACCGACCGCATGGTCTTCGCGCACTTCGTCAGCGCGGCCTCGCGCTTGTTCGGGTCCTCGTCGGTGTCGTTGAAGGCGTCGGCCGCCTCCGACAGCCGCGCCGCGAGCGAGCCGCCGAGCGGCACCGCGTGGCGCACGTGGTAGAAGGCGTACGCCGTCACCTCGTTCAGGAAGAAGAGCGAGCGCTTGCGCTGCGCCTCCTTGACGAGCTCCTCGACCTCGCTCCAGTGCGTGCGCCAGATGACCTCCGCGCGCGCGCGCTC
The DNA here is from genome assembly GCA_016212965.1 of Myxococcales bacterium. Classification (GTDB taxonomy): domain Bacteria; phylum Myxococcota_A; class Polyangia; order Polyangiales; family Polyangiaceae; genus JACRDA01. The sequence goes on from JACRDA010000005.1 coordinate 2,289, forward strand.
CTCGGCGTCGAGCGGCACCGGCGGCTCGCGGTCGAGCGGCGCCGCGCCGAACTGATCGATCATGAAGTCGTCGTGGTTGTCGGCCTCGACCGGCATGCGCCGCAGCACCTCGATGACCTTGATGGGGTGCAGGCGCGTGATCCGGTCGCGGAACTCGAGGACGACGTCGTCGCCGTGAAGGCGCGGCTGGTGCAGCTGCCCCGAACCGCTGATCTTGGTGAGCAGGAAGCGGAGCGCGGCGGTGGCCCCGCCGCCCGCGGGCAGGCGCACCATCGGCACCGCGACCGTGAGCTCGCGCTCGTCCCACTTCACGGCGACGCGCGAGGAGCCCTGCGCGAAGGCGAAGGAGCCGCTCGGCCCCTCGGGCACGGTGAGCTCGGGCAGCAGGTGCCGGAACACCTTGTGGAGCGCCTCGAGATGCCGCCCGCCGTCGAACGCCTCGACCGCCGCCTCGAGCAGCGCGAAGTCGAGTTGCGGCGAGCGAGCGGCCTTGCGAACCGGCGGCGGACACGTGAGGGAGCTGAGCGCCATGGGTACACCCCGCGAGGAGCGCGCAGTCTGCCGAACTCGCGCGGCCCCGGCAAGGTCGGCCGCGAGGTAGTCTGGGCGTCATGACCGAACCGAGGCCAGAGCTAGAGGCAGGGCGCGCGCGCGGCGCGCCGGCGACCACGCCCGCGTGCGCGCTCGTCGTGGGCGTGCTCGGCGCCGTTCTCGCGGTCGCGTGCAGCGGCGCCGGGAGCGACGCCGCCCCGGGGCCCACGGGCGCGACCGGCGGATCCGCAGGCGGTGGCACCGGCGGCGAGGGCGCGGGCGGCGCGGGGGGTGGGGTCGGCCCGGCGTGTGCACCGCTCGCCGCGGCCTCGGGCACGATCCTCTCCGTCACGCCGGCCGACGTGGGGAACCTCCAGACGATCGTCGCGGGCGCACAGCCGGGCGACACGATCGCGCTCGCGGACGGAAGCTACCCGCTCGGCGGCCAGTACCTGTGGATCGGCAGCCCCGGGGTCACCCTGCGCTCGGCGAGCGGCAACCGCGATGCGGTGGTGCTCGACGCCGACTACCAGACGACCGAGATCGTCACCATCGCCGCGTCGAACGTGACCGTGGCGGAGCTCACGCTGGCGCGCGCGGGCACGCATGCCATCCACGTCGTCACGAGCGGCGCCGACACGACGGGCACCCGGATCCACGGCGTGCACGTCGTCGACCCGCGCGAGCAGGGCATCAAGGTGAACCCGAGCGGCGACGGCTTCTACGTGGACGACGGTATCCTCGCCTGCTCGCTCCTCGAGCTCACCGACGCCGGGCGACCCGAGGTGCAGCCCAACCCCGGCGGCTGCTACACGGGCGGCATCGATGCCCACGCGGCGCGCGGCTGGGTGGTGCGCGACAACCGCATCACGGGCTTCTGGTGCGACACGGGCCTGTCCGAGCACGCCATCCACTTCTGGCGCGGCTCGCGCGACACCCTCGTCGAGCGCAACGTGCTCGTCGACGACGCGCGCGGCGTGGGCTTCGGCCTCGAGACGAGCGGCACGGCCCGCACCTACGCCGACGCTCCGTGCCCGGCAGCACAGGGCGCGTACGTCGACCACTACGGCGGCGTGGTGCGCAACAACTTCGTGGCCGCGGGGAGCGCGGGTCTGCTCGCCTCGCCGACCGGCTTCGACTGCGGGATCTGCCTCTGGTCCGCCTGCGGGGCCGAGGTGGTGCACAACTCCGTCGCCTCGACGGGCGCCAACTTTTCCTCCATCGAGTGGCGCTTCGCGGGGAGCGTCGGGGTCGACGTCACGAACAACCTCGGCACGCACGATCTCCGCGAGCGCGACGGTGCCAGCGCCACGCAGGCGGGCAACCTCTCGCCCGCGCCGCTCGCGCTCTTCGTCTGGCCGGCCGGCGGCGATCTACACCTCGCGCCGAGCGCGAGCGCCGCGATCGATCAGGGCGTGGCCGTGGTCCCCGGCCTCTGTGACGAGGACATCGACGGCGCGGCGCGCGCCGGCACCCGTGACCTCGGCGCCGACGAGCGACCCTGAAGCCCGGCGCTCGGGTTGGATGGGCGCCACTCGAGTCAGTGGCCCTTGCCCTTGTCGCCGCTCTTGCCCTTGTCCGGCCCGTTGCCGCCGCTCTTGCCGCTCGCGCCGTTGTCGCCGCTCGCGCCCTTGTCGCCGCTCGCGCCCTTGTCGCCGCTCGCGCCCTTGTCGTCCGGGCCGCCGCCCTTGTCGCCGCTCTTGCCCTTGTCGCCGCTCGTACCGCCCTTGTCGTCCGGGTCGCCGCGCTTGTCGTCCGGGCCGCCGCTCGTCGCTTCGCTCGCGCTGCAGGGACCCTTGCGGTCGCCGTGCGCGAGGTGGGCCGCGACGGCCGACGCCCCGACGCTGAGCGTGTGCTCGTTGCCCGGGTTGCCCGGCGGCACGTGGCAGATGACGGCCTTGTCCTTGTCCTTGTCGTCGCCGCGCTGGCGCGCGCGCTCGCCGAGCTCGCGCAGCTCCTCGCCCCACGCGCGGCGCGACCAGTAGCGGTGCGGCGCCGCGTCGGGCCCGATCTCGATGACCGCGCCGCGGCGCACCCCCACGAGCACGACGCGCACCGTGCCGCCCGCGTCCTTCACCACGAGGGTGAGCGGGGCGCTCGCGAGCTCGGGGTCGAGCGCGGCGGCGAAGTGCAGCTCCGCGCCGGTGCCGATGGGCTCGAGCACCACGATGCGCGGCGCCGCGCCGCCGATCGCCAGGCGGATGACGCCGGGCTTCTGCAGGCTCGGGCTCAGGGGATACACGCGCACGACGCCGGTGTCGGTGTCGGCGACGACCTCGACCTTGTCGGCTCCGAGCGGCTGCACGACGCCACCGTGCGGCCCCGGCGGCTCGGCCGGCGCGTCGACGGCGGGCTTCGGGGCGTCCTTCGCGGCCCCCACCAGCGCCGAGGTCCCCTTGCCGGGCACGAAGAAGGTGCCGCGCAGGGGCTGCCCGCCGGCCGTGACGTCGTAGCGCACCTCGGTGAGCTCCGGATCGAGGTCGGGCCCGTCGCCGACGAGCAGCCCGGTCGGCGCGTCGCGCACGAGCTTCACGTCCTCGCTCTTGCCGTCCGACGTGCGCGTGAGCTTGACGGTGCCCGCGGCGGCGTCGAGCGGCGCGCAGCTCGCGGTGTGCACGCCGAGCCGGATCTTGCCGTCGGGGCTCACGTCCCACGCCAGCGTCGCCTCGGAGGAGCGCTCGACGAGCGCGTCCGGCAGCGCCATGACCGCGCCCTGGGCGGCCGGGCCTGCCTTGTCGCTCCCGCCACCGCCGCAAGCGAGCGCGCACGAGCCGAAGGTGGCGAGCAGGAGCTCGAGTTGCCTAGCTTTCATCATGGAGCCCTTCCGGGGTCGGGATCGACCCGTATCGCAGCGGTGGGCTCGAGCCGCGGGGACGGCTCAGCTTTCGCACCGGCTGCGGCACGCGCATCCTAGCGCCATGCGGTGCCGCTCGCGCGCGCAAGCTCACGGCCGAAGGTGGTCTCCTCGGAGACGACCTCGAAGCCGTGGCGCTGGTAGAGGCCGAGCGCGCTCCGGTTCGCGGCGGCGACCTCGAGCTCGAAGCACCTCGCGCCCGCGGCGGCGAGCACGCGCTTGGCCTCGACGAGCAGCACGTCGCCGAGGCGATCGCCGCGCCGCGCCGGCTCACGCGCGATCATCGGGACGCGACCGACCCCAGCCTCGTCGGGCCCGCTCGTGCGGCACACGCCCAAGAGCTCGCCGCCCTCGAACAGCAGGCGCGGCCTCGGGCGGGCAGCGTCGAGGCGCGCGTGCAGATCCTCGACCGACACCGGGATCAGATCCGGCGCACCCGCGAAGGCGCGCACCACGAGGTCCCGAACCGGCGCGGCGCTCATCGACGACGACCAGTCGACGAACGTGCCCGCGCTGACCGGGGGGTCCGGCACGTGCGCGTCGCGCGTGCGCATCGTGTAGCTCACGAAGAGCGCCGTCAGCCCGCGGGCGACGAGCGCGGGCGCGAGGGCGGTGAGGCCGGGCGGAAGCGGCACCCGAAGGTGTCGCAGCGGGCCGGCGGTGGCGAGCGCGATCGCGTCGTCGAGCACGCGCGCGAAGAGCTGCGCCCTGTCCGCCGCTCCGCCCTCGAGGCCGAGCACGAGGAGCGTCGCAGCGCTCGCCTCGCTCTCGCTGCGCTCCACGAGCGCGGCGACGAGGCGGGCCCCGCCCTGGACCGCGTCGAGCACGCCCTCCGGCCCGCGCGTGAGCCGCTCGAGGACGAACCGTACGTCCGCCTCCGCGAGCGAGGAGACGGCCGCCCGCTGCGTGAACGCGACCTGCTCTTCGTCGGCGCTCATCGATCGGATCCAGACTCAAGGTGCGGTGGGCACGAGCGCGAGCAGCACCCGGGCGACGTACGCCTTGTCGCTCACGAGCACGCACCGGACGAGCTTCTCCATGCCGAGGAGCGCCTCGCCGAGCGCGGCCCCGCCGACGTCGAGCCGGCACGCGATCAGCCGCTCCGGGTAGCGGCCGAGCAGGGCGTCGCAGTCGCGGTAGAAGCGCGTGCTACCGTCGTTGGCGAGCAGGAGCAGGCGCGACACGCGCGCGCTCGGCGGGGCCGACGGGAGCCTGTCGCGGGCCATGTCGAGCCCCTTCTGCTCGGCGGCGAGCTTGGCCGTGACGTGCTCGAGCCCCTGGACGGCGTGCCTGGCCGTCGTGGCCGCGCGCAGATCGCGGGCGAGCGCCGGCGTCAGCGGCACGGTCGGCACCCGGTGGCGGCCACCCTCCCACAGCGGCGTGAGGTGGGTCGTGAGCAAGCGCAACACCTCGTCGTGGCGCGGGTCGGCGACGACGTCCTTCGGGAGCTTCGGCACGGAGGGACCCTATCAGATCGGAGCCGAAGCGCCCGGCCCACGTGGCGCGCCGGTCGTCCCGGCGGGCGCGACGCGCGTCAGCGCGCGCCCTGTAGCTCCGCGTGGGCGTCCGCGAGCAGCGGCGCGAGCTCGGGGTCGGCGAGATCGCGCTCGTAGATCTCGAGCACGCTCGCATGGCGCGAGAGGCCGTTCTTCAGCGTCTGCGCGAAGATGTCGCGCTTCTCCCCCTCGCACTCGCGCCCGGAGCGCTTGCACTTGTAGAGGTTGGCGCGCATGCGAGTCTGGAAGGCGGTGAAGATCTTGCCGGCGTAGGACTCGATGAGGTCCCACGCCGGAAGGGGACGGAGGTCGAGCTGCACCGGCCGGCCGTCGAGGCCGTTGTTCTGCAGCCCGAACCCGTCGGGACAGGTCTCGGCGCCGAGCTGCGCGAGCGCGGCCTGGTAGCGCTTCTGCTCGTCGGACTTCTGGCCGGGCAGCGCCTCGGAGATGATGGCCACCGTGAAATGCTTACCGCGGAAGGCCGCGCAGAAGTGCGCGAACGTCCGACCCCACGCGCCGAGCATCCGGCGCTCGAGCTCGGCGACGCTCCCGAGGCTCTGCCAGGTCTTCTCGTCGCTCGGCTCGCGCGGCAGCGAGACCTCGCCGTTGTGGGAGTTGGGTCCCGTGGCCGAGACGTAGGCGAACGACGGGTCGTCGCGGTAACGCTCCGCCAGCCGATCCACGAACGCGTACCAGGCGCCGAGATAGGCGTCGTCCCAGGGCAACGGTAGCGGGCGCGCCTCGTCGGCGAGGGGCCCCTGCGGCACCGTGAACGTCACGTGCTGCACCGCGGCGTCCTGGAGCACGAAGTCCGGCGCGTAGAACCCCGGCACGACGATGAACCGGGCCTTCTTGCCGTGCTGCGCGGCCGCCTGGACCGCGGCGTCGAAGAGGTCCCAGCGGTAGACGTCCTTCTGCGGGTTGAGATCACGCCAGTAGGCCCGGACCACGACGCCGTCGACGCGGGGGTTGCTCCACGTCGCGTCGCCCGGCAGCTCGCTCCACTCGACGACGGCGTAGATGCCCCGCGGACGACGCAAGGGCGCGCGCGCCACCCCGCCCTCGGCCACGCTGCCCACGGGAGTCGGAGCGGACGCCGAGGCGGGCGGCGCCGACGAGTCGTCGGCGCGCGCCGACGAGCGCGCCTTGCCGTCACGCGCAGGGCCACCGCAGCCGAGCAGCCCAGCTGCGACGCCCACGAGGCCGAGCGCTCTCACGACCATGCCGCGACGATCCTCCACGAGCCGGCCACTTCGATCCAGGCGCGCGGGGCCGAGCCTACGCGAGCGGCCGCGTCGGGTCGAGGCGCCGGGCGCGCCACCGGCCGCCCCTCCGTGGTCGAGCTGCGTCGAGGAGACCACGGCACCGGCATCGGGATCGGGACCGGCGTGTGCATGCTGCCGTTGCCCACCCGCGCAGAGCCTGGGCTGCACTCGCCGAGCCGTCGACGTACACGTCGGGTGCGAGCCGGCGCTCGTCGAGCGCCGCCAGCGCCTCGTTGTCGACGCCCGCGGCTCCCTTGTTCCGCCTCACGCGCCCCGTCAGTAGATGACGACGCAGTCGAAGTACGAGCGGCACGCCCACTTGCTCGTGCCCGTGCCCGCGGTCCAGCCGAGGTCGCACGTCTCGCCCGGCGCCGCACACTCGGCGTCGACGCGGCACGTGTCCGCGGCGCTGCGGCAGGCGAGGCCCGCCAAGTCGTTGCAGGTCGACACGCTGCACTCGCCGCTCGCGCAATCGGCGTTCGAGAAGCACGACGCCGGGGCGCAGCGGGCGCCCTCGATGCCGGTCGCGGCGCCCGCGCAGAGGCACGCTTGCCCCGACTCGCAGTCCGCGTCGGTCGCGCACGAGTAGCTGCAGTCGCAGCTCGAAGCCTGCCCGCCTCCGCCCTGCATGCCGGACAGGCACCGCCCGTAGGCATGCGCCGAGCACTCGGCGTCGCTCGTGCAGTTCTGGACCGTCTCGTTCCCCTGGCAGGAGGGTCCCACCACCTCCGGCGTGCACGTCCCGGCGCTCTCACGGTTGACGCTGCCATCGGCGCAGCGCACGAGGCCGGACCCCGCACCGAGTGGGGTCGGCGCCTGGCACGCAGGCTCGGGCAGCGCCTCGCTCGTGTCGCTGACCTTGCTGCACGCGCTCAGCAACACGAGAACCATCCAAGCCGGAAGTCGCGCCATGCGGGTATCGTCCCCCCCAGGGGGCGAGCCGTCAAGCAGCTGGGCGCGCGCGACGAAACCGTCGCTCGGTCGCCCTACGGAGCTGGTGGCACGCGCCGGAGGGCCGCGCGCGAGTCAGCGCGCCAGCAGGTACGCCGAGCTTCGGTTCCAATCGACCGAGACGATGGACCGGTCGAGGAAGAAGTCTGCCGCGATGACCGTCCCGGGCACCGGGCGGGGACGGAAGATCCATGGCGACACCGATAGATCGAAGGTGGACGGGCTGACGTTGGTCACCGTCGAGGTGTCCACCTCTACGATGGCCAGCCCACCGTAGCCGACCGTCACCGTCCGGGCGGTGTCATCGTAGTAGACGCCGCCCGACTGGATCTGCGGCAGGCCGCCGACCAGCAGCGTCGCGCTCGCGGCACCCGGGGGCACGACGTGGAGCTCGCCCTGCATGCCGGCGTAGATGGTCCCGTCGCTGGCGGTCGCGATGCCCGCCACCCTGCCCGCCGGACGAGGCGCCGGGGCCGGAGCCGTTCGTCTCGCCGTCGTCGCCACAAGCACCGAAGGCACCGAGCAGCGCGGCAGCGAGCAGCGCCGGACCGAAGCTGCTTCGTCGGATCATCCTCAGGGCAAGTCGTCGTGGTCCGGGCACGGTGGCCATCTTCATGCCGGGTAGAGACCGCCGCCCGCGCTTGTGAACGATCGAAATCGCCGCCGTCGCAGCGCTCTGACCCAAGGGCGATCGGGCGCTCGCGGCCGGTCGCGAGGTTGGTCGCGGCCAGCTCAGCAAGCGCTGCGGCAGGCGCGCGGGCTCGCATCGAGAAACCGGCCGAGTCGTCTCGAGGGGTGACATCGAGGGGGAGACATCCGAGATGTCCCCTCGTTTCGGTCACCCCCTCGGCACGGCTCGGGTCAGCGCGCGACCCGTGATCGCGCAGGTGGCCGCGCGAGCTTGGCGCGACCGCCGCGTCTGGCATCGTAGGACGACGCAAGGGGTGATCTCGAAGGGGGGACATCCGAGATGTCCCCTCGTTTCGGTCACTCCCGCGGTGGCACGCCCATCGCGACTGCCTCGGTGCCCACCGGGCGGGCGGCCTCGTCGAGCCCGATCTTGCCGTGCCCCCTCGCCCGCCCGCCCCCTCGCCCGCCCCCTCGCTCGCCCCCTCGCCCCCTCGCCCGCCCCCTCGCCCGCTCGCTCGCCCGCCCCCTCGCCCGCTGCCGCACCGATCTCCCCACCCCCCCCACGAGCCCGGTGGCAGGGGCGCGCGGCGCGGCATCGGAGGGCCCCGATGTCGAGCGCGAGGACGCGGGCGCTCGAGCCGCCAGCACGACTGGCGCCCATGCCCGCGCCGCAGTGCGAGTCGGGTTTGGGGCCCATGCCGCGCCGCGCCGCGCGCCCCTGCCACCGGGCGACCCGCCGGCGCCCCCCCCGTTGCGGCGACCGCGCTCCTCTGCGACCCGCGCACGTTCACGGGCGAACTGGCAGGCTCGCTCGCATGGGCGTAGCCTGCTTGATAGGGGCTCGGGCGACATGGTTCGATGCGTAGCGCAGCGGGGGCACCTCGTGGGCGCCCCACTCGCGACGGCGGTCTCACAGAACGCGATTGCGCGCCGTACGAGGACGACACCGCGCTCGCCGGCGAGGACGAGGTCACCACACTCGCTGTTCGTGCTGCCCCTATGCCTGGCGCTCGGCGCAGCCGGATGCTCACGCAGCAGCCTGCTCGTGCTCGGCGACGAGGAACGCGGTTTGGGCGGTCCTCTGTCGACGACATCCATCACGAACAGCGCCACGTCATCGACGAGCTCCTCGAACTCGAGTTCCTCGACCACGTCCACGATCACCACCACCACGGCCACGAGCAGCACGGGGGTGGGTGGTGCCGGTGGTGCCAATCCCGGGCTTTCCGGCAGCGGGTGCGCGGGGCCCACGGCCTGGGCAAAGCAGGTCGACCGGAGCGTCGTCTACTCCCTCGCGGCCAACTCGGATGACGAGGTCGCTGCGACGGGGAAGCTCTTTGCCGCGATCGACATGGGCGGCGGACCCATCGACGGCAGCATGTTCGCCGTGCGACTCGACGCCGATGCGAGCCACCTCTGGAGTCAAGGCTTCGGTCAGGGTATCGAGGAGTTTCCCGGCCGAATCGTGTTCGAGCCACTTGGCGGTGTCGTCGTCGGAGGCACGTTCACGAGTACCATCGATCTGGCGAGCGACCCGATCGCAAGTGCGGGCTGGAAAGACGGGTTCACGCTCGCCTTCGACGCGTCGGGCACCGCGTCGTGGGCCTCGCGCTTCGGTGACTCCTCGCCGCAACCGCAGTTCGGCAATGACACCGCCGTCGACGCACAAGGCAACGTTGCGTCGGTCGGGAGCTGGGGCTTCGGCGGCCCCGAGGACTACTACGCCTACGTCGAGAAGCGCGGTCCGGACGGAGGGCTGCAGTGGACCGCGGAATTCGGACACGCACCATCCCAGACCGCGTCCGCCCTCGGGGTAGCATTCGACAGTGCCGGCAACGTGATCGTGGCGGGCGGCTATCGGGGCGAGGTCGACTTCGGGGGCGGCCCGCTGGGACCGGAGCACGCCGGCTTCCTGGTGAAGCTCGCGCCGGACGGTGCACACCTCTGGAGTGTGCCCGTGGGAGGGATTCGGTTGGCGGTGGACGGCGGCGACAACCTCGTCGTGACCGGCACGTTCCGCGAGCCAACGGACTTCGGTGGCGGCGTGATCACTCCGGACACGAGCGGCGACATCTACGTCGTGCGGCTCGACGGGGCTGGCCAATACCTGTGGGCCAAGGCGTTCGGCGGTGTTGGTCATGAGTACGCGCATGGACTCGCAGTAGACAGGAATGGCAACATCCTGCTCACCGGTAGCTTCAGCGGGACATTCGACTTCGGTGCCGCGCCGCTCACGCAGGTAGGCTCGGGCCCGAACATCTTCGTAGCGGGGCTCGACCCGTCGGGCGGCCACCTATTCAGCCTCAGGACCGGCGACGGCACCTACCTGCAGGAGGGGATCGCCGTCACCGCCGACACGGTCGGAAGCGTGCTGGTCGGCGGCCGCTTCTCCGGCGTCGTCGACCTGGGCAACGTCGTCCTGGATGCGGGGTTGTCTTCGCGGGGGTTCATCGCCAAGCTCGGCTGCGGCCTGTGATGCGAGCCTCTCCTCGCAGGGGCTCATCGCCACGCTCGGCGGCCTTTGACGCGGGCTTTTCGCGCAGGGGCTCATCGCCACGCTCGGCGGCGGCCTCTTCGTCAGCGCCGAGCCCGGTGGCAGGGGCCGCGAGGCGCCGCCCCAATGGGGCCCCCGAGTCGCTCGCGAGGACGCGGGCGCACCAGCCCCGCTCGCCCGCTCGCTCGCCCCGTCGCCCTCACGCCCCCTCGCTCGCTCGCCCCCCCGCCCGCTCACCCGCTCACCCGCTCACCCGCTCACCCGCCCGCCCGCCCCCTCGCCCGCCCGCCCCCTCGCCCGCTGCCGCACCGATCTCCCCACCCCACCCACGAGCCCGGTGGCAGGGGCGCGCGGCGCGGCGCGGCATGGGAGGGCCCCGATGTCGAGCGCGAGGACGCGGGCGCTCAGGCTCGCTCTCCGAGACCGGCCCATGCCCGCGCCGCAGCGCGAGTTGGTGTTGGGGCCCATGCCGCGCCGCGCCGCGCGCCCCTGCCGCCGGGCGACCCCCCCCGTTGCTCGCCACCCCCCTGCCTGCTATACGTCCGCGGCCCTGCCCGGGGCGGCGCTCCCTCTCCACATGCGCAGGGGCGGCGCCGGTGCGCGGCAGCACGGCCGCAGGTGGGCGAGCGGCGCGCGGGCGCCAGCAGCGGCCCACGGGCAAGGGTGGCGGGTATCGGTCCCACGGCACACGCAGGCCGCGGCGACCCCAGAGCAGCAGAGTCGAGGAATCACATGTCGAACGACGGCAACGGCAAGGGCGCACAGCAGGTCCAGGGTCTTCAGATCGGCGGAGGCGCGGCCATCGTCGCCCCGGCGACGGCGTTCCAGGGCGGCCTGCCGCCGAACGCGCTCGTGGTCGTGCCGATCACGAAGCCGACCGACGAGCTCAAGGCCCTGCTCGAGAAGGGCCCGACCGCCGTCACGCCGGAGCAGATGTGGAGCCTGCTCGGCTTCAACGGGCCGGCCGTGCAGGTGCACGACGATCAGGGTCGCCCCATCGCCATCGGCCTCGAGGACCTGCTCGGGGGCCTCGAGAAGCACTGGAAGGACGCCCCCGACGACCTGAACCGGGGCCGCATCTTCGCCCAGGAGCTCTTGAAGCACGGCCGCCTGCAGCGCGCCGAGCAGGTGCTGTCGAAGCTCGTCGCCAAGGGCGGCACGGGCGACGACTGGCTCGCGCTCGGCATCTCGCAGCTGCAGCAGGACAAGCTCGACAAGGCCGAGGGCACGCTGAAGGGCGCCCTCAACCTCCTGAAGGGCAACCCGTACCCGGCCCTGCACCTCGCGCGCCTCTACCAGAAGAAGGAGGATCGGGCGGCCGAGCGCGAGTACAACGACAAGGCGATCGCGACCGACCCGGGCTGCGTCGACGCGTGGGCCTTCCTCTTCCAGTCGATCCGCGACAAGGACGGCGAGGACAAGGCGATGGGCGAGCTCGAGACGCTCAGCGCCGGCAAGCGCAACGCGGCGCCCTACGTGGCGATGCAGGGCTTCTACGCCGCCAAGGAAGAGACGCGGCCGAAGGCGATCGAGCTCGCCAAGAAGGGCGTCGAGGCGAACTCGGACGACCCCGTCGCCGTCCTGTGCCTGTCCGCGCTCTACGGCCAGAGCGGCGATCTCAAGAACGTCGTCGAGCTGCTCGCCAAGCACGAGGCGAAGATGGCGCGCAACGTCCACCTCGCGAACAACTACTTCGAGGCGCTCTTCCAGATGCGCCAGATCGACAAGGTCACGAAGCTCCTGAACGCGCTCGCCGGCTCGCAGAACAAGGAAGTGAAGCAGTTCGCGATCCAGCGCTCGCAGCTCGTCGCGCAGTACCTGCAGCAGCAGCAGCAGCGCCTCCAGCAGGCGGCCGCGAAGGCCTGAGCGCGCGCGGTGTCGGGCGAAGAGCCGGCGCGCGCCGACGACGAGCGCGAGCGCGCGCCCGCGACCGTCGGCGCGTGGCACGCCCTCGCCGCCGCGGCGATCGTGACCGGCGTCGTCACCGCGGCCTCGTACCTCGCGCCGGTCGGCTACGCGGGGACCTTCGTCGGCGGTGGGTTCCTCGTCGCCTGCTACGTGCTCGTGCTGCGGCACGACACGGCGACGGTGCGCGCGTACGGGCTCGCGCTCGGCGGCCTCACCGAGACGACCCGCCTCGACGGGCGGCGCCTGGTGCGCGAGGGCGCGGTCGCCCTCGGCTGGGCGCTCGGCCTCGCGGCGCTCACCTTCCCGCCGTTCTTCTTCGGCTTCCGCCTCTTCTGGCACGTCGAGGGGCCGTTCCGCTTCGCGGCGGCCTCGGGCGTGCTCGACGAGGCCGCCGGGCAGCTGCTCGTGGTCGCGCTGCCGGAGGAGGCCTTCTTCCGCGGCTTTCTCCAGACCGCGCTCGACCGCGCCTGGCGACCGCGCGTGCGCATCCTCGGCGCCGAGCTCGGCCTCGGCTACCTCCTGTCGGCGGCGATCTTCGCGGCCGGGCACTTCTTCACGCTCCCGAGCCCGGCCCGCCTGGCGGTGTTCTTCCCGGCGCTCGCCTTCGGCTGGCTGCGCGCGCGCACGGGCGGCATCGGCGCCGGCTTCGTCTACCATGCGCTCTGCAACCTCTTCGCCTCGGCCCTGGTCCACGGGTACGGGCTCGGCTGACGCGCGCGTGGCGCAGTCCCGGGCGTGCCTCAGCTCCGCAACAAGGCGGTGACGACGAGCGCCGCGAGCGCCGCGACGAGCATCAGCGCGAGGAGCAGGAGCGCGGCCTGGCGGCGGCGGCCCGGCTCGGCCGCGCGCGCCTCGCGGCGGGCGTCGAGGTCGCGGATGGCCAGGAGCGCGACCGCGCCGAGCCGCTTCTCGAGCCGCGCGCGCGAGGGGTCGCCGGCCGGCAAGGCGTCGCGCCGCTCGCGGTGGCGCCGCGCCGCCAGGGGGAGCTGCCCCGCGCGCACGCAGTGCTCGAGGTAGGCCGCGTGCACCGCGTCCTCGTCGGGGCGCGCGACCGTGCGCTCCCACAGCGCCTGCTCGACCGCGTCCTCGGGTGTCGTCACCGGGGCGAGCCTGGCGCATCCGGCACGGCGCGGTCAAGGCGCGGTGGGTGCCGCGGCACGGTGGGCCCGCGTACCGCTGCCGGGCGTCAGCGGCGGGCGACGGCGCGCACCGGCTCGCCGGCGAGCTCGCGCCGCAGCTCGGCCACGAGGGCGAAGTACGCGCTGCGGTCGTAGCGCTGGTTCAGCACGTGGAACTCGGCACCCGCGAGGCCCACGCAGCCGAAGCAGTAGTGGCAGTCGCGGCAGTCCACGCAGTTGCCGAGGTAGGCGGAGCCGACGCAGCGCTCCGAGCGCTCGCAGTGGTTGCAGCCGATGAGGTCGCGGCTGCCGTGGCAGTGGGTGCAGTCGACCGAGCGCTCGCAGCCCACGCAGTAGTGGCAGCGCAAGAGGTCGGTCGACGCGCGGCAGAACGTACAGGCCGTGCAGCGACGGCAGTCCTCGCAGGCGACGGAGCCGGGGTTGCCGAGATCGGCGCCCTGGCGCCTCAGCAGCTCCGCGAACGCGCGCTCGAACTCGCTTCGGGTCATGGGTCTTTCGGCGCGAGCGGCCCGAACGAGCCCTCCACTCTTGGCGCAGCAGCAGGCGGCATCCGGACCGAGTTTTTCCCCTCACCCCCCGGCCCCCTCTCCCGGAGGAGAGGGGGTGGTGCGTGTCGGCTACCTTCGTCGTGGGCTCGGTTGGGTGTCCTCGAAATCCGCCGCGGATTCTCGGCTCGCAGCGCCCCCTGTCCCCTCGGGGGGCAGGGGGGTGAGGGTAGAATCCTCGGTCCGGATGCCGCGTGCTTCGAGGCCAGGAATCTTCGGTCGGCGCAGGCTCTTCCCGCCGCCTGCTGCTTCGGCGTCCCCTCGACCACAGGCTCTCTCAGTCCTCGAGCGCCGCTTGCCGCGGCACGACACCGGGGCCCGAGTCGGCCGCCCAGCGCTGACTGATGGTGCGGCGCAGGGTCGCCGCGGCGACCCGGGTCGCGTCCTCCTCGGCGAGCTCCTCGAGGCGCCGCAAGCGCGAGTCGAGCACGGCGCGACGCACCGGCGGCTCGCTCGCGAGGATGTCGCCGAGCTCGCCGATGGCGCGCATGACCGTGCCCTCGTCGGCGTGCTCGAGCAGCTGCAGCCACGCCTGCTGCAGGCGCGGGTACTCGAAGCCCGCCGTCACGAAGGCGTTGGCGGCCTTCGAGATGGCGAGGTGGCCCTCGGCGCCGAGCAGCCGCTCGAGCAGCCGCTCGCGCTCGGCCTGCCGCGGATCGCCGCTGCCGTTGCCCGAGCCGGCCACGATGCGTGCGCCGTCGTGGCGCACCGCGACCCGCCGTCGGCCGTTCGCGGGCTCCTCGGGCTCGGCGGGTGCCGCGGCGACCGGCGCAGCCTTGCGCTTGCCCGCACCCACGACGTTGGGGTCGTGCCACACCTTCGTCTCCGCGCGCCACTTACGCCTCATACGTTCACCAACCCGGCGAACCGGGCCGCCGTCGTGCTGCCGGTGCGCACCGCATGCTGCCGCTCGCGTGCGGGGCCGTGTGCGCCACCTGCCGAAAACGCTGCTTGCTGCGTGGACGGGGCGGTCGCCCCGACTTCCCTCGTCTCCGCCCGGCGGTGCCACCGGGGCTCCACAAGCGCTCCCGTACCCCGACCCCCGAGAGCCAAGATACCACAGCCGACCGAGCCCGAAAAAGCCGAAAAACCGGGGCAGTTGCCGAGAAGGGACGCGCTCGACCGCGAGGCGGCCGGGATTGTGCTAGAGCGCTCGGACATGAGCGATCCCGATCCCGAGCGCTCGGCGCTGCCGCGGCGGGTGAGCTCGCGCGTCGTCGGCCGCCACCGCATCTTCGACGTCGTCGAGCACGTGATGGAGAAGCCGGGGGGCGCGCGGCACGAGGTCGTGTGCCTCGAGCTACCGGACTGGGTGACCGTCGTGGCGCTCACGCTCGCCGACGAGCTCGTGCTCGTGCGTCAGTACCGCTACGGCATCGACGCTCCGAGTCTCGAGACGCCGGGGGGCATCGTCGACCCGGACGAGAGCCCGACCCAGGCCGCCCTGCGCGAGCTGCGCGAGGAGACGGGCTACGCGCCCGCCTCGGTCGAGAGCCTCGGCATCGTGTTCGCGAACCCCGCCATCCAGGGCAATCGCCTGCACGTCCTTCTGGCCCAGGGCGCGCAGCGCGTCGGCGAGCCCACCTTCGACGAGCACGAGAGCGCCGAGACGGTGCTCGTCCCGCTCGCGGCGGTGAAGGATCTCCTCGATGCCGGCGCGATCGGGCACGCACTCTCGGCCTTCGCGCTCGAGCGCGCCCTGCGTCGCATGGTGTGGCGCGAAGCCGGCGCGCGCTCGACGAGCGAGCCGCCGGCGGGGCCCTAGGACCGGAGCATGGGCAAGCGAGGCGCGGCCGACCCCGCGACCCGGACGAGGCGCGCGCTGCGCGCCGCGCGCCGCGACGGCGCGCTCGGCAAGCTCGGGGCCGTGGCCCGCTCCCTCGC
>JACRDA010000150.1 GCA_016212965.1 Myxococcales bacterium
AAGGCCGCTCCGCGCGAGGCCGGGGCCGCTTCGGCGCCGGCGACCGAGCGCGCGGCGGGAGCGGCGGGTGAAGCCGGCCCGCCCGCACGTCCGCGCCGCAAGCGCTGAGCTTGCGGTCCCGGGCCGGAAGGGCTTGGATCACGGGGTGATGAAGTCAACCGTGTCGATGGGCGTCCTGTTGGGTCTCGGTCTCGCGGTCCTCGGCTGCAACAAGCCGAAGGGTCCGAACAACCCGACCGCGCAGGGCAGCGCGAGCGCGAGCGCGACCACCGACACGGGCGAGACCCCCGAGCCCTCGAGCGACGGACCGCAGCCCGCCGGCGCCAACGACGCGCCCGAGATCAGCCGCTCGCTCGGCGCAGCGGACGGCGTGGTCGTGTTCTGGCCGCGCATCATCCCGCGCTCGACCGATCCGGCGACGACGAAGCTCGCCAAGGACGTGCAGGATCACCTGGTCGAGCTCGTGAAGAAGGCCCTGCCCGGCAAGGCCGTGGACGTGCGGCCCGAGCCCGAGCGCGTGTGCCCGCGCGACGGCTGCGTCGCGATGACGGTGGGCGTGCTGCTCACGAGCACCGAGGGCGGGTGCGTGACCGTCGGGCTCGTCGCCGGGCCGGGCAAGGCCGAGAGCCACCTCGTGCCCTGGGGCGGCGCCGTGCAGTTGAAGAGCGAGACGGTGGCCTTCCGCGACCCGCCCGAGGCGCAGATCACGATCCGCGACCACGCCAAGTGCAGCGCCATCCTCGAGAAGATGACCGCCAAGGACGAGGCCATGGTGCAGGCGATCCAGGCCGCGGCGAAGTAGCGCTGGCGACTGGTGGTCCACGGTCGTTTCGGCGCCGCGTCGCTCGGGGTGGAACGGTGCCGGCGGAGCGGCTACGGTCCACGGATGGGTAAACGCTCTTCGGTTCTCGGTACGGCACTCTTCGGCTTGACGGTCCTCGGCCTCTTCGCGGTCGGCTGCAGCGATGGCGGCGTCGGCAAGGACGGCGACGTCGTCGGCGGCTCTTGCGCCACGACGGACGACTGCGCGGGGGGCTCCACGTGCCTCGCCGGCACGATGTACCCGGACGGGACCTGCACCATGCCGTGCGTCGAGCAGGCCGAGTGCCCGGACGGCAGCGTGTGCGTGCAGGAGAGCGGCGGCACGTGTCTGCTCACCTGCGGGGCCGCGAGCGACTGTCGCGACGGCTACGCCTGCATCGACAAGAGCACGCGCGGCCCGGACGGGCACGCGCTCGTGTGCATTCGCTGAGACGCCTCCGAGGCCGGAAGACGTCCGTCGTCAGTCATCAGTCATCAGTCGTCGGTTCTCAGCCCCCGACGGCCCTGCGGGCCGGGCGGCCGGAAACTGAAAACTGAGAACTGAAAACTGACGACTTTCTCTCAGTGCGGCACCGGCGGGATGACGACCGTGTTGATGGGCTGCACGTTCATGCCGCCCGGGTAGCCGTAGGACACGTTGGCCGTGAAATTCGACGTGAACGGCGTGCCCCAGCCCCACACCCAGAGGCCGAAGGGGTTGTCGCTCGTCATGAGGTGCCGGCCGTTCGTGCAGCTGCCGACATTCTGGAAGTTGCCGGTCACGAGGTCGGCACGCGTCCACTCGTAGTCGCCGACGGCCTGCCAGCCCGCGAGGTTCCCGGCGCAGTCGAGGTTCACCTCGGCGAAGGCGTCGTTCACTTTCTTCCGGACGACCACGAGGTTCGTCTCGGGGTAGGTCGGGTCGGTGAAGAAGACGTAGTCGGTCATGTACTGCGCGGGGGGCACGCTGATGACGAAGTCGGCGTCGCCGAGGCCGTTCGTGTCCGAGAGCATCGACCAGGTCGAGCCGGACATGTACGTGAAGAGGAGGAACGGGTGGTCGCCGTCCTGGCTCTGCACGACGAAGGGTGTGCCGGTCTGCAGCTCGACCACCTGCCCGCGGTTCAAGGTCGCCGGACCGCCGACGGGCGTCGACCAGGTGAGCTGCGTGCCGTCGACCGCGCCGATGAGGCGCCAGATGGCGGGCTCGCCGGCGCGCGGGCGATACATGACGCCCACGTACTCGCTGCCGAGCGCCTGGATGGGCGGCACCATCTGCTCGCCGTGATCGCAGTAGGCGACGCCGTAGGGGGCGCGCATGCAGGGGTGGCCGGCCATGAAGCCGATGGGCTTGTCCGCCTGGATGATGCTGCCCGTGAGCTCGGCCGTCTGGCTGAGCTGCCCGAACTGGCCCTTCTGGAGCGTGAAGCTGAACGGCGTGTTCGCGGCCGAGCCCGGGATGCCGGCGCCGCCCTGCACCGGCGCGACCGGCACCATGGTCACCGTGGTGTTGTCCTCGGCCGCGATGATGTTCATCGACGGCCCGGTGATGTCGTCGCGATAGGCGTCGACCGCGACGTAGTTCGTGTCCCAGGCGCTCGTCGGAAGGAGCAACGAGGCGCCGGTGACGGCCACGCTGCCGCCGCCGTAGGGGTTGATCTGGTAGGCGACGACCGGCACGTCGGTCTGGATGTGGAACGAGCTGCCGATGCCCGTGCCGCCGATGGCGGCGTCCCCGCCCTGCGCGGTCGGCGCCGGGCAGTCGGGCGCGCCGCCCTGGTTGCCCGCCAGGAACAGAATCGCGACCTCGCCGGGCGCGAGGCCGGCGACCGGGTCGTAGGCGTCGTAGCTGATGCTGGCGCCGCCGCCCTGGGGCCGGCGCGCGAAGTTCGCGACGGGCAGCGAGGCGCCGTTGCGCTCCACCGTGATGTGGACGGGCGTGTTCCAGGTGTTCGCGACGAAGGCCGCGAAGCAGTACGACGAGGAGTACGACTCCATGTCGGTCGCGTAGTACTGGCAGCCGACCGACTGCTTGTTGTTGGCGGCCGCCGTGCAGGCGTCGGCGCACGACAGGCTCGAGAGGTCGCAGCCCTGCGTGCCCGAGCACTGCTGTACGACGACCCCGTTGCAGTCGAGCACGGCGTGGAAATCGCTCGAGCACTGGTAGTCGCAAGTGCCGCCGTCGAAGTTCCAGTTGCCGCCGAAGCCGATGCCGCCGCCGGTGCCGGTGTGCGCCGAGCCGCCGCCGCCGAGGGCGCCGCTGCCGCCCGTTCCCGGCGGGTTGTCGCCGAACCGGGACGCGTTGGCCGAGCAACCGGCCGCGATGGCGAAGGGCGCGACCGCCGTGGCTGCGAGGACGAGATAAGCCCACTTCATGATGGCCCAAGCTCCGTTCGCAGGCGCGCGTCGCGCGCGCCCTGCGCAGCCCAGCGTATCACGCACCCCGGAGCGCGGCGGCACGCAACCGCCACACCATCGCGACGGCCTCGGCGAAGACGCGCCGGCTCATCTTGCTCCGTCCGACGCGCCGGTCGTGAAAGACGATCGGCACCTCGACGACCGCCAGGCCGCGGCAGAGCGCGCGGTAAGTGGTCTCGATCTGGAAGGCGTAGCCGTTCGAGCGGAGCGAGCCGACGTCGATCGCCTCGAGCGCGCGCCGGCGGTAGGCCTTGAAGCCGGTGGTGAGGTCGGCGACCGGCACGCGCGGGCCGCCGAGCGTGCGGGCGCCGAGGCCGAGGACGGCGCGCGCGTAGAGCGAGCCCCCGCGCGAGAGCAGCTGCCGGCCCGGGCCCCAGCCGACGACCCCGCCGCCCGCGACGGCGCGCGAGCCGATGGCGACGTCCGCTCCGGCGTCGAGGGCCGCGAGCAGGGCGGCGAGGTGGCGGGGATCGTGCGAGAGGTCGGCGTCCATCTCGCAGACGACGTCGTAGCCGTGCGCGAGCGCGTGGCCGAAGCCGGCCACGTAGGCGGTCCCGAGGCCGAGCTTGCCGGGCCGCTCGAGCAGCGCGATGCGCGAGTCCGCGGCCGCGCGCGCCCGGACGAGCGCGCCCGTGCCGTCCGGGGACGCGTCGTCGACGACGAGGACGTGCGCCTCGGGCACGGCCGCGAGCACGGCCGAGAGGAAGGCCTCGATGTTCTCGCGCTCGTCGTAGGTCGGCGTGACGATGAGCAGGCGGCGCGGGCGCTCGTCCGGCATGGGCGCCCGGACTAGAGGCGCGTGCCCGCGACTCGTCAACTGGCCCGTGGGGCGGGGCCGCGGGGCGCAGCCGAGGGCCGCCCCTTGCCGAACGGGAAAGGTGGCCCTACGTTACCCGAACCCCCGCCGCTCGCGGCGTCCGGGCGAGGAGCAACAAGAGTCATGGCCGGCAAGAACATTCACGTCTGGAACGAGGGCAACTTCGACACCGAGGTCCTCAAGGCGACCGAGCCCGTGCTGGTGGACTTCACGGCCACGTGGTGCGGTCCCTGCAAGATGCTCGCGCCCATCGTCGAGAAGCTCGCCGACGAGTTCCAGGGCAAGGTGAAGGTCGGCAAGGTCGACATCGACGACTCGCCGAACCTCGCGGCGCGCTACGGCGTGCGCAGCGTGCCGACCGTGATGGTGTTCCAGGGCGGCGCCAAGAAGGCGACGCACGTCGGGCTCACGAAGCGCGAGAAGCTCGTCGAGCTCATCGGCGTCTGATCCACGCCGCCGACTTCGCCCGCTCGGGCGCGATCTTCGGGCTCCGGGCCGCGACCGACTCGCGCTCCGCGGGCGAGCCCTCGTAACCAAGTACCGGGTTCGTTTCGGTCTACCCGGGGTTGGTTACGCGCGCGTGCCCGGCGGGGGCTCGAAGCGGGCGCGAACGCGGGGCGCGAACGCGGGGCGCAGCTCCAGGTTGCGCGTGGGTCGACGGGCCCGAAATCACTGGCCGCCGCGGGGCGGGCGCCGCTAGAAACGAGGGGCGACTCCACGGGCGACCCGCCGGGCGACCCCCCGGGGGACCCGCGGGCGACCCCCGGGCGACCGCCCGGGCGACCCCCCGGGTGCGCGTGGAGCCGGGAAAGCGAGCGCTGCGCCGCCGATGAGTAGCCGCCGGAACGAAGAGGACGTCGAGCTCAGCCAGGCCCGCGTGGGCACGACACTCTGCGACAAGTGGAAGCTCACGCGCCTCATCGGCGTCGGGGGTATGGCGGCCGTCTACGAGGCCGAGCACCGCCTCGGGCGCATGGCGGCCGTCAAGATGCTCCACCCCGAGGTGGCGCTCGACGGCGAGCTGAAGCAGCGCTTCGAGCGCGAGGCGCTCGCCGTCAGCAAGATCAAGCACCCCGGCGTCGTGCCCGTGAGCGACCTCGAGGTGGCCGAGGACGGCACGCCCTTCCTCGTCATGGAGCTGCTCGAGGGCACGAGCCTCTCGGACAAGCTCGGGCACGACGGCACGATCGAGGTCGCCGAGGCCGTGCGTCTCGGCGTCGCGCTGTGCGAGGTGCTCGAGGCGGCGCACGGCGCCGGCATCATCCATCGCGACATCAAGCCCGCGAACCTGTTCCTCGAGCCCGACGGTCGGCTGCGCGTGCTCGACTTCGGGGTGGCGCGCTGGCGCGAGGGGCCGGGCGGGCTCGTGACGGCCGCGGGCACGGTGCTCGGGACCGCGGCCTACATGGCGCCCGAGCAGTTGAAGGGCGCGCAGGTCGACGTGCGCGCGGACGTCTTCGCCGTCGGCGCGACCCTGTTCCGCGCGCTCACCGGCCGGCACGTGCACGTGCCGCGCGACGGCGCGAGCTCCGAGGACCGCGCGCAGATCGAGCGCGCCGATCGCGAGCTCGTGACGGCGATGCTGACGAAGCCCGCGCCGCGCCTGCGCTCGATCCGGCCCGAGCTGCCCGCGGGTCTGTGCAAGGTGGTCGATCGGGCGCTCGCGTTCCAGCGCTCGCGCCGCTACCCGGACGCGGCGACCCTGCGCAAGGATCTCGAGGCCGTGGCCGGCGGGGGCGAGCCGCCGTGGGCGAGCGCGCGCCTCGAGGCGGGGGACGAGCCCGACGACGTCTCGGGCTCGCCGGTCGAGAGCGCCGACACGATGGAGGCGCCGCGCGCGGCTGCCGCCGTGGGCGCCGCACCGGCCGAGAGCGGCGCCGAGGCCACGTCCGAGGCCGGTGCCAGCGCGGGCGCCGAGGCCGGAGCCAGCGCGGGCGCCGAGAGCAGCGCCGAGGCCGAGCCCGAGGGCGAGGTGCAGAAGGCCTCGGGCGGCACCGTCAAGATGACCGCGGACGCGCCCCCGGCCGGCAAGAAGAAGGTCGCCCGGACCGAGGTCGATGCGGCGCCCGCGGCGGGCAAGGGCGAGCGCGTGGCGCCCGCGGCGGCCGCCGCGCCCGGGACCGGCAAGAGCGGCGGGGCGAGCAAGAAGGCGCGCCGCACCGGGCTCACCGACGAGCGCACCACCGTGAAGGAGCGCGGCAAGACCGACGTGATGGTGGCCGAGGGGCCGCGCAGCCTGTCCGACGAGCCCACCCGCAAGCGCGGCGCGGCACCGGCCGGAGCGGCCGGAGCGACGCGCGTCGGCAAGACGCTGCCCGCGGGCGAGGCACCCGAGGGCGAGGCGGCGGCTGCCGCGGCCGCGCGCGCGTCCGCCGACGAGCCCGAGGCCGACGACGTGCGCGGCCGCTATGCGAGCGGCGAGCCGGACCGCGGCTCGGGGGTCGGGCGCATCGTGTTCTACCTCGTCGCGATCGCGGCGGCGGGGATCGCGATCTGGTGGTTCTCGCGCCCGCCCGCGGCGCCACCGGACGGAGCGACCACGGCCAGCACGCGCACGGGACCGGCCACGACCTCGAGCGCACCTCCGGCGCCGGCGAGCACGACCGCGAGCGCGCCGCCGCCCGACACGGCCTCGGCGGCGGTGCCCTCCGCGTCGGCGTCCGCGTCGGAGTCGGCGTCCGCGTCCGCCGTGGCGCCGACGGCCGTGCCTCCACCCGGGACCCGGCCGCCCCTCGTGCTGCCGAGCACCCTGCCGCCGATCCCCTCGGCGTGGGCGAGCGTGCTCCCGTCCGGACTGCCGACGCTGTTCCCGCCGCCGCCGCCGAAGGCGCCGAGCACGACGGCGCCCGCCCCGACGCCGCCCCCTCCGACGACGAGGCCGCCGGCCAAATGAGGCGCGAGAGACGCGAAACGAGACGCGAAACGAGCCGCGAAGCGAGACGCGAAAGAACGGGGGCGCGCCCGCGCGCTCGGGGTTTCTATTTACAGACCCCCCGCGACGCGCGACGCTCCTGAGCCTGGGCCGAGTGCGCACGTGCGCAGAGCCAGGGGGAGAGCACCGACTTGAGACGTGATGGTCCGCAGGGCGCTCCGGGCGCGCATGAGCGGCCCATGGATGTCGCGGCACTGCACGGCTCGCGCGCCGTCGTGCCCGGCGCCGGGCGGCTCGTGGTGGTGCGCGGACCGCAGCTCGGCCGGCGCTACGCCTTCGAGAAGACCGCCGTGCTCGGTCGGGCGCTCGAGGCGACGCTCGTCATCGAGGACGCCGAGGTGTCGCGCAGCCACGCGCGCATCAGCTACGTGGACGGCGCCTTCGTCATCGAGGACCTCGCGAGCCGCAACGGCACCTTCGTGAACGGCCGGCGCATCGAGCGCGCGCCGCTCGCCTTCGGCGACGAGGTGCGGCTCGGCACCGGCGTGACGATGCTCTTCGCCGCGTACGACAAGCTGAGCGACCGCGCGCTGCAGCGGCAGCACTTCGAGGCGCTCGGACGCCTGGCGGCCGGCATCTCGCACGACTTCAACAACATGCTCGGGGCCGTGCTCACGAGCCTCGACTACCTGCGGAGCCGCCCGCCGGACCAGACGCTCGGCGACCCCGGGACCCGCGAGTGCCTGGCCGACGTCGAGACGGCCACGAGCCGCGCCGCGCAGCTCGCCTCGCGCCTGCTGTCGTTCTCGCGCGCCGGCAAGGAGGCCCACGAGCTCGTCGACGTGTCGGCCGTGTGCCTCGAGATCGCCCAGATCCTGCGGCGCACGCTCGACCGCAGCATCCGCATCGAGACGCACCTCGCCGAGGGGCTCGCCCTGGTCGGCGACGCCGCCGAGCTCCACCAGATCGTGATGAACCTGTGCCTCAACGCCCGCGACGCCATGCCGAACGGCGGCGTGCTCGCGATCGCGGCGGAGCTCGAGCCCGCGGCGCGCGCCGGCGGCAACGGCAGCGTCGTCATCACCGTGAGCGACACCGGCATCGGCATGGACGAGCCCACGCGCGCGCGCATCTTCGAGCCCTTCTTCACCACCAAGAGCGCCTCGGGCGGCTTCGGCCTCGGCCTTGCCTCGGTGCAGGAGCTCTTGTCGATCCACGGCGGCAAGATCGACGTCACGAGCAAGCCGGAAGCGGGCAGCTCCTTCCGCGTGACCTTCCCGGCGGCGACGGCGCGCACGGGTCAGCCCGCGCGGCCCGCCACGACGGCCAAGAGCCGCGTCCCGACGCTGACGGGCCAGCCCGATGCCGGGCGGCTCGTGCTCGTGGTCGACGACGAGGAGGTCGTGCGCCGCAGCATCGTGCGCATCCTCGCGCACGCCGGGTTCGACACGGTCGGCGCGCGCGACGGGCAGGAGGCGCTCGCGCGCTTCGGCGACGCGCGGCGCCCCGTCGACCTCGTCATCCTCGATCTCGATCTACCCGAGGTCACCGGCGAGGAGGCCCTGCAGCTCATGCGCAGCCGGAGCCCCGACGTGCGCGTCCTCGTCCTCACGGGGCACCACGATCCGGCACGCGAGCGAGCGGTACGCGATCTCGGCGCCATCGGCTTTCTCTACAAGCCGTGCGGCGCGGGCGAGCTGCTCGCGGCGGTCGAGGACGCGCTCGTCGCCTGCGCCATCGAGGATCCTTCGACGACGGGCGAGCACACGGCCGACACCGGCCCGCGCGGCGAGGGCTAGCAGGAAACTCGGCTCAGTGTGCCCGTGGCTCCAGGCTTCGGGCTTCAGGCTTCGGGCCCAGAAGCCGGGGCGCGGATCCCACACGGACGCAGGTCCGCGCTTGCGAGTGCACGCACGTCCGCGCTCGCGTGCGCGAACCGTAGCCTGAAGCCTGTGGCTCTGTAGCCCGTAGCCCGCGTCGGCCGCCTACCGTTTCGTGCGATGCGGGTCCGGCAGCCCGGTGCCGGAACTGACGCGGGCATCGCCCTTTGCCTCGCCGCTCCGCCGCCGCTTCGCCGTCCGTGGACCGGCACTACGGTTCCCTGCACGATCAGGGGCTCCCGGATGCGCCCAGGGTGAGCTGGTAGCGGAGGAAGTCGCCGCCGACGTGCTCGGCGTAGGTGATGGGGTTCAGCATGGCGCGCTCGCCCTCACGGGCTCAACGGGGACGTCGTTCGCGCCAGGCCGCGCCGTCGAGCGGTTGTCCCCATTCGTCTCGCCGCTTCGGGATCGCGCCGCGTTCGAGCGCTATCACGAGCATCTCCTCGATCCACGCGAGGCGCGCTTCCACCGGGACGTCCATCCCCCGGGTGTGCTTTCGCGTCCGCTCGCTCGCCCACGTGCCCCAATCGACCTCGCTCATGAGCGCCTCCGTGCGCGGATGTCAGTAAGGGCAGCGATGTCCTCTTCGTCCTTGGCCCGTCCGGCCAGGCGCTTCATCGCGATCAAGTCGTCGATGCAGGCGACCGGTAGGACGTGGCCAGCGAACCGAACCTCCTCCGCCCGCCCCCGGAGCTCGTCGAATGGAATGGGAGGATCGACGAACAGATCGACCTCGAGCAGCGGGCGCCGCGGATCCCACATCGAGAAGACCCGCATCCCCTTCTCCTCGATCCACAAGCGCCGCTGAACTGCGTCGGCGAACTCACGGGCCTCGACCGGGGCCCGCGGGATCATCCCGATGCGCACGAGCGCCGCCACCGGCTTGATCGCCTCTCCCTCCGCCAAGTCGACGACGAGATCGACGTCGGCCGTGACCCGGAGGTACCCGTGGAGCACCGTCGCGAGCCCACCCACGACGACGTAGCGCGCTCCGGACTCCTCGAGGGCTCGAAAGATCGGCTCGAAGGCGCTCATGACCCTCAGTCTAGCCCGCTGACGCACGGATTCCGAGGCAGGGCGCTCTGCGCTCGTCGAGGCCCGGCTCGCAACACTCGAACATGCCCAACACGTCGCGTTGCCGTCACGACTTGCGCCTCTTCTAGTCGATCTGGCGCAACGCCGACAGGACGTGAGAGCGGTCGAGGTTGGGGGGATCATGGCTGGCGCCGAGCGCCGAGAGCATACCGGAGGTCGCACGTCGGCGGCCATGCATCCCTCCCCGGCGGACGCGCCGCGGTGAACGCGTAGGCCGCCCCAGCTGCGGCGCCCGGGCGTAGACTGGGGCCGATGCGACGCCTTGCGCCCGCGGCCCTGCCGCTCCTCTTGCTCCTGCCCGCCTGCTCCTCGAGCTCGACCGAGCCCGAGGCCCCGAGCTGCTACGCGGCCTTCGAGCCCGGCGCGGCGGCCGGCCACCCCGAGCCGCTCGGCGCCCGCGCCGCCGGGCAGGCGCGGGCCGGGCGCATCGACGATCTGTCGGTCGTGCCGCAGCCGGCGCACGAACGGCAGGGCATCGAGACGGGCGACTACCTCCTCGCCAACGATCGCATGGCGGTCGTCGTGGCGCAGCCGGGCCTCGGCGACGGCTACCAGCGCGGCGGCGGCGACATCCTGAGTCTCGACCGGCTCGGCGACGATGGAACGCCGCTCGGCGCCTCGATGCACGTCGAGACCGGCGTCATCGTCGGAGGCCACGTGCTCCGCGCGGCGTCCGTCGGCGTGCTCTCCGACGGCTCCGACGGCGGGCCCGCGGTCGTGCGGGCGGTCGGCAAGCTCGTGCCGCTCGACTACCTCGGCGCCATCGCCGACATCTTCAACCAGCCCTACGACTTCGACACGGCCGTCGACTACGTGCTCGAGCCCGGCTCGGACGCCGTGCACCTGCGCCTGCACCTCGCCAACGCATCCGCGACGCGCCACGACCTCGGCGTCGAGTACGC
The DNA here is from genome assembly GCA_016212965.1 of Myxococcales bacterium. Lineage (GTDB taxonomy): Bacteria > Myxococcota_A > Polyangia > Polyangiales > Polyangiaceae > JACRDA01. The sequence goes on from JACRDA010000150.1 coordinate 10,786, forward strand.
GAGCGACATGATGCTCGGGCTCTTCCACTACGCGCACAACGAGCAGGCGACCCCCGAGTTCGGGTTCGCCGAGCCGGTCGGCGCGATCTCGTGGGTGGGCTACGACGGGGGCGCCGATTCGTTCGCGATGCGCGCGCCGGGCCACACGATCGAGCACGCCCTGACCGAGCAGGGCTTCGCGCTCTTCGGGCTGCCCGGCTTCTACGTCGAGGCCTGCGGCGTCACGAGCGTGGCCGTGCTCGAGGTCGTCGTGGGAGGGCCGGAGTACGACGGCCTGCGCGTCGCCGTCGCGCGCCACGACGGCGAGCCCGCGTGGCGCGCCATCACCGGTGTCGTGCGCGACGGCGCGGGTGCCGCGGTGCCGGGCGCGTGGGTGCACGCGCTCGACGAGGACGCGGCCGGAGCGTACCTGAGCCGCGTCCACGCGGGCCCGGACGGGAGCTACACGATCCACGCGCCGCCGGGGCGCCGGGTGCGCCTCGTGCCCCAGCTCCACGGCTACCCGCAGGCCGCGGGGACCGTGGTCGAGACGGCGATCGCTGCGCAAGATCTCGCGTTCGCGCCCCACGGGCTCGTGACCGTGCACGCGACGGACGCCGGCACCGCCGACCCCTTGCCGGTGCGCGTGCAGGTGGTGCCGCTCGCTCCCGAGCCGCCCACGCCGGAGGCCTTCGGCGTCGAGGACGAGCGCGACGGACGGCTCCACCAGGCCTTCGCGATGTCGGGCGACGTCACGCTGCCGGTCCCGCCCGGCCAGCACCGCATCGTGGTCTCGCACGGCTACGAGTGGGAGCTCGTCGACACGACTGTCGACGTCGCGGCGGGCGCGACCGCGGTCGTCGACGCGCCGCTCCAGCACAGCGTGGACTCGCAGGGCTATCTCTGCGGCGACTTTCACATCCACACCTACCAGTCGCCCGACAGCAACGATTCGCCCGAGCACAAGGTGCGCGCCTCGGTCGCCGACGGGCTCGAGATCGCCTGCTCGAGCGAGCACGAGTGGGTCGTCGACTTCGGGCCGGTGGTCGCGGCGCTCGGCCTCGAGGCGTGGGCCTACGGCATGGCGAGCGAGGAGCTCACCACCTTCCGCTATGGGCACTTCGGCATCGTGCCGCTCACGGTCGACCCCGCGGCCTACCACCATGGCGCCGTCGACTGGGTCGGGCTCTCGCCCGGCGAGGCCTTCGCCGCGGCCCACGCGCGCCCCGAGGCGCCGGCGATCATCGTCAACCACCCGCGCGCCCCCGGTATCGGCGGCTACTTCAACGCGCTCGGCTTCGACCGCGCGACGGTGACGGGCAAGCTCCCCGGCTACAGCCCCGACTTCGACGCGCTCGAGGTGTTCAACTCGACCGACGTCGCCGGCACCGGCGAGATGCTCGACGACTGGTTCGCCCTGCTCGGCTCGGGCCGGCGCATCTTCGCGCTCGGCAACTCCGACAGCCACCACATCCGGTCCTCGCCGACCGGCTACCCGCGCACCTGCTTCGACCTCGGCCACGACGATCCGCAGGCCCTGACGCCGAGCGCCGTGCGCGATGCGATCCTCGCCGGCCACTCGACCGTGAGCGGCGGCCTTTTCCTCACGGTGGCGGGCCCGGGTGGCGCGGGCCCCGGCGACGTCGTCGCGAACGCGGGCGGCCCGCTCGTGTTCACGGTCACCGTGCAGGCCCCGAGCTTCATCACCGGCGACAGCCTCGAGACCTTCGTCGACGGCGCGAGCGTCGCGGTCGAGCCCCTCCTGCCGGTCGGCTCCGGCCCCGGCCAGCGCTGGGTGAACCAGGTGTCGCTCGATCTCGTGCCCGGCCCGCATTTCGTCGTCTTCCACGCGAAGGGCGCCGGCAGCCTCGCGCCGCTCCACCCGGGCAAGAGGCCGTTCGGGATGTCGAATCCGATGTTCGTGGAGTGAGCCAGGCCGCGCGTCGTCCGCTTCGCGCGCGGGCTCACACGCCCGCGTCGAGCGCCCGCCGCGGATCGAGCTGGCGCAGGAACGCGGCGACCGGAAGGCACGCAATGCCCTCGATCTCGAGACGCTCTCGTCCGCGATGCAGCAGGAGCGCTCGCGCCTCGGGATAGTCCTGTCGAAACGCCCGGAGCGCGCGTACGTGCTCCGGGCGCACGTGCTCGGTGTGCTTCACCTCGAGCGCCCAGAGCCCGCGCGGGCCGTAGACGACGAAGTCGACCTCCACCCCCGAGCGCGTCCGCCAGTAGTGGAGCGCGTCACCGGCCTGGCCGTAGTCGATCCACGCGCGCAGGTGCTGCGCAACCAGACCTTCGAGCGCCGCGCCTGCCACCTCCGATGGGCTGTCGAGCGGGCCCGTGGGGCGAATCGCGCGGTACACCCCGGCATCGAAGAGGTAGAGCTTCGGGTGAACGCTCGTCGCCCGCGCCGCGCGGCGGGCGAAGACCGGCACCCGCCACGCGAGCAGCAGATCCTCGAGGATGTCGAGGTAGCCGGACACGATCTTGCGCTCGACCGCGCACTCGCGCGCCACGGCGGCCACGTTCACGACGGCACCGTGGGAGAAGCTCACGACCTCGAGGAAGCGCGCGAAGCTCCCCACGTTGCGCACGAGGCCCTCGGCCTGGACCTCCTCGCGCAGGTAGAGCGCCGCGTAGGTGCGCAGCACGTCGGCCGGGCTCGGCGCCGCCACGGCGAGCGGCACGAGCCCGTGGGCGAGCGCCCGCTCGAGGTCGAACGCGCGGCCGAGCTCCGCCGCCATGAAGGGGTGCATGGCCCGGAGCGTGGCGCGCCCGGCGAGTAAATCCACGCCGGTGCGCCTCAGTTTGCGCGCACTCGAGCCGGTCAGCACGAAGCGCAGGCCGCGCCGCTCCTCGATGAGCTTGTGCACCACCGGCAGCAGCTCGGGCGCCCTCTGCACCTCGTCGATCACCACGACGCCGCGGTTCCGGGCTCCGGCCACGAGCTCGATGAGCCGCTCCGGCCGGGCCTGAAGACTCCGCGCCGTCTCCGGATCGAGCAGATCGAGCCACAGGGCGTCCGGAAAGCGCATGCGGAGCCACGTCGACTTCCCGGTCCCGCGCGGGCCGAACAGGAAGAAGCTGCTGCCCGGATCCTGGATAAATCGGCTGTGAGATTCCATTTTGGGTCTCAAAAAGGAAACGCCACGCCCAAATTGTACCACACGTCTATCGGTCGAGCCATCGCGGCGCCGTCGTGGTCGCGGCCACGCCCCGAGCGCCGTGCGCATCGCGCGGCGCTCCCGCCGCTACGCGCCGCTACGGCCGCTACCCGCGGCTACCCCCCCGAGAGCACGACGTCCGCCCACAGGATCGACAGCTCGAGCTCGAGCGCCTCGAAGGGCTCGGCGCGCACGCGCTCGGCGCCCTGGTGCGTGGCGAGGAGCAACCAGCGGCCCTGCTCGAGGCGCAGCACCTCGAGCGTGCGCAGGATGGGATCGACGAGCCACGCGTGGCCGACGCCTTGCTGCGCGTAGCGCGGGAGCTTGTCGGCGCGATCGGTGCGAGCCGTCCCGCGCGACAGCACCTCGCACACCCAGTCGGGTGCGAGCGTGAAGAACGCCTCGTCGTCCGTCAGGACCGGCATGCGCTCGCGGCGCCACCCGGCGAGGTCCGGGACGAGCACGTCGTCGCCGAAGTGCAGCTCCGGCTCGTCGAGGAGGATCCAGCCGCCCGGACCGCCGCGCCCGCGCTTGAAGGGCGGGCCGAGCTCCTCGCCGAGCGCCGTGGTGGCGGCAGCGTGCGGCTTGGCGGGACGCGGCTGCAGGCGCAGCTCGCCGTCGATGAGCTCCGCCACCATGTGGGCCGGGGCGTCGAGGACGTCCTGGTAGGTGGCTCGCCGCCGCGGTGGGTCGTTCACGACTCGAAGAATACCATGCGTCGTCATCTTGTCTCCCTCGCGCGGCCGCACGCCGCGCGCCGTCAGGGTCGTCCCTCGACGATCGCGAGCACCGCCGCGACGTCCACGCGCTTGCGAAAGCGCACGACCCGCGCGGTCGAAGGCAGCTCGGCGTCGCCGCAGTTCCGGTCGGCGTCGAGGCACAGGATGAAGCGCTCGAGGCGCGCGGCCCGGAGGTGCTCGAGCTTCTTCTGCACGTAGGCCGGGGTCCAGTAGCCCATCACCTCGAGCAGCCAGCTTTGCGCGGGGTCGCGCCGGTGGCGCAGGAGAAAGTCGGGGAAGACGAGCGTGCCCTTCGCGGGCAGGGCCTCGGGCTCGCGCACCACGTCCCACTCGGGCGCCGCGCGCGAGAACTCGCGGACGAAGCGCTCCTCGAGGCGGCTGTCGAAGGTGCGGCTCGGGGCGGCGGGCAGGATGGGATCGCCCGAGCGGACGACGACCGTGCGTGGGGCGCCCGGGCCGAAGTGGCAGCGCGCGCGGAGCTCGACGTGGTGACACCACACGGCGCGCGGCACGAGGGCCGCGAGCGCGCGGCCGTACACGGTCGTGCGCCGGAAGAGCGAGAACGGTCCCGTCACCTCGAGGTGGCAGCGCTCGCGCGCGGGGTGCGTGTCGGCGGGTGCGCCCGGGCTGCGCTCGACGTCGCGCACCGTGCAGAGCAGGCCGCACAGCTTGGCCTGGCGCACGAGCGCGCGCACGTGGCCGTCGGCGAGGACGTCGATGCGGTCGGCACGCCGGAAGAGGCGCGCGACGAGCGCGAGGTTCGCGTGCTCGGCGAGGGCGGCGGCGCCGAGCGCGGGCTCGAGTGCCGCGAGCCGGCGCTCGTCCGGCAGATCGGCGAAGAGCGAGCTCTCGAGCGCCTCGACCTCGACGCCGAGCTCGCGCGCGACGGCGGCGAGGCACGCGCCCCGCGGGAGCGAGCCGCGCGGGAGCGAGCCGCGCGCGCGGGTGGCCGCGACGAACACCGCGGCGCGCGCCCGCGGCGGCGGCACGGCCGAGCGGGTGCGC
>JACRDA010000152.1 GCA_016212965.1 Myxococcales bacterium
CGCGCTCGGCGCCGCCGCGCCTTGCCCCGCCTGGCTCGCCGCGCGCTCGGCCGCGGGGGTGGCTGCGGGCCGGCTCGACGCGCGCGCAGCGGCCGGCGCGGGCGCCCGTCCCTTCACCACCGATTGCGCGGGCGCCGCGGCTCGCCGGGTCTGCTCGACGTAATCACGGTAGTTGCCCTCGTAGAGGTCGATGCCCCCCTCGTGCATCGCGACGATGCGCGTCGAAACGGTCTCGAGGAAGCGCCGGTCGTGGGAGACGAAGACGACGCTCCCCTCGAAGCCGCACAGCGCCTCCTCGAGGATCTCGGCGGCCGGCATGTCGAGGTGGTTCGTCGGCTCGTCGAGGAAGAGCAGGTTCATCGGGTGGAGCAGCAGCTTCGCGAGCGCGAGGCGGCTGCGCTCGCCCCCGGAGAAGCTCGCGACGCGCCGGAAGGGGTCGTCGCCGTAGAAGCGGAAGCGCGCCAGGTAGGCCCGCGCCCCGTCGTCGTTGAAGTCGCCGCGCACGCTGCGCACCTCCTCGATGGCGCTGCGCCGCTCCTCGAGCGAGCCGAGGTGCTGGTCGTAGTAGCCGGACGCGAGGTTCGCGCCGCGCTTGACCTCCCCGCGATCTTCGGGCGCGCCCTGGCCCGAGAGCAGCTTCAAGAGCGTCGTCTTGCCGGTGCCGTTCGGGCCGATGACGCCCACGCGGTCGCCGCGCCGCACGAGCAGGTCGAAGGGACCGAAGAGCCGGCGGCCGCCGCGCGACGCCGCGAGGCCGTGGCAGTCGAGCACGATGTCGCCCGAGCGCGGCGCGTCGACGAAGCGGAAGCGCACGCGCGCCGCGCGCTGCCACACGTCCTCGGGCCGGTCCACGCGCTCGAGCTTGTCGAGCATCTTGCGCCGGCTCTGCGCCTGCTTGGTCTTCTGGCCCGCGATGTTGCGGCGGATGAAGTCCTCGGTCTTCTGGACGAAGGACTGCTGGCGCTCGGCGAGCTCGCGCTCGCGCTCGAGATCGGCGGCGCGCGCGACCGCGTACTCACTGTACGGCAGCGAGTAGACGCGGAAGCTCTTGCGCCCGAGCTCCATCGTCTGCGTCGTCACGTTGTCGAGGAAGGCGCGGTCGTGAGACACGATGAGCTGGGCGGCCGACTGGCCATTCAGGTAGTCCTCGAGCCACGCGATGGTCTCGAGGTCGAGGTGGTTCGTGGGCTCGTCGAAGAGCATCAGGCCGGCCGGCTTCGTGAGGCAGATACCGAGCCGCAGCCGCCCGCGCTCGCCGCCCGACAGGCCGGCGATCGGCCGGGCGAGGTCGCGATCCCCGAAGCCGAGGTGCTGGGCCACCATCGCGACGCGGCGCTCGACCTCGTCGCCACCCGCCACGTGGTAGCGCTCCATCGCGTGGGCGAGCGTCGCGAGCGCGCGCTCGGTGCCGCTCGCCGCCGCCTCCTGCGCCGCGTGGAGCTCGTCGCGGAGCGCGAGGAGCTCGCCGAAGCCCGAGAGCAGCGCCTCCGCCACGGTGCCCGTCGCACCGAGCTCGTGCGACTGCCGGTAGTAGGACAGACCCGCCTCCTTGTCGTACTGCACGGTGCCGGCGTCGGGCGCGAGCTCGCCGGCGAGGATGCGCAAGAGGGTCGTCTTGCCGGCGCCGTTCGGCGCCACGAGCCCGGCGCGCTCCCCCGTGTTGAGCACGAAGGTGACGTCCTCGAACAGCGGCTCGTGCGTGTAGCCGAAGCGCAGGCCGGCGACCTGGAGCATGGCGCGGCTCTTTAGCACAGCTGGCCGGCCACGTTCGCGGTGCTCGCGCTCGTGCTGGCCGCCGGGCTGGTGTTTGGTAGCATGGGCGCATGCGACGTCTTCACTTGGGCCTCTGCTGGATGTGCCTCGGGCTGTTCGCGAGCTGCGCCGGCAGCAAGGCGACGAACAAGGACAGCTGTCCCATCGGTTCCGAGACCTGCGCCTGCACGACGGGCGGCAGCTGCGATCCGGGCCTCGAGTGCCTGTCCAACATCTGCGTGAACCCGAACCCGAACCACGGCGGCGGGGGCAGCGGCGCCGGCAACACGTCGTCCACGACGACGACCACCGGCACGGGCGGCTCGCAGAACTGCCACCCCGAGGGCTGTCAGGCCATCGACGTCGTGTTCGCGCTCGACGGCTCGGGCTCGATGATGGAGGAGATCTCGGCGCTCTCGGCGTCGCAGGCCTTCACGCAGATCACGGGCGTGCTGGCCGGCGTGAACTGCGGCAACATCCAGTACCGGATCGGCGTCACCGACGACAACGACGGCGGCTGGATGCAGGTCGGCGGCGCGCCCTGGTTCGACTCGCAGCAGATGACGCAAAGCGAGATCGCCAGCGCTTTCGCGGCGGCCGCCGCGCAGGTGGCCGCCGGCAGCGGCACCGACCCGGGCTGCGAGCACGTGCTGACGAGCGCCAAGAACCTGCTCGTGAACGACGCCACGGGCTTCCTCCGCCCGGACGCGATCCTCGTGCTCGTGTTCGTCACCGACGTCGACGACTACGGCGCCTACGACCAGCTGAACGGCAACTCCTGCGGCATCGGCTGCACGACGCCGCCACCGCCGCTCAACACCCTCTACGACGCCCTGCTCGCGCTGAAGGGCAACGACCCGAAGGGCCTCGCGACCGTCGTCGTCGCCGGCGATCCGAACGTCGCCAACGGCGTGAACTTCTGCGGCCAGCCCGGCAGCTGCGGCTGCAACGGCCTCGACTGCGGCGTGTTCCACGCCGACCGGCTGTTCTCCTTCGCGGGCATGCTCACCGGCTCGAACGGCTACTTCGGCAACCTGTGCAGCGGCGCCGCGTCGGTCCCGACCGACGTCCAGGCGGCGTTCGCGAACAACATCAACCTCGCCTGCCAGACGTACATCCCGCCGAACTGAGCGCGCCCGCGCGCGGGGACCGGACGCGCTCGTCCGAGCTGTGCCCGCGGGCCAAAAAGCGCTAGGGTCGGCGCGCCATGGAACAGCGACTCGGACGCGACGTCTTTCTCGCCCTCGCGGCGGTGGGGTGGGCCGACGGCAAGCTCGACGAGGACGAGGCCGACGCCATCGTGCGGACCGCGCTCGAGGAGGGACTCGACCTCGACGAGATCACGAGCATCGAGGAGGCGACGAAGAAGCCCGTCGACATCGGGACCATCGACCTCAGCAGCATGTCGAAGGCCGACCGGCTGTTCGTCTACGCGGTCGCTGCCTGGATGGCGCGCATCGACGGGGTCGTCGCCGACAAGGAACGCCAGGCGCTCGACAAGCTCGGCGAGGCGTTGCGCCTGCCCGAGCGACCGCGGCAATACGCCGACGACATCGCGCGCGAGATCGGGCAGGCAGCCGCCAGCGAAGCGCCCGCGTTCTTCAACCTGCCGAAGCTCCGCCGCACGCTCAAGGTCCGCCTCCAGGAAGCGCAGGCCCTGCGCGCCGCCAAGAGCGGCGACGACGAGGCCGAGTAGGCGCCCGGCGGCGCGGGCGGCGCACGGCTTTCGCCCCCGGCGCCACCACCTGCACCGGCGTCGTCATTGACATTGGCCGGTGGGAATGCATAATCCCGCGCCCCATCACCCCCCCCGGGGGTGGTGTCTCCCCGACACGTCGGGCTGCAGCGCCGGCTCTCGCGGTCGGCCACCGAGGTTCGCCCATGTCCGCTACGTCGAACGCCAACATCCTCGCCTCTCTCGAGTCCCCGCAGAAGCGCACCGACGTGCCGCAGTTCCGCATCGGCGACACCGTGCGCGTGAACTACCGCGTGGTCGAGGGCGACAAGACGCGCGTCCAGGCCTTCCAGGGCATCGTGATCAAGCGCCACCGCGGTGGCCTCACGGCGACCTTCACCGTCCGCAAGGTGAGCTTCGGCGTCGGCGTCGAGCGCACGTTCCCCGCGCACAGCCCGCGCATCGAGAGCGTGGAGCTCGTGAGCTCCGGTGACGTGCGGCGGGCGCGGCTCTTCTACCTGCGCACGCTGCGCGGCAAGGCCGCTCGTGTGAAGGCGCGCAAACAGCAGCGCACCTGAGCCGACGGGGCGAGCGGCGAGCAGCGACCGCCGCGTGCCAGTCGCTTCGACCTGCGCGCGCGCATCGGCCGGCCGCCAGCGCCGCC
>JACRDA010000011.1 GCA_016212965.1 Myxococcales bacterium
GCGGCGTGGGCGGCGTGGCGGCGTCCTCCAGCGCGACGCTGGCGTCCGACGGCGTGCCGGTCGGCGCGGGAGGGGTCGGCGTGGCCTGCGCGGCTTCTGCGGCACCGGGCGGGCTCGGCGTGGTGGCGTCGGCGAGCTCGGCCGCGACGGCCTCCGGGCTCCGCGCGGCGCCGTCCTCGGGCCAGCCGGTCGGGTCCGAGAGCGGCAGCGCGCCGGCGGGAGACGGCGCGAGCGGCGCCGGGCGACGCCGCGGCTCGAAGCGCTCGCCGTCGTCGGCGAAGGCCGCGATGATGGCGTCGGCCTCCTCGGGCGTGGCGATGAGCGCCTCGTGCGGGGGCTCGTCGGCCAGATCGATCTGCCGCGCGCGCGACCACGCCGCCCCGACCAGCGACAGGCCGCGCCCCGCGCCCCGGCGCGACGCCGAGAGCAGGAGCCGCAGGCGCTCGAGCGCCCTGCGCACCGAGAAGGCCGCCCGCTGCACGAGGATGAGCCCGACGACGGTGAGCCCGATGAGGTACGAGCCCACGGTCGAGAAGAGCCCGCGCATGAGCTCGCCGAAGGCGCCGCCCACGAGCCCCCCGACCGGCATGGCGCCGAAGGCCGTCCCGCGCGGCCACGTGATGTGGACGAGCGCGGCGGCGACGAACGCCATGAGGACGTCGGTGCTCGGCCGGACGAGGCCCCAGCGCAGCGGTCGGTCCCCGAGCAGGGGCCGGGCCAGGAGCGCGAGCTCGAGCGGCACGAGCCAGGCGGTCGCGCCCACGAGCGCGACGAGCTGCCCCGCGCAGAGGGCGCCCGCGGGCCCGACCCAGTCGTCGCCGTGCACCTCCGGCCGGAGGGGGTCGGCGCGATAGGAGGCGAGGGCGAGCGCGGCGTAGATGCCGGCCGCGATGAGCAACAGCGCGCCCGCCTCGCGCAGCCAGCCGCGCGCACGCGGCGCCTCGCCCGGCGCCGGTGCCTCGGGGCCGGCTGCGGAGCTCGACGTGCGCCCGGTCGCGGTGGCACCCTTGCCGCGGCGCTTCTTCGAGGCCTGCTCGCCGGATGGCGGGTCGGCCGCGGCGGCGTGTGGTGCGGGCGTCGACCCCTTGGCGCGCCACGCCCGCCAGCCGGTGAGGATACCCCGCAAGGTGAGCGCCATGTTCCCGGGTCTCGAGCCTCGAAAGGCCCGCCGAGCCGCCGGCGGGACCAGGTGGGGTCGTATCGTGCGGCACGGGACGGGCCAAACTTTGGGGGGCGGGCCTGAGCGTACGTTCACGCTCGCCAACGCAAGACCGGGGAAATACTTTCCAACCCAGCTGTGCGGGCGCTAGCATCCCACACCAGTCACAGGACATCGATGGCGGTACGCAATCGGCTAGCGGGGGTCCGGCCAACCCGCTCCAGGGTATGGCGGGCACTCGGCGTGTGCGCGGCGCTCGCACTGAGCGGTGCGGCGGCGAGCGGTTGCCGCGTGTCGGACGAGGACCTGCAACGCTGGGAGCGAACCGAGAACGGTCCCGACAAGCTCGCGGCCGTCTTGCTCCACGACAAGTACGACATGCGCCTGCGGGTCGAGGCCGCCATGTCCCTCATCCGCATGAAGCCGCGCAAGGGGCGCCAGGTGGGGCTCGAGGTGCTCGTCGAGAACGTCCTGTCCAATCCGAGCCTTCCGCCCGAGACGCGCAACGCCATCGTCGCCGAGCTCGTGCCGCTCGTCATCGAGCAGCTCAAGATGCCGCCGCCGACCACGCAGGCCGGCCAGGCCGCGCCCCCGGACGAGTCCTTCAAGTTCACGGACGCCGCCTACCGCTTGCTCACCTTCGAGCGCACCGCGCTCGTGGCCGACGCGGGCCTGAAGGACGAGATGAAGCAGGCGCTCACCCGCTGGGCGATGGCGGACTTCGAGCGGCGGCTCAACGACCGCAGCCAGGCCTACGGCATGGAGCAGTTGCTGCGCTACATCGGCAGCGACTCGGTGGTCGATCTGCCGAGTCTGATGAGCAAGGACACCAAGGCGCTGCAGCTGAAGAAGATGGCGGACATCGTCGCCAAGATCGGCAGCAAGGCGACACGCGAGGAAGCAGGCAAGAAGCTCGTCGAGATCGCCCAGTACATCGCCGCCGACGCCTGGCGCTCGGACCCCCAGATCGTCGCGAAGGTCAAAGCCGACAACGAGCGCGGCGGCTACGAGGTCAACGAGAAGCAGTTCGGCGTGCAGCTCGCCATGTTCCAGGAGGAGACGCTCATCGGCGTGCTCGGGTCGATGAAACAGGTGGGCGGCAGCGCCGTCGTCGACTTCTGCCTGCAGCTCGCGTCCGACCCGAAGCCTCCGGAGAAGTGGCGCCAGGTCGCCCTCGACGCGCTCCAGCAGAACCTCGACAAGGAGAACCCGAAGCACGCCGAGCGGCTGCTGGCGATCGCGGCGAGCGACGCGCCGGGCATCGTGCTCGACCAGGCCTTCGCCCGGCTGCGCGAGTTCAAGCGCTCGGCGATGATCGACAAGCTCTACGAGCTCTTCAAGACCGACAAGTGGAAGGTGCGGCGCTCGGCCGCCGTGTCGGCCCTGCAGGTCTCGAAGGCGGGCGACCTCGACGAGTTCATGCGGAAGCTCGCGACGGCCGAGAAGAACTTCGCCCTCGACGAGCCCATCAAGTACGGCGCCTACCTCGGCGACCTGAGGACCGACGACGCGACCCCGGCCAAGTGGGGCGGCCCGCGCCAGGCGATCGAGGCGTACCTGACCAAGGGCTCCATCCAGGCGCGGCTCACCGCGCTCGGGTACCTGTACAGCTACGGCACCCAGGCGGATCTGCCCAAGATCCAGGCGCTCTTCGGGGACAAGGAGAAGATCCCGAAGTGCGACGAGGCCGCGGCGTGCCAGTGGATGTGCGCGGTGCCGAAGAAGGACGACCCCAAGCAGAACGAGGACAGGGCGATCACGACGCTCGGCGAGTTCGCGGAGCTGTGCGTCGCACCGAAGATGGTCCAGAACCGGCCGCCCGAGGCCGACGACAAGGACAAGGACAAGAAGGCACCGGCGCCGCCCGCCCCCACGCCGAGCGCGAGCGCGGCGCCCGCGCCGAGCGCGAGCGCGGCGCCACCGTAGGCACGACGGCGCAGGTGCAGAGCTGCAGATGACGACACACCCTGGCCACGAGCGCTCGCGCGACGGCGCAAACGGACGCGAAATCGAATGGAAGCGGTAGCCATGAGCGGGGACCCGAACAAGAAGAGCGCACGCACGTTCCAGTGCCGCGACGTGTTGTGGGACACGTTCGAGCAGATGGCCCGCGACCTGGAGTGCTCGGTCGACTACCTCATCAACGAGGCGATGAAGCAGTACGCGCGGCAGCGCACGTACGGCGGACGCACCCCCTTCCCGTCGCGCGTCGAGACGCCGCCGCCGCCGCAGTCCTCGTGGCAGCAGGGAGCGCCCCACGCCGCCCCGGCACCCGCGCCCCAGGCGTCGATGCCGGTCGCGCCCGCGCCGCAGCACGTCCCGGCCCCGGCGGTCGCGGCGCCGCCCCCGCCCGCGCCGCACGTCGCGGCGGCACCGCCGCCGCCGCCACCCGGACCGATGCCGCACGCCCC
>JACRDA010000157.1 GCA_016212965.1 Myxococcales bacterium
CGGCGACCGGATCGGCCGCGGCGCGGCGCTTCGCGAGCGCGAGCTGCACGACGCGGTTGTGCAGCGTCCGCAGCCGCAGCGCGGCCGCGAACCGGCCTCGCAGGAGCGTGCCGAGGTAGAGCGCCTCGCGGCGCCAGTAGCTCCCGAGGAGCCGCACGTCCTCGGAGCCGACGACGCCGAGCTCGACCTCGGCGGCGAGCTCGGAGAGGATCGCGCGCTTCTCGCCGAGGAGCGCGAACAGCGCCACCGCTCCCACGCACAGGACGGGCAGCGCGAGCGCCACCCACGCGCGCACCCGGGCGCCGTCACCGCCGAGCGCGTCCCCGAAGGCGAACAGGGCGTAGCCCACGTGGGCGAGCGCGGCCGCCGCGAAGCCGGCGACCACGAAGACGACGCGCAGCGGCGTGCGCCGGGCGTGGACGGCCGCCGCGAAGCCGACGCCGAGCAGGGCGCCGAACACCCCCTCGGCGAGGCCGGCGACGGCGGCGCGCCCCACCGACGCCACCGGCGCCGCGACGAGCGCGCTCGCGAGCTCGCCCGGCGCGTGGCGGAAGGTCGCGAGCACGGCGGCGCCGACCGCGGCTCCGAGCCCCGCCGCGGCGCCGTAGACGACCCCGTCCATGAGACCGTTGAGCTCGGAGAAGCCCCGGTAGCGGGCCACCGCCCCGAGCGCCGCGACCCCAGCTCCGACGGCGAGGAAGCGCGCGAGCTCCTGCCCGAGCGCGCCGGCGACGGGCTCGAGCTCGGGCCCCGTGTCGGGCCCGACGAGGCGCAGCACCACCGCGGCGCCGGCGCCGAGCACGAAGAGCATGCCGATCGCCCAGAGCGGCTCCTTCTCGTTCACGTCCACGAGCCGCAGGACGGCGAGGTAGCCGAGCGCGGTCAGGGCGGTCAGGAGGAGCGTCGTCGTGTGCATGCACCAGGCAGCGGTCGCGCACCCGGCGCGTCCACGCAGGCCGCATCATCCGGGTCGCGTGGACGCGGGTCAAGGCGCGTCGGCCGGGCCTCTGCTAGAACGCCAAACGGCTCGAGTCCGTCGCGAAATTCACGAGGTTTCGTGAGGTTCGGGTCGCACGGACCGGAGGACGACGGAGGCGTACTCGCCGTACGTCGAGGAGTCCGGAGGGAGTACGGCGCGAAGATCGCGGAAAATCGGGGATTGCAGCAGGACTCGAGCCGCTTGTCGTTCTAGGTTCGCGCCCCGGCCGGACGGCACGAGTTCCGTCGGCCAGGGTCGCCGACTACAATCGGGAGCGCGCGCGCTGCGCGGCGCGGCGCCGGCGCAAGGACATCGTGAGCGAGCTCTGGAGCGTGGTGATCGTCAACTGGAACGGCCTCCGGTTCATGGGGCCGTGCCTCGACGCCCTCGCGCGCCAGACCTACGCGCCCTTCGAGATCGTGGTCGTGGACAACGGCTCGACCGACGGCTCGCTCGAGCTCTTGCGGGCACGCGCGGGCGAACTCGTGCTCGTCGAGGCCGGCGAGAACCTGGGCTTTGCCGAGGGCTGCAACCGCGGCATCGCGCACGCCCGCGGCAACTGGCTGTGCATGCTGAACAACGACACGGTCGTCGACGAGCGCTGGCTCGAGGCCCTGGTGCGCGCCGCCGCCACCGCGCCGGCCGACTGCGGCATGCTCCAGTCGCTGCAGCTCTACTTCGACCGGCCCGAGCGCATCAACTCGGCCGGCATCCGGCTGCGGCCCGACGGGGGCGGCTCGGACCGCGGCGACGGCGAGCCGCGCGACGGCGTCCGCGAGCCCGAGCCCATCTTCTCGCCGACGGCCGGCGCCGCCGCCTACCGGCGCAGCATGCTCGAGCACGTGCGCCTCGACACCGGCTACTTCGACCGGCGCCACTTTCTCTACTTCGAGGACATGGACCTCGGCTGGCGGGCCCAGCTGTCGGGCTTCACGGCGCGCACGGTGCCGGACTCGATCGTCTATCACCACTACCACGGCAGCACCGACCGCGTGAGCAGCGACGCCCTGGCGGCCATGGTGATCATCAACCGCTGGCGCACGCTGGCGAAGAACGCGTCGTTCCGCTTCTTCGCCACGGCCAGCCTGCGCGGCGCGTGGCGCCTCTGGCCGCTGTGGCGGCACGGGGGCACGCCGGCTCTGCGCCGCCTCGGAGCCGCGCTCGGCGAGAGCCTCGCGTCGCGCCGGCGCGTGAGCGAGCTCTGCACCCGCGACCGGCGCGCCATCGAGAGGCGCTGGGTGGACCGCTAGGCGCCGCGAGGGCGCGACGCGGCGAAGGACCGGCGACGGAGGAGCGATGCGGCGGCTGGCGATCTACGCGCACTTCGACCCCGACAACGAGGTGAAGCGCTACGTCCTGCACACCCTGGGCGAGCTCGCGCGCGACTGCGAGCGCCTCGACTTCGTGTCCACCTCACCGCTGCCGGCGGCGGAGCAGGGCAAGCTCCGCGGCCTCTGCGCCTCGGTCACGCTGAAGGACAACGTCGGCTTCGACTTCGGCATGTGGCAGCGCGCGCTCGCCGCGACCGACCTCGAGGCCTGGGACGAGATCGTGCTCGCGAACTCGAGCGTGTTCGGCCCGGTGTTCCCGATGAGCTCGGCCTACGAGCGTGCGCGGGGCGCGGACTTCTGGGGCATGACCGACAACCACGACATCGCGTGGCACCTGCAGAGCTACTTCCTCGTGTTCCGCCGCTCGGTGCTGCGCTCGGCGGCCTTCCGCCAGTTCTGGCAGAGCGTTCTGCCCTACCGCGACAAGTTCCAGGCCATCCGAGCCTACGAGGTCGGCCTCACGCGCTTCCTGCGCGAGGCGGGCTTCCGCGCGCGCGCCCTCTACCCGGTGCGTTCCCTGTTCCCGGCCTGGCCGCTGCGCGGCCTGTACCGCAAGCCCGACGACAACGCGACCTGCTACCACCCCCTGCGCCTGCTGCGCGCCGGGATGCCGCTCGTGAAGGTGCAGCTCCTGCGCGACAACCCCGTCGACGTGCGGCTCGGTCCGGTGGTGCGCTACCTCGCGCGCACGGGCTACGACCTGTCGCTCATCGACTTCCTGCTGCCGGCACGGCACTGAGCTCGTCGCCCACGTCGACGCGCGCGGCGCGGCGCGCGCCGAGGACGACGACCGCGCAGGCGATCGTGGCCACGACCGCCGCCATGAGCGCGTGCGGGAGATCGCCGAGCACGCGGAACGAGGTCCAGAACGAGCTCTTGCACAGGAACAAGAGGAGCGTGAGCAAGACCACGCGCCCGAGCTCCACGACGACGAGGCCGAGCGCCGCGCGCCGCCGGTAGTGCGGGCCGAGGGGCGCGAGGCAGAGCCCGTAGACGACACCGCGCGCCAGCATGTACTTGCCGACGTTCACGGCGCCGATGCGCGTCCAGGTCGTCTCGGTATCGGCGAAGGTGCCGGCCGCCCAGTCGATGCCCGTGAAGTCGATGTGCGTGTTGACGCCCGCACGCTGCAGGTAGGTGAGCGCGAACACGAACGCGACGAGCCCCACGACGAGCGCCGGGCGCACGCCCTGCCCGGCCGGGTCGGGCCCGGAGCCCGACCGGTCGCCGCGGCCCCGCTCGACGCGGCGCGCGACCTCGCCCGCGAGCTCGGCGAGCACCCACGTCAGGACGAGCGCCACGATCTCGAGGTCGCGCGCGACCCACGCGTAGCCGGCGAGCCAGCCCACGGGGGCCGCGCGCCAGCCGCCGCGCGCCCAGGACCACATGCCGACGGCCGGCAGCGCGAGCGCCAGCGTCAAGCCGACCGCGCCCGGCGTCGCGGACCGCAGGAACGGCGCCGCCCACGCGGCCGCGAGCAAGCCGAGCGCCGTCGCCACCTCCGCCGCCCGCCCTGGGACGCGACGCGCGCCCGGCTCGGCGGCGAGCGGCGCCGACGCGGCCGGTCGCACCAGGCGCTCGAGGGTGAAGAGCGCCATCAGCCCGAGCACGCCGGCGAGACCGGCCGCGCGCGAGCCCGTGAGCCAGGGGCTCCAGTAGTCGCCCTCCCGGATGCCGATGGGCCAGATGACGACGGCGCAGGCGAGGCCGAGCATGGCGCGGCCGACGGACAGCGGGGCACGCTCCGGCGTGCGCCGCCGCCGCCACGCGTACACGAGCACCACGAGGGCAGCGCCCGCGACGAGGATGAAGCACTCGACGAGCGTGTGGCGGGCGTGCGTCGCCGCCAGCACCCCGACGACGAGGACGCCGAGCTCCGGCGCGCGCCGGTCGACGGCGCCGAAGAAGCGGCGCGGGAGCGCGAAGGTGACCGCCATCGCGACGTTGCCCGCGGCGAGCAGCGCGATGCGGACGCCGTTCGGCCAGCTACCCGGCAGGTTCTCGACCGAGCGGGTCAGCACGACCGCGACGGCGACGAGCGCGAGGGCGACGCCCAGGCTCGGGAAGAAGCGCGGGCCGGCCGCGCCGGCTCCGGAGCTCGTGGCGAGGCCCGCGGTCCAGGCGTAGGCGAGCAGCAGCCCGGCCCCGACCGTCAGCGCCATCATGAGCCACGCCGCCGGCGAGTCGGCCGGCTGGGCCTCGACGAGCCGGCCGGCGATCGCCGTCGCCCGGGCGCGCGCCGCGTCGACGCGCGCCTCGGGGTCGCCGTCGGGACAGCTCGCCGGCAGGCCGCTGCCCGCCTCGGCTCCGAGCTCGGCCCGGGCGTAGCGCCCGAGGCGCTCGAGCTCGGCGCACGCGATGGCGGCGCGCGTCTCGGGCGGCACGTCGAGCCAGCGCGCGAGCACGTGCCCCTCGCCGTGCGCCGGCGAGGGGACGCCGAGCAGGTGCGCGAAGGTGGCCGCGAGGTCGAGCTGGTCGATGGGCTCGTCCGGGTGAAGGCCCGCGACGATGCCCGGCCCGTAGGCGTAGAGCGGCGAGCGCCGCATGAGCGGCGTGTCCGAGCCGTGCTTGCCGTCGTCGGCCGCGCCGTGATCACTCGTCACGAACACCGTCGCGTCCGCGGGCAGCGCCGCGAGCAGGCGGGCGAGCTTGTGGTCGAACGCGCGGATGTGGCGCCGGTAGGCCTCCGCGTGCACCCCGTGCGCGTGGCCCTGGTGATCGGGGCTCACGAAGTGGAAGATCATGAGGTCGGGCAGCGGGTCGGCGCGCAGGAAGTCGTAGGCCGCCGCGAGGATCTCGTCGTTGTAGTCGACGTCGATCGCGAGGCCCTGCGGGTCGGGGTGCGCGAGGTCCCACACCGAGGCGGGGATGAGCGTGAACCACGCCATGTCCCCGGCGGCCGCGAGGCGCAGGCCCGCGGCGCGCGCGTTGCCGAGCAGGTGGTTCCAGCGCGTCGCGTGCGCCGTCTCGTTCTCGACCACCTGGTCGAGGTCGCCGGGCTGCCCGGTGGCATAGGCCAGCACAGCCGAGGAGGTCATCGACACCGGGCCCGCGATGACCATGGCGCTCGAGCGCGCGCGCATCTCGGCGGCAAACTGCGGCACGATGCTCGGGTCGGTTCCGAAGTCGTAGCGCAGGCCGTCGACGATCACGAGCACCAGGCGGCGCGCGAGCGGCGGGTGGCCGGCGGCTACGGGGGCGAGCTCCGCGGGCGGCGGGGGCGGGAGCGCCACGCGCACCACGCCGACGACGTGCAGGGCCGCGAGCGCCGCGGTCAAGAGGACGAGCGCGAGGGCGCGCCAGCGACGCATGGGGGTCAGCCGCCTTCGATCTCGACCACGCAGTCGTCCCCGACCATGAGCGAGAGCGAGCCGTGGCGCGCGCTCGACGGCCGCACGCACACGCGCTTGCCGATGAGCGAGTCCTCGAGCCGGCGGATGTCGGAGATGTGCGCGCCCTCCATGAGGACCGAGTGCTCGACGGTGGAGCGCTCGACCAGCACGCGCTCGCCGATGGAGGTGAAGGGCCCGACGCGGGCGTCGCGGATCGTGGCGCCGGCACCGATGATGACCGGACCCCGCACGGTGGAGCGCTCGATCTTCGCGCCCGGGGCCACGCGCACGCGCCCGACCAGGCGGCTCGCCGGGCACACCTCGCCCGCCACGTCGTGCACCAACCACTCGTCGAGCACGGTGTCGTTGGCGAGCAGCATGTCGTCCTTCTTGCCGGTGTCGAGCCACCAGCTCGTCACGCGCGCGAAGCGCACCTTGCCCCCGAGCTCGATGAGCTTGGCGATGGCGTCGGTGATCTCGAGCTCGCCGCGGCGCGAGGGCGCGATGCGCAGGATGGCGTCGAACACGCTCGTCCGGAAGAAGTAGATGCCGACCAGGGCGAGGTTGCTCGGCGGCACGGCCGGCTTCTCGACCAGGCTCGTGACGTTGCCCGCCGCGTCCACCACGGCGACGCCGAACTGCGAGGGGTTCTCTACCTCCTTCAGCATCACCCAGCCGGCGAGGCTGGGGTCGGCCCGGAACTCCGCGACGCTCTGCCGGATCTTGGTCCCGATGAGGTTGTCACCGAGGTACATCACGAAGTCGCTGTCGCCGAGGTAGCTCCGGGCCGTGAGCACCGCGTGCGCCAGGCCGGCGGGCCGGTCCTGCACGATGAACGTGAAGCGCGCCCCGAAGGCCGAGCCGTCGCCGAGCGCGGCCTCGACCTCGCGCCCGGTCTCGGGCGAGATGATGATGCCGATGTCGTCGATGCCCGCGTCGATCAGGTTGTCGATGACGTAAAAAAGGATGGGGCGGTTGGCGACCGGGACGAGCTGCTTGGCCCCCGTGTAGGTGAGGGGGCGCAGGCGCGTGCCGGCCCCGCCCGAGAGCACGAGGCCTTTCATCGCGGGGACGATAGCAGCATGTGCGGTCAAGCGCCCAGGCCCAGGCGCTCGCGCCGGGAGCTGCCCTCCCCGATGCGCCGACACCACTCGCGGTGCTCGAGGTACCAGGCGACGGTGCGCCGGATGCCGCTCGCGAAGTCGACGCCGGGCCGGAAGCCGAGCTCGCGCGCCACCTTGCTCGCGTCGATGGCGTAGCGCCGGTCGTGACCGGGCCGGTCCTTGACGAAGGTGACGAGCGCGTAGTAGCCGCCCGCGAGCTCGGGCGCCGGCACGAGCTCGTCGAGCGCCGTGCACAGGGCGCGCACCATCTCGAGGTTGGTGCGCTCGGAGTTGCCGCCGATGTTGTAGTGCTCGCCCGGCACGCCGCGCTCGGCGACGCACAACAAGGCGCGGGCGTGGTCCTCGACGTAGAGCCAGTCGCGCACGTTTCGCCCGTCGCCGTAGACCGGCAGCGCCTTGTGCTCGAGGGCGTTGAGGACGACGACCGGCACGAGCTTCTCGGGGAACTGGTAGGGGCCGTAGTTGTTCGAGCAGTTCGTGACGAGCGTCGGCACGCCGAAGGTCTCGTGGTACGCGCGCACGAAGTGGTCGGCGCTCGCCTTCGAGGCGGCGTAGGGCGAGTTCGGCGCGTAGGCCGTCGTCTCGGTGAAGAGGCCGGTCGGTCCGAGCGAGCCGTACACCTCGTCGGTCGAGACGTGGAGCAGGCGGAAGGCCTCGCGTGCGGTCGGCTCGAGCGCGCGCAGGTGGGCGCGCACGGCCTCGCAGAGCTCGAAGGTGCCGAGCACGTTGGTGCGCACGAAGGCGGCCGGCCCGTCAATCGAGCGATCGACGTGGCTCTCGGCCGCGAGGTTGAAGATCACGGTCGGCCGCACGCGCTCGAGCGTCGCGGCCAAGAGCGCGCGGTCGCAGAGATCGCCCTCCACGAGCTCGAAGCCCGCGTGCCCGCGCACCGGCTCGAGGTTGTCGAGGTTGCCGGCGTAGGTCAGGGCGTCGTAGACGACCACGCGCGCCCCGGGCCGCTCGCGACACAAGAGGTGGACGAGGTTCGAGCCGATGAAGCCGGCTCCGCCCGTGACGAGGTAGACGGGGTCCATGGGCCGAGCGCCATATCACGGCGCAGCGCGGGGCGCGCGCCTCAGGCGTCGCCGAGGGCCGACGCGCGCAGGCCCCGGAGGCGCAGCAGGCGCGCCTCCACGGCGCTCGGCAGCGGCTGCCGGTCCGCGACCTCGCGGCTCGTCGCCCACCCGATCCGCGGCGCGCGGCCGCGCGGCTCGCCCGTCTTCTTGATCTCGACCAGCACGCCGAGCTCGTGGGCGACGTCGCGGTAGTAGCGCAGCGCGAAGCTCGGGTGCACGCCGTTCGCGCGCAGATCGCGCACGACCGCGGGCGCGATCGAGAAGACGAGCTCCTGCACGCACCAGCGCGCGCCCATGCGCTCGGTCCAGTGCTCGTGCTGCCAGTCGCCCATGTGCAGGAACTGCCGCTCGTTCCAGGCCGAGACGTGGTCCCAGAAGTGGGCGTCGCCGTGCCAGGAGTACGGGGCCCAGAGCTCGAGCGCGGCCCCGTCGGCACAGACGCGCGTCACCTCGCGGAGCAGGCGCAGCGGGTCCGCGAGGTGCTCGATGCAGTGCGAAGAGAACACCTGCCCGACCGAGCCCGTGGCGAACGGCAGCGCCTCGGCCGCGAAGTCGACCACGTGATCGACCCCCGGCAGGCTGCGCTGATCCACCCCCACGAAGCCGGCACGTTTCTTCGCGCCGCAGCCGAGATCGAGCGACAGGAGCGGCAGGAGCTCGGCGGCGGGCCGGAGCGGGGCGGCGCTGGTCGGTCCACGACCGAAGGCCTGGCCCAGCGTCGTTCGCGCTCGTTCGATGAAGCTCACGTCGTCGCCCCGCCCCGGCGCGCGCGCTCGGGCCGCGCGGGGCGGCGCATTCTGCCCGAACGCCCCGGGCCGCGCCACAGGCACCTAGGCCGCGGTGATGCACGCGAGCTCGCCGTCCACCTCGCACACGACGCCGCCCTCGCAGCGCGCCGCGACCGCGGCGGCGTCCTCGAGGCTCGCCCCGGTCGGGATGGCGCGCACGGCGCGGAGCGTGCACTCGCCGAGCGGCTTGTCGGCCGGCTCGGCGCGCAGCTCGGCGACGAGCACGAGCCCGAGGCAGCCGCGGCCGGACATCACCGCCAGCCGGTCGGCGCCGCGCTCCTCGGCGACGCTGAGGGCGAGCGACACGTCCCAGTCGGGGCTCGCGCGCGGCGCGTCGCAGATCTCCACGCGCCCGGTGGCCGTGCGACAGGTCGTTCGCCTCACCGTCGCCGCCGCTCCGTGAACATGAAAATCATTTGCATCATTTGCCCGCGTGCGTCAAGCACCGCCTCGACGCCGCCCGGTCAGCGCGCGAGCACGAGGACGACGACCAGCCCGAGCGCGGCGACCGCGACCGCCGCCGCCGCGAAGGGCCACAGCCGGCGGCGCGGGCGCTGCCAGGTCGCGAGCGCGAGCGTGTCGGCCCGCGGCGCGGGCCGCGGCGCCGAGGACGGCGCTGGCAGCGACACCGGGCGGGGCTCGGACGGGCTCGCGCTCGGTGGCGGGGGCGACGGCTCCGGGCGGGGGGCACGCGGCAGCGCGGCCGGCGGAGCCGGCTCCTGCGCCACCGCAGGCGACGGCTCTGCCGGCGCCAGAGCGGCGGTCGGCGGCTTTTGCGCTGCGTCCGACGCCGGGGCGGGCCGGCGGCCCGGCACCACCACGCGGGCGTGGGTGCCCGACTCGGAGCTCGAGTGATCGGGCGGCGGCTCGCTCCCCGCGGGCGACGGAGAGGGCAGGCCGCGCTGCACCGAGCGCCGCGGCGCGGCGGCGATGGCGTCGAAGGTGTCGAGCGGGGCGATGCTCTCCCGCGGTCGCAGCCACTGGCCCTCGAGCGACGCGCCGCACACGTCGGCATCGACGCCGCGCTCGAGCAGCCACTCGGCCAGGGCGACCCCGAGGTCGCGGATGGTCGGCCAGCGCGCCTCGGGCGCCTTGACCAGTCCGCGCCGGACGATGGCGGCGAGATCGGCCTCGCCCGGTCCGACGCCGGAGAGCGGGGCGGGCTCGTCGTCGGCGATCGCGTGCAGGATCTCGCCGTAGGTGTCGCCGGGGAAGGGTCGCTCGCCCATCACGAGCTCGTGCAGGATGACGCACACCGCCCAGACGTCCGCGGCCGCGCTCGCCTCCCCGCCCCGCGCCTGCTCCGGCGCCATGTAGCCGGGAGTGCCGAGCACCGCACCCGCCGCCGTGAGGCGTTCGGCACCGTCGCGCAGCTTCGCGATGCCGAAGTCGACGAGCTTCGGCTGCACGGCGCCGTCGTCACTGCGCGCGACGAAGATGTTCTCGGGCTTCACGTCGCGGTGCACGATGCCCTTGTCGTGGGCGCAGGCGAGCGCGTGGACGATCGGCAGCAGCACCTGGACGGCGTTCTCCGCGGCGAAGCGCCCGCGGCGGTCGAGGATCGACCCGAGGTCCTCCCCGTTCAGCAGCTCCATCACGAGAAAGGCGTCGCCCTGGCTCGTGCGGCCCACGTCCGTCACGCGCACGATGGCCGGGTGACCGAGCCGCGCCGCGGCCCGCGCCTCCTGGAGCAGGCGTCCGCTCGCGTACTCGCGCTCCACGTCGGCGATGTCGGCGCGGATCACCTTGAGCGCGCAGTCGATGTCGAGCGCCTCGTGGCGGGCGAGCCACAGGGTGCCCATGCCGCCCTCGCCGAGCGGCCGCAGCAAGCGGTACTTGTCCGCCACCACCTCGTCGTCGACGAGCGACGGCAGGCGGCGCCGGGGCAGCTCGCGCACCGCCACCGCCGCTCCGGGTCGCTGCGCCGCCGGGAGCGTGGGTGCGGCGCGCGCCGCGCCCTCTGCCCGGGGCTTCGGGATGCGTGGGTCGTCCATCGGGATGCAGCTCAGCGGCGCACCGCAGCGGGCCGTCGTATTCTGCGACCCTGCGTGGGGCTGCGCAAGACCACCCGTCAGGCACCCGCAGCGACGGCAAGGTCTCGTCGCGGCGCGCGCTCGCGCGGGGGCCGCGCCGCACGCCGGGGCCCGGCGCTTGCCTTCGCGCGACAGATCGACTTGATTGCGCGCGGCCGCAGGACGGCGCGCGAGGGTGGGGCGCGCCGCGCGGGCCCAGGGTGCTCGTGAAAGTTCCTTTCATCGATCTGAAGAGGGTCGCGGGGCTGGTCCATGCGCAAGCGCTCGAGGCGTGGCAGCGCGTGGCCGAGCGGACGGAGTTCGTCGGTGGGCCCACGGTCGGCGCGCTCGAGGCCGCGCTCGCGGACAAGCTCGGCGTGCGGCACGCCGTCAGCTGCTCGAGCGGCACCGACGCCATCCTCATCGGCCTGCAGGCGCTCGGCGTCGGCCCGGGCTCGAAGGTCGCCCTGCCCGACCTCACCTTCTGGGCCACCTACGAGGCCGTCGCGCAGCTCGGCGCAACTCCGGTGCTCGTCGACGTCGACGCGGACCTGCAGCTCGATCTCGACGAGCTCCGCCGCGCGCACGACGCGCACCGCTTCGACGCCGTCGTGCTCGTGCACCTCATGGGCTGGGCGAGCGCGCGGCTCGCCGAGATCCGCGCGTTCTGCCGCGAGCGGGGCATCGCGCTCGTCGAGGACGGTGCGCAGGCCTACGGGGTCGAGGTCGCGGGTGCGCCGGTCTTCGCCGGAGCACAGATCTCGACGCTGTCGTTCTACCCGGCCAAGGTCATCGGCGGCTGCATGGACGGCGGCGCCATCCTCACCGACGACGCGGCGCTCGCCGGGCTCGTGAGGAAGCTCTGCAACCACGGCCGCGCCACCCACTACTCGTACTCGCACGTCGGCTGGAACTCGCGCATGGGCGGTCTGCAGGCCGCGTGGCTCCTCGCCATGCTGGGCCACGGGGACGAGATCGTGCGGACGCGCCGCGCCGACGAGGCCCGCTTCCGCGAGCGCCTGGCCGAGCTCGCGCCCCTCGCGCGCGCGTACGGCCCGCCGCCCGGGGTGGCCGGCAACGGCTACCTCTCGGTCTTCACGCTCGAGCGCGCCGAGCACGAGGCGGTCGCGCGGCGCCTCGGCGAGCTCGGGGTCGGGGTCGGGCGCGTGTACCCGGAGACCCTGTCGCAGCAGGAGCCGGCGCGCCAGGCACCGCGCGCGTCCGGCCTCGAGCGAAGCCGCGACTTCTGCCGGCGCGTCGTCGATCTACCGCTCTATTACGGCATGACGGCCGAGGAGCACGCGCACGTGTGCCAGAGCTTCGCGACGGCCCTGCGGGCGGAGAGCGAGCGCTAGATGACCCGACCGAAGAAGACGCTCCTCGTGGGCGCGGGCAAGATGGGGCGCAACCACCTGCGCGTCCTCACGGAGGACAAGCGCTTCACGGTGGGCGCCGTCGTCGACCCGCGCGCCAAGCAGCTCTTCCCCGAGCCGGGCAGCTTCCGGGTCGCGACCACCCTCGAGGAGGTCCTCGACGAGGCGTGGGACTGCGCCGTCGTGGCCACCCCGACGGGCTCGCACGCCGAGTGCGGGCGGGTCCTGCTCGGCCGGCGCATCCCGACCCTGATGGAGAAGCCGCTCGCCGAGAGCCCGCCCGTGTGCGCGGAGCTCGTGGCGCTCGCGCGCGAGCTCGGCGTGCCGCTCGCCGTCGGTCACCTCGAGCGCTTCAACCCCGCCGTCCGCAAAGCAACCGAGGTGCTGCGCGCCGGCTGGATCGGCACGCCGATCCACTTCTCGTTCACGCGCGTGGGCGGCTACCCGGAGGGGATCCAGCCCGGCAACAACGTGCTGCTCGATCTCGCCGTCCACGACCTCGACATCCTGCGCACGATGGTGGGGCCGGTCGCCGTGCACGCCGCCATGTGCCACAGCACCTGGAGGCCGGGCGTGCTCGACACGGCGGAGATCCTGCTGTCGAGCGAGGCCGGGCCGAGCGCGTCCATCCACGTCAACTGGGTGACGCCGACCAAGATCCGGTCGCTCCGCATCACCGGCACGCGCGGCGTGTGCTTCGTCGACTACATGCTGCAGACCTGCCACATGATGGGCGGCAACCTCCTCAAGCGCCGCTTCCGCGACGACCTCGACTACGCGTCCTTCGTGGAGGAGTACCGCTCGAGCGACCGCGTCGAGTTCGGCATCGCCAAGCAGGAGCCGCTGCGCGCGCAGCTCGACGAGGTCTACCGCCTGCTCACGGGGCAGCCCTCCGAGGTGTGCGCCGGCGACGACGCCGCCGCGGCGGTCACCTGCGTCGCCGAGGCCCTGCGCATCGCCGAGCACTACACCCACGGGCCGCAGAACGCGGCCCAGTCGAGCCCCCCGAGCCC
Organism: Myxococcales bacterium; assembly: GCA_016212965.1. Lineage (GTDB taxonomy): Bacteria > Myxococcota_A > Polyangia > Polyangiales > Polyangiaceae > JACRDA01. The sequence continues at coordinate 13,029 of JACRDA010000157.1, forward strand.
CCCCGAGAGCGCGAGAAAGCCATGAGCCACTTCGTCCATGCCACGGCCATCGTCGAGGACGGCGCCGAGATCGGCGACGACACCAAGATCTGGCACTTCTGCCACGTGCGCCGCGGCGCGCGCGTGGGCCGCTCGTGCATCCTCGGCAAGAACGTCTACGTCGACGCCGGGGTACGCGTCGGCGACTGCGTGAAGGTGCAGAACAACGTGTCCATCTACCACGGTGTCGAGATCGCCGACGGCGTGTTCCTCGGCCCGCACGCCTGCTTCACGAACGACGTGAACCCGCGCGCCATCAAGGCCGACGGCTCGCTCCGGAGCGAGAGCGAGTGGCAGCTCACGACGACCTACGTGGCGCGCGGCGCGAGCATCGGCGCGAACGCCACCATCCGCGCGGGCGTGCGCGTGGGCGAGTGGGCGCTCGTCGGCGCCGGCTCGGTCGTCACGCACGACGTCCCGCCCTACGCGCTCGTGTACGGCAACCCGGCGCGCGTGGCGGGCGTGGTCGCGCCGAACGGCGAAGTCGTGGCGCGCCGCTACGCGCCCGGCGCGTACACGACCAAGGACGGCAGCGAGCGCTTCGTCGTCCCCGCGAGCTGAGCGCGACGCACCGTCGCACACCCACGAAAGGGCGGCGGCGCGGACCCCACGAGTGCTATCATGGCCTCGTGAAGGAGGCCCTGCGAACCGCACTCGCGTGCGGGGCGTCCGCGCTCCTCGCCACGAGCGTCGCGCGCGGCCAGGGTGCGCAACCGCTGAAGGTCGGCGCCGGGATCGGGGCGTACCTCGCCACGACGTTCGTCGTCGACGGCCAGCTCGACGTCCCGTCGCCCGAGGTGGGCGGGACGTTCCTCGTGCCCGTGGACATCGCGGACGTGCTCCGGCTCGAGCCGTCGCTCGACTGGACCCACTACGCCGCCCTCGAGTCCGCGGCCTACCACCGCATGTACGGCACCCGGGTGCGCGGCGGGCTCGGGGCCTTCGTGCTCTTCGAGCTGGCGCCGGACGCAAGAGGCTACGTGGGCGCGCGCGGCTCGGTTTCCTACCTCAGCTACCACACCGCCCAGGCGGGCGCGCTACCCGTCACGGTGGAGGTCAGCGACAGCGAGGGCTCGGTGTCGCCAGGGCTCGGCGCAGAGTACTTCCTCACCCCGCATTTCAGCCTCGGCGGAGAGCTGCGCTTCGATTTCACGTTCGGCCGACCGAGCGACGTCAGGTACTTCTCCCTCGCTCCGATCGAGCCGGAGCCGGACACGCGCCGACACGCCTTGGGCGTCACGACGGCTTTCGTGGTCCGCACCTTCTTCCTGTGAGCTCATCGATGGCACACGTCGAAGGGAGAGCACGCGCGCCACGACTCGATCGGGTGACCGCCTATGGAGTCCGCACGGCCCTCCTGCTCACGGTGCTCGTCGCGGCGAGCTCGCCCGCGTACGCCGACGGTCCCGGGCACGCCGGAGACGACGCGTTCCACATCGGAGCCGGTGTCGGGATGGCCCTCGCGGCGCCCATCACGCTGACCGGACATACGCCCACCCTCCACCCTTTCGGCAGGGTGGCGCTGTACGTGCCGCTCGACTTCGCCGGGACGCTGCGCCTCGAGCCGAGTGTCGAGTGGACCTATCTGGCCGACTTCCCCGACGTCGACGTCTCGGCGACGCTCGTCGGACTCGGCGCCTTCCACCTGGTCGAGCTCGACCCGCGGGTGGCCCTCTCCCTCGGGGCACGAGGCGGCTGCGGGCTCGCTCGAGCCCATCCGCGCGGCGGCGCGGACCCCACGACGCGGGTCGACGGCTTCTTCTCGCCGACCCTGGGGGCCGAGTATGACCTCTCCCCGTGGGTCAGCCTGGCCGCCGAGCTGCGCGCAGAGCTCTACTTCGTCAGCGAGGGCGATGCGGCCCCCCACCCGGTGCTCCCGACCCCGGCGGTCGCCACGAGCGCCAACACGGCCCTCTTCGTCCGGCTCTTCTTCCTCTGAGGGGGCGTCGCCCCGCGAGCCGCGCGCGACGGACCCGACGCGGCTCAGCGCGGTCGACCCGCGATGCGCTCGTAGAGAGCCACGTAGGCGTCGGTCACGACCTCGATCGAGAAGTGCCGGCGCACGAAGGCCGCCTGGCGGCGGCCCATCTCGGCGCGGTGGGCCGGATCGACGAGCATGCGCGCGAGCGCCCGGGCGAGCGCCTCGGGCTCGCCCCGAGGCACGAGCACGACGGACTCGCCGTCGCGGAGCGCGAGACCGGGGAAGTTGTCGGTGCGCACGGCGGCGACGACCGGGACGCCGGCGGCCATGACCTCGAGGCTCGCCGTGCCGAGGCCCCAGCCCTCGAGATCGTGCGCCTCGACGTCGGCCGCGGCGAGGTAGCTCGGAATGTCGTCCTTCGGGACGCTGCCCGCGAGCACGATCGCGTCCGCGACGCCGAGGGCGCGCGCGCGCTCGAGGAAGCGCTCGTCGTAGACCTGCCCGACGACGAGCACCTTCACGTCGGGGACGAGCGCACGCAGGCGCGGCAGCGCCGCGACGAGCGCGAGCCGGTCGCGGATGAGCGGGATCACGTGCCCGACCGAGAGGACGAGTGGCGCCGTGCCGAGGCCGTGACGCGCGCGCGCGTCGAAGACGGGCCGGTCCGCATCGAAGCGCCGCACGTCGACACCGATGGGAATGTTGACGATGTGCGAGGCGGGCCGGCCGTAGCGGGCGCGCACGTAGCGGTCCATGTAGACGTCGGGCGCGACGACGTGCGCGTCGGCGAGCGCGAAGAAGCTCCGCACGACCGCGTGATCGATGACCGAGAGCACGGCCCCGAGCACGCGGCTCGAGTGGACGAGCGCCGTGTGGATGGTCGCGACGACGGGCACGCGCCGGAGCGCGGCCCAGGCCTTGGCCTGGAGCGACAGATCGAAGACCTGGTTGTGGAGGTGCACGACGTCGGGCCGGAAGGCCTCGAGCCGCCGCGCGATGCGCCAGGCGTTCTGCGGCGAGGCCGTGACGTTGAGCGTGTAGTTGAAGGCGATCTTGAGCGGCGGGAGCGTCAGGGCGGGCAGACGATAGACCTGGTAGCCGTCCTCGCGCGTCTCGCCCGGGGCGGCGCCGGCGGCGCTCGTGACGACCAGCACCTCGTGACCGCGCCGGGCGAGCTCCTTGGCGACTTCCTCGGTGAAGTGCGCGCTTCCGCCGGCGCGCGGGCGGAAGAAGTTGTTGACGAGCGCGATGCGCATCAGCCGGCCGGACCGCTCTCGAGCGGCTCGAAGGCGACCTGTCCGTCCGACGCGATGCGCACGCGCGCCACCGGCCGCGCCGGCACGCCCGCGACGACCGTGTAGGCCGGGACGTCGCGCGTGACGACCGCGCCGGCCGCGACGACCGCGCCGTCGCCGATCGTGACGCCCATGAGGACGGTCGCGTTCGCGCCGACGAAGACGTGGTCGCCGAGCTTCGTCGACTTCCGCTCGACGGTCGGGAAGCGTCGGCCGCTCACGCAGCGGCGCACGGACGAGTGGGTGTAGATCTGCGCGCCCGAGCTGATGTCGCAGCCCTGGCCGATCTCGAGGCCGCCCGAGCCGTCGATGAGCGTGAAGGCGCCGATCCAGGTGCCCGCGCCGATCCGGGGCGTACCGACGATCCAGGCGTGCTCGTTGTACGGGTTCTCGGGCAGGCGCGCGCTCACGGCAGGGCCCCCAGCTCGGCGAGGAAGGTGCGGGCGAGGGCGTGGATGCCGGGCGCGACGGCCACGAGCGGCTCCCAGCCGAGCGCGGCGCGGATGCGCGAGATGTCGGCGGCACGGCGCGTGACGAGGGTCTTGCGCGGTCGGAATTGCGGCTCGAGCGCGCGCCCGGTGGCGGCGACGAGCATCTTCGCGAGCTCGGCGATGCTCGTGTCGATGCCCGTCCCGACGTTGAGCACGAGCCCGCTCGCCGCGCTCGTGTAGGCCATGACCGCGGCGCGCGCGACGTCGTCGACGTGCACGAAGTCCATCGACTGCGAGCCGTCACCGTCGATGACGGGCGCCTCGCCCGCGACGATGCGCCGGAGGAACACCTGGATGACCGAGGTGTAGTAGGCGTCGGTCTTCTGGCCCGGCCCGTAGACGTTGAAGAAGCGGAGCGCGTTCGACGCGAGGCCGTGGCGCGTGCGGTAGAACTCGAGCAAGTCCTCGCCCGCCCGCTTGGCGATGCAGTAGGGCGTCTGCGGGCGGAGCACGTCGTCCTCGCGCATCGGCAGGCGCTCGGGCTCGCCGTACACGGACGCGCTCGAGGCGAAGACGAGCCGGCGCACGCGCGCGCGCACGGCCGCCGCGAACACGTGCTCGGAGCCGCGGAGGTTCACGTCGAGGCTCTCGGCCGGATCGGCGACGCTCTTGTTGATGCAGAGGGCGGCGAGGTGCACCACCCCCTCGGCGCCCTCGAGCGCGGCGTCGACCGTGCCGCGGTAGCGGATGTCGCCCTCGACGAATTCCATGTCGGGGTGCTGGCGCTGCTCGGCGACGACCCGCGGATCGGCGCGGTAGAGGTTGTCGAGCACGCGCACGGCGTAGCCCTCTGCGACGAGGAGGGCGCACACGCGGCTCCCGATGAAGCCCGCCCCACCGGTGACGACGACGCGCCGCTTGCTCATGCTCGGGTCCTCCTGCGCTCGGCCGCGACCGCCTCCCGGAGCTCGCGCGCCACCCGCAAGAGCTCCTCGGGCTCGAGGTTGGCGTGCATCGGGATCGCGAGCTGGCGCCGGAAGAGCTCGGCCGAGACCGGGCACGCGGGCCGCGCGCCGTACACCGGCAGGAGGTGACTCGCGTAGGTGCCGAAGTTGGCCTGCACGCCCCTCTCGCGGAGCGCGAGCGCGAGCCGGTCGCGCTCGAGGGGCGCCGCGACGTGCACGACGTACGACTGCCAGGCCGACTGCCGGTCGTCGGGCACGACCGGGAGCGTGAGCTCCTCGACGTCCGAGAGGAGCTCGCGGTAGCGCGCCGCGACGGCCCGCCGGCGCGCGAGCAGCCCATCGAGGCGGCCGAGCTGCACGATGGCGAGGGCCGCCTGCACGTCGCTCAGCTTGTAGTTGTAGCCGATGGAGGTGAACGACGGGATCGTGAGCTCGCCGCGCGCCTGGCGCGTGAACGCCGACTCGATGCCGAAGGCCGACTGGGCGCGGACCTGCGCCGCCACGGCGTCGTCGTCGGTCGTGACGAGCCCGCCCTCGCCGGAGGTGATGCCCTTGCGGCCGTGGAGCGAGAAGCAGCTCGCGCGCCCGAAGCGCCCGGCGGCCCGCCCGCGATAGGTGGCGCCCGCGCCGGCAGCGGCATCCTCGAGGAGGAAGAGGCCGCGCTCGGCCGCGAGCGCCTCGAGCTCGGCGTAGTCCGCCGGGCAGCCGAAGGCGTCGACCGCGATGATGCCGCGCGTGCGAGGCGTCACGGCCGCGGCCACCCGCTCGACGTCGAGCGTGAAGGTGTCGCGGCGCACGTCGACGAACACGGGCTCGGCGCGCACGAAGAGGACGGCGTGCCCCGTCGCGGGGAAGGTGTAGTCCGCGACGATGACCTCGTCGCCCGGCCCGACCCGGAGCGCGAGGAGGCAGAGGTGCAGCGCCGCCGTGCAGTTCGAGACGGCGATGGTGTGCTTCGCGCCGACGCGCGCCGAGAAGGCGGCCTCGAGCTCGGCGCCGACGGGCCCCTGCCCCGCCACCCAGCCCGACTCGAGCACCGCCGCGACCCGCGCGAGCTCCTCGGGGCCGAAGGTCGGAGCGCCGAGCCGCACCGTCGCGGGGGGTTTGTCGGCCGGGCTCGGTTCGCGCGCCGTCGCGCGACCCTCGCGGCTGTCACCTGTCGCCATGTGCACACCTGCCGCGCGGCGAGCGCGCCGCGCCGAAAAAGCGGCGGGACCATAGGCGGGGGCCTGCCGATTGTCCAGGCGACGGCCCGCTCCTGTCCGGAGACGCGCAGGTCAGAGCGGCGGGAAGTACACGCCGCCCGTCGCCAGGGGCTCGCCCGTCCCGACGCCACCCCACACGACCATGCGGTCGCCGGTCCAGGCGGCGAGCGCGCCGGCGCGCGCCTCGGGCGCACCCTCGGTCGCCATCGCGGACCAGCTGTCGGTCGCCGGATCGTAGAGCGCGCCGTCCGCGAGCGGTGCGAAGGGCACGCCCGCCGCGCTCGAGCCGCCCCACACGAGCATGCGCGCGCCGGTCCAGACGGCGACGTGCCGCTGCCGCGCCGACGGTGCGCCGGCCGAGGCCATGGGCGTCCAGGCGTCGGCGCCGGGAGCGTAGCGCGCACCGTCCCCGTCGACGGTGTCGCCGCTCGCGCCGCCCCACACGAGCATCTCGGTCCCCGTCCACACGGCGCGGTGCTCGCGCCGGCCCGTGAAGCCCGCCGGCACCGCCGTGGCGGCCCAGGTGTCGCCCGCGGGGTCGTAGCGCCCGCCCGTGCTGGCGTCGGCCGCGATGTTGGAGGTCTCGTCGAATCCGCCCCACACGAGCATCTCGGTCCCCGTCCACACCGCGACGTGGAGCATGCGCCCCGTCGGCGCGCCCACCGTCGAGAGCGCGCTCCACGTGTCGCCCGTGGGGTCGTAGGCGCCGCCGTCGTTCAGCAAGCCCGGTGCGTACTCGTTCGAGCCACCCCACGCGAGCATGTGCGTACCGGTCCAGACGGCCGTCGCGCCGCCTCGCCCCACGGGCACACCCGTCGCGCTCATCTCGGTCCACGCGTCGGTGCTCGGGCGGTAGCGCCCGCCGACGAGCCAGCCCGCCTGGTGATCGCCCTCCTCGCTGCCCCCCGCCCACACGAGCATCTCCTCGCCCGTCCAGACCGCGACGTGCCCCGCACGGCCCCAGATCGGCGCGGCCGGGAGCGGTCGCCACACGTCCGCGTCGGGCGCGTAGCCCGCGCCGTCGTTCAGCGTCCCCTGCGTCGGATCGAGGTGCATGCCGCCCCACACGAGGAGCTCCGTCCCGGCCCACACCCCGACGTCGCGCCGCTCGGCGGGCGCGCCCGCGAGCGCCATCGGGAGCCAGCAGCCGTTCGGACCCGGGGTCGCGGCCGAGCAGGCGGACGAGCCGCCCGCGCCGCCGGTGCCGCTCGCGGCGCCACTGCCGCCCGTGCCGGACGTGTCGTCCGCGCTCGAGCACGCGACAGGGAGCGATCCGAGGGCGAGCGAAGCGAAGAGGAGCGGCGCGACGGATCTCATGGGCCGATCGTCCGCCACGGTGGCGGGCGCCGCAAGCGTGAAGGCCCGAATCCACTTTGGTTCCGCCGCTTCCGCGGCTACGCAAGGCGCCGCGCTCGCGTCGCGCGAGCTCTAGCGCACCGCATGTCTGCCGCCGAGCCCGCCGAGCCCACCGAGCCTGCCGCCGCGAGGGAGTCGTTCGCGCGCGCGCTCGTGCGCCGCTATCGCGCCACGAGCTCGCGGGCGCGCGGGCTCGGTGCGCTCTGGCTGCTTTTCGCGCTCCTCGTCGTCTTCAAGATCCACGGCTCGTCGCTCGGCTTTCTCGAGGACCACGCCCCGGACGCGCTCGGGGTGCATCCGGCGCCCTCCTACGTGCTCGGGCCGCTCGCGCACGCGCTCGGCGCCGATCGGGGCGGCTTCGGGCGCGGCGTCTTCCAGATGGCGCCGCGCGGCGACCGCATCGACGAGTGGGGCGTCTTCACGCCGTGGGCGCTCGCGCAGCTGTCGCACGAGCCGCCCTTCCCGGTCGTGAACACGAACATCGGCGGCGGGCAGAACATGCTGCTCGAGTTCGCGAACCCCGTCTGGCACCCGACCGCGCTCGCGCGCCCGAGCACCTGGGGCTACTTCTTCCTCGGCGCCGAGCGGGGACTCGCCTGGGCGTGGTGGTTCCAGCCCTTCGCGTGCTTCACGGTGCTCTTCCTCCTCTTCGAGGAGCTCCTGCGCGGCGACCGCAAGCTCGCCGCCTTCGGCGCCTTCTGGTTCTCGGCCTCGGCCTACGTCGTCTGCTGGAGCGTGTGGCCGGCGTACTCGGTGTTCTTCCCGACCCTGCTCTGCCTCGCCGCGCACCGGCTCGTCGTCGACGAGCGTCGCTGGGTCGTCGCGGTGAGCGCCGTCGCGCTCGGGCTCGGCGTGCCGGGCTTTCTCATGTGCCTCTACCCGCCGTGGCAGGTGCCGCTCGTGTGGCTCTACCTCTGCCTGCTCGGCTGGATGCTGTGGCGGGACGGCGCGCTCCGGCGCCGCCCGACCGCGCTCAAGCTGCGCCTCGGCGCCCTCGGGCTCGCGCTCGCGCTCGCGGCCGGGCTCGTCGCCCTGTACGTGAAGGACACGCTGCCGGCCGTCCGCGCCATGATGGGCACGGTCTACCCGGGGAGCCGCTTCCACGCGGGCGGGGACTATGGCCTCGCGTGGCTTCTCCGCGGCTACTTCAACGGCTGGACGAATTTCGTCGCCTCGGAGGGCTTCCACAACGCCTGCGAGGCGGCCTCCTTCATCCACCTCTACCCGAGCGCGCTCCTCGTCGTCGCCCTGTCGCAGAAGCGGCGCCGCGCCTTCGGCGGGCTCGGCTGGCTCCTCACGGGTTATGTCGCCTTCGCGCTCGTGTACTCCGCGATCGGCTTTCCGCGCTTCCTCGCCACGGTCACGCTCATGGGCCGGAGCCACCCGCCGCGCGTCGACATCGCGGTCGGGCTCGTGTCGGTGCTGCTCTGCCTGTGGCTCTTGCGGCGACCGGAGCCGGCGCCGGACGCGGGCGAGGGAGCCGTCGCACCCGCGCAGGCCGCGCGCGGACCGTGGCCGGCGCTCGAGCGCCTCTCGCCCGCGCTCGTCGGGGTCGCGAGCGCGCTCCTCGCGGCCGGGGTCGGCGCCGCGGTGCGGGCCCACACCGGGAGCTACCCGACGGTGGCGCTCGGCATCGGCGTCTCTGCGGCCGTGGGCGCGATGGGCTACGCGCTCGCGGCCAGGTGGCGCACCGGGTTCATGGCGCTCGTCGCCGCGGCCGTGCTCGTGACGGGCGCGACCTTCAACCCGCTCGCCGTCGGTGCCGGGACGCTGCTCGAGTCGGAGCTCGTAGCGCGGGCGCGCGCGCTCGGCGCCGAGCGCCGCCCAGGCGACGAGCGGCCGCTCTGGCTCTGCTACGACCCGCCCGAGGCGTACAGCGTGTGCGGGCAGCTCTTGGCCGTCGCGGGCGTGCGTTCGCTCTCCGGCGTGCACCAGTACCCGCACCTCGACCTCTGGCGCACGCTCGATCCGGAGCGCGCGCACGACGCGGCCTACAACCGCTACGCGCACGTCGAGCTCGTGCCCTCGACCGACCGGGCAACGCTCACCTTCCAGGCGCCGGCCGCGCAGTACTGGGGCGCGCCCGACGAGCTGCCGCCGAACGTGTTCCGGCTCGCGGTCGCGCCCGAGCACGCCGCCCTCGCGGCGCTCGGCGCGCGCTACGCCGTCGCGGTCGGCCCGCTCCAAGCGGATCCGGCGTTCGCCGACCTCCGACGCATCTACGCCTCCGAGACGGGCGGCTTCTCCATCTACGAGCTCGGGCAAGGGAGCCCATGAACGAGACCGACAAGAAGCCGCCGAGCGCGCGGCTCGCCTGGCTGCGCCGCGCCGCGACCCTCGCGGTGACGGTGGCTCTGCTCGTCTACATGTTCCGCTCGGTGCCGCTCGACGCGACCTGGCAGGCCGTGCGCGAGGCCGGCCCGCTCCTGCCCATCGTCGCCTTCGCGTACTTCCTCTACTGCTTCGCTGCGGATTCCATCGCGACCTGGGCGACCTTCCGCTGGTTCTGCGCGCCGCTCGCGCTCGCGGACGTGTTCGCGATCCGCGGGGCGACGTACCTGCTCGCCGTCGTCAACTACAACCTCGGCCAGGGCGGCATGGTCTACGTCGTGGGCCGCAAGCCCGGCGTCGGCTACGCGCGGGCGACGGGCACGGTGCTCCTCACGATGGGGGTCATGGTCGTCGCGCTCCTCATGCTCGCGGCCTTCGGGAGCGCGTTCGGCCCCGAGGACGAGCCGCGCCTGCGCCTCATGGGGCTCGTCTCCGCGGTCGGGCTCGGCGGGCTCGTGCTCTACCTCGGCCTGGTCGCACTGCGCCCTGCCCGGCTCGCGCGTGTGCGCGTCTTTCGGCCCCTCTTCGACGCCGGCATCCTCGGGCACGCCAAGGCGTGGCTCGTCCGCTTCCCCCACGTCGGCGGGCACATCGTGTTCCAGTGGCTGCTGCTCCGCCTCTTTCGCGTCGAGGTGCCTTTCACCACGGCCGCGTGTCTCCTGCCGGTGGTGCTCGTCATCGGCTGGCTGCCCATCACCATCCAGGGCCTCGGCACGCAGCAGCTCGCGGTGATGGAGCTCTTCGCGCCCTACGCCGCGGCGCCGTCGCTCGAGGCCCAGAACGCGCAGGTCCTGGCGTACAGCCTGAGCCTCACGGGCCTGTTCGTGCTCTACAGCTGCGTGACGGGCCTCCTGTGCCTGCGCCGCGCCGGTCGCGCGTCGAGGCGGCCAGCTGCCGAGCCGAGCGACCCGCCCGCGTGACCGCGTGACCGCGTGATCGGGCGCGCGGCCGAGCGCCGCGCCCCTCAGCGGATCCCGCGCAGGAACGCGAGGAATTTACCGTGCTCGATCGCGAAGTTGCCGCTCACGCGCATCCCGGCCGGGACGTCCTTCGTGACGACCGCGCCGAGCGTGATCACGGCGCCGTCGCCCACGCGAACGCCGCTCGACACCGAGGCCATCGGCCCGACCCACACGTCGTCCCCCGTCACGACGCTGCCGGCCACCATCGCCCCGGCGACGACGAAGTTGCGCTTGCCGAGTCGCACGTCGTGCGCGATGTGCACGAGGTTGTCGATCTTGGTCTCTTCGCCCACCTCCGTGAAACCACCGAACAGGGCCTTGTCGACGCAGGTGCTCGACTGCACCTCCGCGCCGCGGCGCAAGAGCACGCCCCCGCCGTGCGCCACCGACACGACGCGCCCCTCGGTGCGAAAGAACTGGAAGCCCTGCGTCCCGAGGACCGCGTTCGCCCGGACGACCACGTCCTCCTCGAGGACCGACCCCTCGAGCACGGTGGCGTTCGGCTCGACGACCGCGCGCTCGCCGATGCGCACCCCTACCTCGCTCACGTACGCGCGCGGGTGCACGCGCGCGCTCGGCGCGATGGTCGTCGCGAACGGCGCGCGATAGAAGCCGCTCGCGACGAGGGCCTCGTGCAGGCCGTAGAACGCGAGCTTCGGGGTCGCCGTGGTGGCCACGCCCAAGCCGGCCGGGATGCGTGGCGCGAGCTCCGGCGTCGTGACCACACAGCTCACGCCCGCGTGCAGCTCCGCGAGGTAGGCCTCGGACTCGACGTAGACGAGCATCGCCTCGCGATGGTGCAGCGTGAGGCCGAGCGTCGAGAAGGCGCCGTCGCGGACGATGGTCAGGACCGTGGCGCCGGGAACCTCGCTGAGCCTCATGGCGCCTCGACGGCCAGATCGGAGATTCTCGCCCCGCCTCCGACGCCAGCCAGGTGCCCCACAAGCGCGTCGAACACGCTCCGTGCTCCGTGACCATCGTGCGCCCGCGAACGGATGTCCCCGGCCGTCGCCGCGCGCATGTTCCCGACTTCGCGCTTCAAGCGCTCGTACGGCCCCAAGTCAGCCGAATTCAATGCAACGTGGATGGGATGGAATCCGAAGATCTTGAGGCCGGGCCCCTCGAGGAGTGGCGCAACCTCCCAGGATGGACGCGCGCTCTCCATCTCCACATCGTCTTCCCAGAAATAGGGGAATCTCGTGAGAGACCGCCCGCCGCGCCTCCAGGCGAACGGCGCCAGGTGCCGCGCGCGCGGTAGTAGCATGGACACGTCCGCACGGATCGGCGTCCGAAGCATGACCAGATCGAACAGGCCCGTGGACTGAACGAGTCCGTGCGTGCGCATGCTACGCGCCCGAGGCACCATCGCCATGCACGCGTCCAGCACAGCCTCGGGGGTCGCACCGTGACTCGAGCCGGGCAGGAAGTTCGGGTGGATGCCGAGCTCGAACAGGTCCTCCTCGGCTGCCAGGCGGTCGATAGCAGGGCTGCAATGCGTCACGAACCAGGTGGATCGGACGCCCGCGTCGCGCAGCGTCTGGGCAGCGAGCTCGATCGCGAAATCCGGAGCCCAATCGACATCCAGTGTGATGGCGATCATGACGTCTGCAACCGTCGGCGTGACAGCGCTGCAATTGCGGCAAGCATGACGTAGACCCCCGCGGCGCCGCACGGCGTCCTCCCAACCCCCGACGTACTGCACGGACTCGGCGGTGGACTTGGCTCTGGTGGAATCGGCGGCAGCGCTGGGTCGAGGAGCGTGTTGCGAACGATTGCTTGGAGATTCGCGTCGACCGCAAGGCTGCCGCCGAACATGATCGATCCGGACGAGAGAACGGAACCACCGCCGGGATGTCTGTAATAAGTCATATCCGCGCCCACCGGCGTCGGCCGCTCCCCGGGCGTCGGATCGTCAGCCCTCGCCAGCACCACGAAATCCGCGGCGCCGTCGGGCAGGCTCACGTTCGTGGGTGTGCAGATGCCAGCGACGCATGACTCCGCCTGCGCCGCCGTCGAAGTCACCCGGAGTCAATTGCAGGGCGTCACGAGGCGACACGGTGGCCCAAAGCGTGAAGGCGAGGCCGGTACCGGTGTTCCGTCCGAACCACACCGTGCCGGTGTCGCGGTGGTAGCCGACCACGTCGGTTCGCCCCGAATCGAAGTTGCCGGCGACGAATACCCACCCATCCGGCGGCGAGACAGCTGCCCAAGGAGCGGCGCCGAAGTCGAAACCGCTTCCGGTGTTGTGTCCTAGCCAGAGGGTTCCGTTCGTCGGCGAGTAGCCGAGAACGTCGTCGGGGCCACCATCGAAGTCGCCCGCGACAAACGACCAGCCGGCCGGAGGAGAGACAGCACCCCAGACCTCGAACTCGAAGACGTCCGAGGCTGCGGCCGACCGCTGTGCGACGCCGAACACCACCACCAGCGCCACTGCGGCGACCGCGCGGCGACAGGTGGCGTAGCGAGCGTGTCTTTCGGCTTCCGCACGGCGGCTCCTTGTCAGTGGTCGCTGGCTCATGGTGTGCCGAGGTTAGCGTGGGACCGCCGTCTGCGTAAAGGGGGCCCGCAAGCTCACTCAGTGGGGGCCCTACGCGCCGTAGCGAACGCAAGAGGGCACTTGGTGGGCCGCAATTTGCGGCTACTCGGCCCAACCCACGCAACGCGCCCGCACGCGCGTGTTGCATCACCGTCCCGCGCCCCCGTAGACTGGCGGACCAACGAAGAAGGCGCGACTCGCTCACGCCGCCACGCCCGCATGAACAAGACCGCCCCCACCGACGCCACCCGCTACGAAAAGCTCGTCGACGCCGGCCTCTCGAGCACTCAGAAGCAGTCGATCGCCTGGGTGCCGGAGGGGGCGCGCGTGCTCGAGCTCGGCTGCGCCACCGGGTACATCGGCGACATCCTGATGCGGCAGAAGGGCTGCAAGGTCGTCGGCGTCGAGCTCGACGCGAAGGCCGCGGTCGAGGCCCGCGGGCGCGGGCTCGACGTGCGCGTGGGCTCGCTCGAGGACGCCGCCTTTCGCCGCAGCATCGCCGGGCCCTTCGACCTCGTGATGGCGACCGACGTCCTCGAGCACCTCTCCGACCCGGACGCCGTCCTCGCGGACATCGACCGGTGGGTGGCGCGCGAGGGCCGGGTCATCGTCGCCGTGCCGAACGTCGCCGTCTGGTCGATGCGCGTGGCCCTCTTGCGCGGGCTCTTCGAGTACGAGGAGACCGGCCTGCTCGATCGGACGCACCTGCGCTTCTTCACGCGCGACACCTTGCGGCGACTCGTCACGGCGCAGGGCTTCGTCGTGGAGGCGGAGTTCGTCGACCGGTGGGAGGTCCCGGGGCTCGAGCACCTGATGTGGAGCTGGCCGCTGCGCCTCCGCACGAGCCTCGCGGGCCGACCGCCCGCGTGGTGGCGGCGCGCGCTCGAGTCGGGCGCGGGCAGCCTCACGGGCCTGCACCAGCGCATCGGCGGCGGGCTCGGCCGGGTGTGGCCCAACCTGTGCGGCGATCACTTCGCGCTCCTCCTGCGGCCGCCACCCGCCGCGCACGAGCGCGGCTGAGCGCACGCTCGACGACGGACCGGGCTCGGGTCACGCCGTGGGCGCGGAGCCGTCGCTGGGCACCTTGCCGTCAGCTGCGGCGAGGATGCGCTCCGCCGCCTCGAGGAACGCCCGCGCGCGACGCACGTCCTCCTCGGCGTCGGCCGCCGTGAACGTGGCGCGCGCGTCGTAGTCGGCGTCGTTCCGATCCCCCGCCGTCTGCCGAAGCGTGCGCGCGTGCTCGTGCGCGAGCAGGCCGGGCCGCACGAAGTGCTCGTTGACGAGGCCGCGCACGCCCTCGTGGGTGCGCGTATGCCGGCCGACCCAGGCGAGGAGCGCGCACGCGGCATGGAAGACGGCGTAGTACGCGCGGCCCACGGCGTGGCGGTAGAGGCCGGAGGCCCGCAGCACCTCGGCGGCGCGCAGGGTCTCGTGGGCGAGCTCGAGCTCGGCGGCGGCGTCGCCCGAGGGGACCTCGTTCACAGCCGCACCCCGTCCCGGCCGATCTCGCGCCCGAGGGCGCCCACCGGGGGTGCCGCGGCGGGGCGCACGAGCGGGGAGATGGCCACGCGCAGCGCGAGCTCGAGATCGCAGGCGAGATCGAGCACCTCGCGCCGCTCGACAGGCGTGAGGCCGTCGACGAGCACGAGCACGTCGAGGTCGCTGTCGGCGTGCCCTTCGCCGCGGGCGCGCGAACCGAACAGGGTCAGGCCCGCGAGCCGGTCGCCGAAGCGCGCCGCGAGGAGCCGCCGCAGCTCCGCGAGCGCCTGCACCTCGAGCGGGCTCAAGCTCACGCGTCCACGCTAGCACGACGCCGCCGCGATGGAGTCCGGCGCGACCCGTGCGGCGCCGGGCTTGCGACGGCCCGGGCGCCAAAGTATCTCCGGCGCGACCATGCAGACCGTGCGCGCGCGCCCGATCCCTCGCAGGCCGAGGCCGCGCGCGTGAGCGAGCCGACGCCCGACGGCCCCGCGCCCGAGGCTCCCGCGCCGGCGCCGAGCGAGCCCGCGTCCGCCGAGCCCGTCGAGACGGTCGACCGCGACAAGCTGCGCCAGAAGGTGCGCTGGGGCGTCATCGCGCTCGTGACGCGCACGGTCGTCATCCAGTTCGTCATCTTCGGCGGGCTCATCGCGCTCTCGCGCATGCTCGACGCCCGGGCCTTCGGCCTCTTCGCCGTCGTGCAGTTCGCGCTCACCTTCTTCTCGTTCTTCGGCGACGCGGGCCTCGGCGGCGCGCTCATCCGGAAAAAAGAGGAACCGACCGAGCGCGAGCTCGGCAGCGTGTTCGTGTTCCACGTCGGCGTCTCGCTCGCCGTCTTCGCCGTCGTCGAGCTTTCGGCCGACGGCCTGCACTACGTGCTGAAGAACATCTCGGGCGAGGTCGTGTGGCTCCTGCGTGTGCTCGCCATCGATCTCGTCCTGACGAGCCTGCGCGTCGTGCCGAGCGTGCTCATGGAGCGGCGCCTCGAGTTCGGTCGCCTGGCCGTCCTCGACACGGTGCTCACCATCTCCTACTACGGCTGCGCCATCGCGCTCGCGGCGCTCGGGATGGGCGCCCAGGCGCTCGTGTTCGCGGCCGTGTGCCAGGGCGCGCTCGGCCTCATCGGCGCCTACGTGATGCGGCCCTGGCGCCCGCGCCTCCACTTCGACTGGCCGCTCATCAAGCCGATGGTGAAGTTCGGCCTGGCGCAGCAGCTGCGCAACGTCGTCGCCCTCGGAAACGGCGCCGTCATCCCCGTGTACGGCGCCGCCATGCTCGGCGACGAGGCCGTCGGCCTCATCACCTGGGCGCAGGGGACGGCCTACTTCCCGCTGAAGCTCGTCGAGATCATGAGCCGGGTCACCTTCCCGCTCTACAGCCGTCTCCAGTCGGATCGCGCTCTGCTCGGCGAGACGCTCGGCCGCTCGGTCCAGATCTGCGCCACGGTCGCGTTCGTGTGGGTCGCGCTCTGCCTCGGCCTCGGGCCCGCCCTCACCGAGCAGATCTACGGCGCGCAGTGGCTGCCCGGCGTGCCGATGCTCTACGTGTTCGCGGGCGCGATCACCATCGGCTTCATGGCGCCGCTCATCGCCTCCGCGCTCGACGCCATCGGGCAGCCGGGCGTGGTCGCACGGCTCGCCATCGGCTGGACGGGCCTCAACTGGGTCGTCGTGCTCGTGACGACGCCGCTCTGGGGCGTGCTCGGCTTCACCGGCGGCTACGCGGTCCACGTCGTCGTCGGCAACGCGCTCATCATCTGGGTCGTCGCGCGCCTCATCCCGGGCGTGCGCGTCGGGCGCCGCGTCTGGGCCGCCGGCGCGGGCGCGCTCGCGGTCGGCATCGTCGGGGTCACCGTGCTCGGCCCCTGGGCCGTGGGCCCCGTGCGCTTCGCGCTCGCCCTCGGCGGCTCGATCGTGCTCTACGCCGGCGTCCTCTTCGCGCTCGACTTCCGCGGCCTGCGCGACGCGCTCAGCATCGTGCCGCGCGACGAGCCTGCGCCCGCGGCCGCCCCCGCCCCCGACGCGTGAGCGTCACACGACGCTCGGCGCGAGCGCGCGCCGAAGGGCGTCGCGCCAGTCGGGCAGGCGCACGCCGAAGCGCGCCCAGCAGGCGCTCGAGTCGAGCGGCGTCCGGAGCGGACGCGCCGCCGGCGCGGGGAGCGCGCTCGTCTCGATGGGCACGAGCGTCTTCACGCGCTGCGCCTCCTTGTGCGGATCGAGCTCGAGCGCCGCCCGCGCGAGCTCGATGCGGCTCGCGGGCTCGCCGCCGCCCGCGAGGTGGTAGATGCCGGCCGCGTCCGCGAGCGCCTGGGGAGCGCGCTCGCCGAGGCCGCGCAGGAGGAGCGCGATCGCGACCGCGAGGTCGCGGCAGAAGGTCGGGCTGCCGACCTGATCCGCCACGATCTTGAGCTCCTCGCGCTCGCGCGCGGCCTTCAGGATCGCCGACACGAAGCTCTTGCGCCGCAGGGAGTAGACCCACGCCGTGCGGAGCACGATGGCGGGCGCGCCCGTCTCGACGAGGGCGAGCTCGCCCTCGCGCTTCGAGCGGCCGTAGGCGTTGATGGGCCGGCACGGATCGGCCTCGACGTAGGGCCGCCGGGCCTCGCCGTCGAAGACGAAGTCGGTCGAGACGTGCACGAGCCCGATGGCGCGCTCCCGGCACGCGAGCCCGAGCGAGCGGACGGCGTCGCGGTTCACGCGCTCGGCCAGGGCCGGATCGCGCTCGGCGCCGTCGACGTCGGTGTAGGCGCTGGCGTTCACGACGACGTCCGGGCGCTCGGCCGCGAGCGTGGCCGCGACGACCGAAGCGTCCGTGATGTCGAAGGCGCGCTCGGGCGGCGCCGCGAGCATGGCGAAGCTCGCGAGCGGCCCGGCGAGCTCGTGGCCGAGCTGCCCCTCGGAGCCGCAGAGCAAGATCTTCACGGCGCGCCTGCCGGCAGGAGGTCGCGCAGCAGCGGCGCCTTCTGGTCGCGCGCCGACAGGAGCGGCTCGGCGATCGGCCAGGCGACGCCGATGTCCGGGTCGTTCCAGGCGATGCCCGACTCGGTCTTCGGGTCGTAGTAGGCGCTGCAGAGGTAGTGCACGTCCGCGTCCTCGAGCGCCGCGTAGCCGTGCGCGAAGCCGACGGGGACGTAGAGCAGGGCGCAGTTGTCGGCGCTGAGCTCGCGGGCGACCCAGCGGCGGAAGGTCGGCGACCCCGGGCGGATGTCGACCGCGACGTCCCACACGCGGCCGCGCGTGGCGCGCACGAGCTTCGCCTGGCCGGGCGAGCTCTGGAAGTGCAGGCCGCGCAGCGTGCCCGCGACGGAGCGCGCCTGGTTGTGCTGCACGAAGCGCACGTCGACGCCCGCGGCGCGGAACGCGTCCTCGCGGAAGCACTCGTAGAACAGACCGCGGTCGTCGCGGAACACCTTGGGCTCGACGTGGAGGACGTCGGGGATCTCGGTCGGAGTGATGCGCACGAGCGACCCCTAGCACGGAACCTCCCGAGCGTGGCCGCGCCGCCGCGCAGGCCCCAGGGTGCGGCGAGGCCGGCGCTGGCCGCGCTCCGGCGCCGATGCTACACGCGGCGCCGAACACCATGCAGAGCCCGCTCGCCGCCTCGATCGCCTTCGGCACCGCCCTCCTGCTCGGTGCCTGCACCGCGGAACCGACCCCGCTGCCGAGCGCCTCCACCGCGACGAGTGCCGCCGCGACGAGCGCCTCCGCCGCGACGAGCGCCGGGAGCGCGGCCGCCCCCGGCTCCGGCACCCCGCCGGCCGATCTCGCGGCCGTCGTCGCCCTCGACTGCGACAAGGCGTGCGCGGGCCTCATCGCGTGCGGCAAGAAGGGCGGGCTCGACGCCCACGACGAGGGTCAGGCGCTGAAGGCCTGCAAGATGGGCTGCAACGGCATGAAGGACCGCTTCGACCCCGCGATCCACGGGCAGACCGCGGGACGGCTCGTGCAGTTCGCGGCCGGCGAGTGCCCGCCGCCGGTGAAATCGGCGCCGAAGTGAGGGGCCCCGCAACCGGCGGCCGAGGCCCGTGACCGCGACCGCAGCCGCGACCGCGACCGCGACCGACCGTGTGGCGCTGCGCTGGCTCGGGACGGCCGCGGTCCAGCTGCGCCACGGCGGCGAGGAGCTCGTGCTCGACCCGTTCCTCTCGCGCGGGCCGGGCGCCGAGCCCGTGATCCGCACGCGCCCCGAGGACCTGGCGCGGGCGTCGCTCGTGGTCGTGTCGCACGGTCACTTCGACCACGTGATGGACGCGCCCGCCGTCGCGCGCGCCTCCGGGGCGCGCGTCGTCGCACCGCGCGGCGCCTGCGCGGCGCTCGTCCGGGACGGCGTGCCCCAGGACCGGCTGCTCGCCGCCGAGGATCACCCCGAGCTCGCCTTCGGCGGCGGACGGCTCCGGCTCGTGCCCACGCGCCACATCCGCTTCGACGCCCGCATGGTGGCGCGCACGACGGCGCGCGTGCTCCGGGCCGGCCTCGCGCGCACCTTGCTCGGCCTCGCGTGGCGCCACCCGATCGGCGGCAACTTCGAGGTCCTGCTCGAGCTCGGCCGCGAGCGCGTGCTCTTCTCGGGCAGCGGCGGCGGCGACTTCGACGCGCTCGCGCGCCTGCGACCGACGACGTTTCTCTTGCCCTTTGCGGGGCGCTCCGACGTCGTCGACTACTACCTCGCCCGGCTCCGCAAGCTCCGGCCGCGCACGGTCGTGCTGCACCACTTCGACGACTTCTACCCCGGCTTCGCCGAGCGCTACCCGATCGAGGCCCTGCAGGCGCGCATGGCGGCCGAGCTACCCGAGGTGCGCGTCGTCGTGCCGGAGCCGGAGCGCTGGCTCGAGCTCGAGGCGAGCGCGATCTAAGGGACCGGAAGGAAGTCGGAGCGGGAGACGGGACTTGAACCCGCGACGTCAACCTTGGCAAGGTTGCACTCTACCACTGAGTTACTCCCGCAGCGGTTCCGGCTAGGTAGTCAGCGTGGGCGCGCGTGTCAAGCATTCGGTCTCGGGCGGCGGGGCGCGCGCGCGCGGGGCGCTCCGGGCGGGCGTCGCGGACCGCGCGCGCGAGACCGGCCTCTGCGCCGAGCTCGAGGGCCTGTATGCGCGGCTCGACGCCGTCTTCGCAGGCTCGAGCTGCCCGGCGAGCACCGAGTGCTGCCGCCCGGGCCTGTTCGGCCGCGAGCCCTACGTGACGAGCCTCGAGCTCGCCCTGCTCGGGCGGGCCGTCGCCCGGCGTGGCGGCGAGCTCGCGCCGGCCCGGCGCGCGTTGCCCCTCGCCGCCGCCGCGGTCACCGCCCCCGAGCAGGGCCTCATCTGCTCGCTGCTCGATCGCGACGGGCGCTGCAGCGTGTACGCCGCGCGCCCCTTCGGCTGCCGCAGCTTCTTCTGCGAGCGGGCGAGCCACGACCGGCGCGTGCCGCACCGCGAGGTCCAGGCCCTGGTGCGCGAGCTCGAGGCGCTCGCCCGCCGCTTCGACCCGTCGGGCGCCGTCGGCCGCCCGCTGTCACGCGCGCTCGCGGGCCCGCGGCGCGTGTAGAGCTTCCGCTACGTGGTCGCCCCAGAGCGTCGCGGCAAAACGATCCCAGCGCGCGCAAGAACGTCCCAACCCCGCGCGTTGCTGCAGGCGCGCTCGGGAACCCGCGCCCCGCTACTTCTTGGCGAACCCGCGGACCTGCGCGCGCAGCGCCTTGACGACGGCCCGCTTCTTGTCGAGGTCGGGATTCGGGGGCATCGTGCTGCTCTTGCCCACGGCCGGCCCACCGCCAAGGATGATCTTTTCGATCTGCTCGTCCGTCACGGACTTCTGCCACTCGGCCGAGGTGTAGTCGCGCGGCTTCGGGTCGAGGGCGGCGGCGCCGGGGCCGTCGCCCTTGCCCGAGGTGCCGTGGCAGGGGGCGCAGCGCACGGCGAAGATCTCCTTCGCCTCGTTGACCGCGCTCGCGGGCAGATCCTCGCCACCGCCGCAGCCGCCGTGCGCCGCGCCGGAGCCGACCAGCGCCGCTGCCCCGAAAACCCATGCCGTCATCGAACGCCGCATGACCATCGCTCCTCGCTCCTGTTTGCAGACCCCCCGGGGCCCGCCGAAGCAAGGAGGAGGCCATGGCAGCAAGACATGGGCTTCCGGTGTGTGCGGGCGCCGAGCTGAGCGTCCATCGATGCCGAGCTCTTGCATGCGTCTTCGACCGTCGACCTAGACGACGAGCTCCACCTCGGTGCGCTCCGCGCTCGTGGGCTCGGCGCGCTCGGCCGACCGGAGCAGGCGCCAGATGTGGCGGCCGAGCACGTCGATGTCCGTCGACACGAACTGCTCGCCGCCGAAGCGCCGGATGGTCTCGGTCTGGCGCCGCAGGATGCGCGCGTCCTGCTGGAAGACGCGCATCGCGAGCGGCTTCAAGAAGGGCCGCACGAGCCAGCCCGGGATGCGCAGCCGGAAGGCGACGACCGCGTGGATGCGCGTCACGAAGTCCGAGACCGGGGTCATCGCGGTGTCGACGAAGAAGTGGTTCTCGGTGCCGATGCGGTACTCGACCTGGGCGATCGACGGCAAGAGGAAGCGGTCGAAGTGGGTCACCATTCCGCCCGACGGCGAGAGGATGCGCGCCACGAGCCCGGTCGGCCGCGGCTCGCCCACGTACTCGGCGACCACGCGGTCGGCGCTGCGGTCGACGAGGGCGCGGAGCGTGATGCCGCGGCTCTCGTTGCGGAACAGGCCGCGGTGCAGGAACGCCGTGTGCGGCACGTCGAGCGCGTTCTCGAGCGTCGAGAACAGCGTCGCCTCGGCCACCACCGTCTGCCGCGCCACCGTGTAGCCGGGCTTGCCCACGTAGGCGAAGCGATGGGGCTCGCTCTTCGGGTCCTCGCCGAGCGTCGGGTACACCCACACGAAGCCGTCCTGCTCGACGGTGGGAAAGGCTGGCGCGCGCCGCCCCTTGCCCTCGGAGGGCCCGCACAGGCTCGGCACGTGGCGGCACACGCCGGCGCCGTCGAACCGCCAGCCGTGGTAGCGGCACTCGAGCCGTCCGCCGACGACGGTCCCGAGCGACAAGGGCACGTTCCGGTGGGGGCAGCGGTCGAGCAGGGCGCCCGCCCGGCCCGCGCCGTCGCGGAACAGCACCATCGGGATGCCGAGCACGGTGCAGGCGCGCGGCTTGTTCCGGAGCTTCCTGCTCGTCGCGGCCACGTACCAGGCGCTCGTGACGCGCGCGACCGAGGCGCGGCCCTTGCCGAAGAGCGGCAGGAGCTTGTCGCCGAGGGCGGTGCCGCGCGCGGCATCGTCGGCCTCGAAGCCGAGCGGCTGCCCGCCGTCGGCGCGCGGCGGCTCGTCGGACGCAAGGGTCTCCCCGCGCACGGCGCGGTCGTCCGCACCGCCGCGCTCGCCGAGCGACGGATCCATGACGTGCCTTTAGCGCATCCGGGCACCCGGGGGCACTCAAGGGTCCACGACGCGCCCCGCGAACAGCACGAGGCCCGTCTGCGTGTCGCGGACGAAGAACAGGAACGGGTGGTCCGCGACGAACGTGGGCGCGTCGGCGCGCGGCACGCGCACGCCCATGGTCATGGCCGTCGCGGTCGCCGCGGCCGCCTCGGTGCCCGCCT
Source organism: Myxococcales bacterium (assembly GCA_016212965.1). GTDB lineage: Bacteria > Myxococcota_A > Polyangia > Polyangiales > Polyangiaceae > JACRDA01. Next base: position 35,134 of record JACRDA010000157.1, read on the forward strand.
CGTCCATCGCGACGAAGGCCTTGTGCACGACGTCGTCGAGGTGGAAACCGGCGCCGTCCCCCACGCCCGAGAAGTCGGCGCCGGCGCCGAAGGCGAGCGGCATGCCGAGCGCGGCGAGGTGAGCGCCGAGCGACAGGCTCGCCGCCGGCTCGAGCCGGAAGCGCGGTAGCGTGACGTCGACCTCGGTCGGTCCGAGGGCGGCGACCCAGCTCGCGAGGGCGGCGGCGTCGAGCCGGGCCTCGAGCGCCGCGAGGCCGGCGGCGTCCTTCGGCAGGACGAACAGGGTCGCGAAGCGGCCGCCTCGGTAGGCGAGCTCGCAGAGCTCGGCGTCCGGGGTCGCGGCGTAGCGGGCCTCGCTCTGCTCGCGCATGAGCGGCACGTCGTGCGGGCCCTTGCCGGGGCTCGCGAACGGCCCGGGGCGCGTGTGGTCGAGGTCGAAGGGGTGCGCCCAGCTCGCCTTGAGGTAGAGCGCGTTGACGAGCACGAGCGAGGTCGCGCTGCTCACCGAGCCGAGCGGCATGAGGTCCGTGATGCGGCCCGCCGTCTGCTCGGCGACCCAGTCGTTGATGCGCGCGCGCTCGGCCTCGGCCGCGCCGAGGAAATCGCTCGGCGCGAGCTCGCCGCCGTAGCGGCGGGCCGTCAGCTCGAGGAACGCGGGATCGAAGCGCAGGCTGCGCTCCCCGAACAGGCGGTCGACGACCCGGAGCGTGGGAGCCTCCGGTTCGCGGACGAGCGCCTGGTAGCCCGCGAGCACCGACGCCCAGGCCGCGTGCAGGGCCGCGCCGTCGGCGGGCAGGTGCAGGGTGTCGCGCATCTGCTGCGCGGTCTCGCCGCGCGCCCCCGCGTACGTCATGGCGAGCGCGAGGGCGATGCTCGCGGGCGAGAAGGCGAGGTTCCCCTCGGCGCTCCGCAGCCGCTCGTAGAGGTCGAGCCCGAAGGCATTGGCGGCGCGCACGGCGGCGTCGCTCGTGCCCGACGCCTCGATGGCCGGGCCGGGGGGCACCGGCGCGAGCGGGCTCGGGGCCGGCGCCGGGCCGGCGGGGTCGTTCGGCAGGGGCTGCTCGGCGCTGGTGCAGCCGAGGACGAGCCAGGACGCGAGGGCGAGGGTGGCGAGGCTACGCATGGGGGTTCTCCGTGGGGCGGCAGCACGACTGGCGCCGTCTCGAGGTCTCGGCCGATGGACGGCCCGTGCGGCGACGAGCTGCAGGCCGCGGCCGCCTCGTGACCGAACGATGGGCAGCCGCGCGCGCCGTGACCGAACGGCTACGCAGCCGCGAGCGGCGCCGGGAGCGCGTGCGCGCTATCCTCCGGCTCATGGGAGAGCTGGGGAGCGGCCCGGGGGCCGCCGCCGTGGGCGTGGTGCGCCCGGCGCACGAGCGCGCGCGTCGCGCCGTCGCATCGCCCTGCCCCGCGCCGCTCGCCCCGGCGCGCGAGCCCCTGCTCTTCGCCGAGCTGCCGGCCCTGCGCACCCTGCCCTTTCAGCCGCTCGCGCACCTGCCGACGCCCGTCGAGCCGGCCCTCGCGTGCGCCGCCTACCTCGGGCGCGACGACGTGTGGATGAAGCGCGACGACCTCGTCTCGCCGCTCTACGGGGGCAACAAGGTGCGGCGCTACGAGCTCTTGCTCGCGGCGGCGCTCGCCACCGGCAGGCGCCGCGTGCTCACGGTCGGGGGCACGGGCTCGACCCAGGTCACCGCCACGGCGCTCTTCGGACGCGCGCTCGGCCTCGGCGTGCGCGCGGTCGCCTTCGAGCAACCGCTCACGCGCTTCGTGCGCCGGGCCTTGCTCGCGAACGCCGCGGCCGCAGCGGAGCTCGTGCCCGGCGGGGGCTACTTCGGCGCCTTCGCGCGCACCGTGCTGGAGCTCCTCCGCGCGCGGGACACCTCGTTCGTCGCCCCCGGCGCCTCGAGCCCGCTCGCGAACCTCGGCTACGTGGACGCCCTGTTCGAGCTCGACCTGCAGGTGCGCGCCGGCCTCGTGCCGCGGCCGGACGTCATCGTGCTCCCCACGGGGAGCGCGGGCACGCTCGCGGGCCTGCTCGCGGGCGCCTGGTACCTCGACTGGCCGCTCGAGATCGTGGGGGTCGCCGTCGCGACGCGCGCGGCCTGCAACCGCGCGACCGTCGGGCTCGTCGCCTGGCGCACGCGCCGCCTCCTCGCCCGTCACGCGCCCGCGCTCGGGCGCCGCCGGCACGCTCCGTGCTTTCGTCTGTTCCACGGCGCCCTCGGCCGCGGCTACGGGCACCCGACGCCGGACGCGGTCGCCGCGCTGCCCGAGATCGAACGGCTCACGGGCGCGCCCGGCGAGGTGACCTACAGCGCCAAGGCCCTCGTCGGCGCGCGCGCCGTGTGTCGCGACCCCCGCTATCGCAGAAAGCACATCCTCTTGTGGAACACGCTCTCCTCGACCCTCCCCCCGGCGCCCGAGAGCGCCCGCGCCCTCTTGCCCCCGGCCCTCGCGCGGCTGCTCGACGGCGAGCCGGTGGCCTGACGGCGAGCCTCGGTGCCGCGCTCCTCGCCAGGGGTGGGACGGCCGAGCGCCCGCTACGCGCGCTCGACGCCCATCACGCCGTCGACGCGCTCGAGCTGCCGGATGACGCCGCGGAGCTGCGCGAGATCCGAGCACTGGAACGTGAAGGTGTTGGTGGCGCGGCCGTCGTCGCCGGCCCGGCAGGTGGCCTCGCTGATGTTGATGCCCTGCGCGTGGAAGGTCTGCCCCACCGTGGCGAGGATGCCGGGACGGTTGGCCGTCATGACCGTCACCTTCACGGCGCGGTTGATCTTCGCCTTCGGGTCCCACGAGATGTCGACGCGCCGGCTGGGATCGGCCTCGAAGGCCTTGGGACAGGTGCGGCGGTGCACCGTGATGCCGCGCCCGCGGCTCATGAAGCCCACGATCTCGTCGCCGGGCAGCGGGTTGCAGCACTTCGTGTAGCGCACGAGCACGTCGTCCACGCCCTTCAACAGGATGCCGTGGGAGCTCTTGCCCGTGACGCGGCGCACCAGGGCCTCGAAGCGCCCTTCCTTGATGGCCGACGGCGGGATGCTCTTCCGGTCGGTCTCGCTCTCGGGCGCGAGGAAGTCGACCACGTGCTTGGGATCGACCTTGCCGTAGCCGATCTCGACGTAGAGGTCCTCGATCCGGGACACGTTGAAGCGCTGTCGCACGAGCGCGTTCTCGGCCGTGCTCTTCTCGAGCCGCGCGAGGCTCATGCGCCCCCTCTGCATGTCGCGCTCGAGCAGCTCGCGGCCGAGCTTCAACGAGCGCTCGCGCTGCACCGTGCGCAGGTGCGCGCGGATCTTGGCGCGGGCGCGCGAGGTGACCACGAAATCGAGCCAGTCCTTCTGCGGCTGCTGGTCCGGGCTCGGCAGCACCTCGACGAGATCGCCGTTGCGGAGCTTGTAGCCGAGCGGCACGACCGAGCCGTTCACGCGCGCGCCGGCGCAGCGCCCGCCGACCTCGGTGTGGATCGAGTAGGCAAAGTCGACCGGCGTCGCGCCGCGCGGGAAGGCGCGCACGTCGCCCTTCGGCGTGAAGACGTAGACCTCGTCCTGGAAGAGGTCGACCTTGACGCTCTCGAGGAACTCGGCCGGGTCCTTGAGCTCGGTCTGCTCCATCAGCTGCCGCAGCCAGCCGAAGCGCGCGGCGTCCTTGGGGTCGAGGCCGCCCGAGCTGCCCTCCTTGTACTTCCAGACCGCCGCGATGCCGTGCTCGGCCACGCGGTGCATCTCGTGCGTCCGGATCTGCACCTCGATGCGCTGGTGGCCGGGCCCGAATACCGTCGTGTGCAGCGACTGGTACATGTTCGGCTTGGGCAGAGCGATGTAGTCCTTGAAGCGGCCCGGCACCGGCGTCCACATCGAGTGGATGACGCCGAGCGCCGCGTAGCACTCGGCCACGCTCTCGACGACGACGCGGAACGCCACGATGTCGTACACCTGCTCGAAGGGACACTGGCGGTCCTGCATCTTGCGGTGGATCGAGTAGAGGTGCTTCGGGCGCCCCTGCACCTCGGCCGCGAAGCCCTGCTGCGCGAGCTTCTGGGTGAGCTGCCGGCAGACCTGCTCGATGTGGGACTGGCGCTGCGGCTCGCTCTCGGCGACGCGCTCGGCCAGCTCCCCGTGGGCGTCGGGCGCGAGCCAGCGGAACGACAGATCCTGGAACTCGTTCTTGAAGCGCGCGATGCCGAGCCGGTTGGCGAGCGGCGCGTAGATGTCCATCGTCTCGCGCGCCGTGCGCTCCTGTCCCTCGGGCGACATGAACTCGAGCGTGCGCATGTTGTCGAGCCGGTCGCACAGCTTGACGACGAGCACGCGGATGTCGCGCGCCATGGCGACGATCATCTTGCGGAAGCTCTCGGCCTGGCGGTCCTGCTTCGACAGGAAGTTGATCTTCGACAGCTTGGTGACGCCGTCGACCAGGAACGCGATCTCGGTGCCGAACTCGGCCTCGAGCGCCTCCTGGCTCACGGCCGTGTCCTCCACGACGTCGTGGAGCAGGGCGGCGCACACGCTCGCCACGTCGAGGCGCAGATCGGTGATGATGCCCGCCACGCGCGCCGGGTGGACGAAGTACGGGTCGCCGCTCTTGCGCAGCTGCGGGCCGTGCGCCGCCTCGGCGAAGTGCCAGGCATGCTCCACGAGGCCGACGTCGGCGGCGGGTTGGTAGCTGCGGAGGCGCGAGACGAGCTCGCTCACTGACTGCACGCGGTTTGTCCCGGCTCCAGGAAGGAGCGAAGAGTAAAGCTAGCACCCGGAGACGCAGTGCGGCAATTCGGCCACCTGCGGCGGGACGAGGCGCGGCATGAAGGCAGCTACGGACGGGGGCACGGCGGCGCCGCTCGGCGTCTACGTCCACTTCCCCTACTGCGAGCGCGTCTGCCCCTACTGCGACTTCGTCGTGGCCGGCCGGGCGCGCGCGCGCATCGACCACCGAGGCTACGCCGACGCCGTCCTCGCGGAGCTCGCGCGGCGCGGGCAGGCCCTCGCGGGCCGGCCGCTCGCGAGCGTGTACTTCGGCGGGGGCACGCCTTCGCTCTGGGAGCCGCGCGAGGTCGGGCGCGTGCTCGAGGCCATCGTGCGGCGGGCCGGCTCGACGAGCGATCTCCTCGAGGTGACGCTCGAGGCCAATCCGTCGTCCCTCGACCTCGCGACCGCGCGGGCCCTCGTCGCGGCGGGCGTCGACCGGCTGAGCCTCGGCGTGCAGTCGCTCGACGCGGGCCGGCTCGCGTTCCTCGGGCGCGACCACGATCCGGCGGGCGCACGCGCCGCGGTCGAGGCCGCCCTCCGCTCCGGGGCGCGCTCGGTGAACGTCGATCTCATCTTCGGCGTCGCGACGGCCGACGGCGTCGAGACCCCCGACGAGGCCGCCCGCGAGGCGCGCGGCCTCGCGGCGCTCGGGCCGGAGCACGTCTCGGCCTACGCGCTCACCATCGAGGAGCGCACGCTCTTCGGCAAGCGCGCGCGCGCGGGCTCGCTGCCGCTCGCGCCCGAGGAGCACGTGGCGGAGAGCTTCGTCGCCGTCGCCGAGGCGCTCGAGGCGCAGGGCCTCGGCCACTACGAGGTGTCGAACTACGCCCGGCCCGGACGCGAGAGCCGCCACAACCTCGGCTACTGGCACGGCGGCGACTACCTCGGGCTCGGCTGCGGCGCCGTCGGGGCGCTCGCCCGACCGGACGGGAGCGCGCGACGCTACAAGAACGAGACGCGCGCTGCCGCCTACGTGCGCGCCGCGCTCGCGGGCGAGCCGCACGAGACCGAGAGCGAGGAGCTCGGCCCCGAGACGCGCCTGCGCGAGCGCATCCTGCTCGGCCTCCGGCTCGAGGAGGGCCTCGACCTCGAGGCGGCGGCGCACGCGCTCGGCGTCGAGCCCTGGCCCCCCGCCCGGCGCCGCGCGGCCGCGGAGCTCGAGGCGACGGGCCGTCTCACGCGCGAGGGCGGCCGGCTGCGCGTGCCGCGCGCGGCGCGCCTGTACACGGACGGGATCGCGGCGGCGCTGTTCTGAGCGTGGTCAGACCCGCAGCTCGCGCCCCCGAGGAAAGAGACAGCCACGGACCTCGGCGCGGGCGCCGAGCCGCCCGGTTTGCCAAGGCAG
>JACRDA010000153.1 GCA_016212965.1 Myxococcales bacterium
GGGCTTGTGTCCAGGTGTGCAGGACGGCGAGAGCGCCGATGTCGGCGCCGAGGTGGCGGGGGTCGGCGCACACGGTGGCCAGGGCCTCGAAGGCGGCGCGAAAGAGCGCGTCGAAGAGGGCGCGCTGGTGGGAGCGGACGAGGCGGCGGAGCTGCGGTGCTCACCGCGCAGCGTGAAGACGACGTGGAAGTAGGGCACCGGGAGCAGGGCCTGGCGGTGGCGGGCGAGCCAGCGCTCGGTCGCGTCGTGGCCGCAGCGCGGGCAGGCACGGTGCCGACACGAGTGGTAGACGAGCCGCGCGTGGCCGCAGCCGTGGCACGCGGCGAGCTCGGCACCGAGCGCCTCGGTGCGGCAGTCGGCGATGGCTCCGAGCGCGCGCACGTGGCTCGGCAGGAGCGCGTCCGGGTGCCGCGCCACATACGAGCCGCCGTGCGCGCGCACGACGTCGGCGAGGGTGGGCATGGCGGGTCGCGCCCGCGGCCGCTACAGCTCCGTCATGACCTTCATGAGCTCGTCGACGGTCTCCTGGAGGCGCTCCGTTGCGGGCTGGGTCACGTGCATGTAGATTGAGGTCGTCTGCATGCTCTTGTGGCCGAGCACGGCCTGGATGGTGCGGAGCGTGACCCCGGCCTCGAGCAGATGGGTGGCGTGGCTGTGGCGCAGGGTGTGAATCGAAGCGTCCTTCTTCAAGCCGCACGCCTGGCGCGCGGCGATGAAGGTCTTCTGCAGCGTCGTCTCGTGCGGCGCCCCCGGCCCGTCGCGCCGCACGAACAAGAGCGGCGAGTCGACGCGCGACGGCCGCGAGCACCGCGCGCACCTCGCTGCGCGACAGCACGACCGGTGGCGAGTACCGCCGGCACGGGCACTGACGGACGCGTCCTGCTCGCTGGTCGGGGTAGGCACTCGCCCTGACACGGTTGTCCGATGTGATAACCTGCTCCTCGTGGCGCTCATCCTCTGGGGCCCGTGGCAGGTGCGGCACATTACCAAGCGACGCGGTGTTTCCGCCACGGACTTCGATGTTGCATGGCACGACCCCGAGCGCATCGTCATGGAACAAGAGCACCACCATCACGGCACCTACTGGGTGAGTGTCGGCTGCGCCGGTCCCGGCAGGGCCCTGAAGATGGTGTGGCGGTGGCACGAGCCTGACACGGTCTGGCCGATCACGGCCTACTCCCCCGCAGCGCGTCGCGGTCGCCGCGGACGCTGATGGATACCTGGAGGCTGCCAATGCCCGTACGTCGTTTCAGAAAGGACCCGCGCGACGCCGCCCTGCAGGCGGCGGATCAAGACGTCCTGGCCCGCTTCGAGCAAGGAGATTTCCTTCAAGTCGACGAGACGAAGGAACAAGACGCAATCTCGCACGTTCAGGGGCGTTACCTCGCGCGGCGCCAACTTGTCGCGACCCTCGGCAAGGACCTTGGCGTCCTGCGGAAGGCTCACGGACTTACCCAGGACCAGGTCGCGCGCGTTGTCGGCACCAACAAGAGCAACATCAGCCGGATCGAGAGCGGCCGCTATGGCGGGCTGACCGTTGAGCGTTTCATCGCTGTTCTGGAGACGTTCGAGGCCCTCGCCGGTCAGGTGCGCAAGGCCGCCCAACCAGCCAATGCAGCTCACGGCTCGCCCTCCGTCGGCCCCCCGCTGCGCTCCGGGCCTCGGTCGCGCGCCCGCAGTTGCCAGCGCCACATCGATGACACGTCACCCGAAGTCCCGAAGGAGGGCAGCGCGCTCCGCCAGCACATGTCCACGCCGCGCGCTACGCGCTCGGCCGCCCGGCTGCTTCGCGGCGCGTCTCGAGCTCCTCCCAGCGCGTCGTCAAGCGCTCGGCCTCGACGCGCGCTGCGGCGAGCTCGGCGCCGAGCTTGGCGATGTCGAGGCCCGAGCCGTAGCCGCTCGGGTCCGAGAGGCGCGCCTCGAGTGCCGTGACGGCCTCTTCGGCGGCGGCCACGCGCTCGAGCAGGCCCTCGAGCTCGAGGCGCTCGGCGTAGGTGAGGCCCGCCGGCTTCGGACTGCGGGCCGGGGCCGGCGCCTTCGGTGGCGCGCTCGCGGCCGCGGCGGGCGGCTCGGAGAGGGCGCCCGGGCGCGGGCGCTGCCCGAGGTAGGAGTCGTAGTTGCCGGCGTAGCGCACGACGCGCCCCTCGCCCTCGAAGGCGAGGATGGCCGTCGCGACGCGGTCGAGGAAGTAGCGGTCGTGCGTGACGACGAGGGCGGTCGCCTGCATGTCGAGCAGCATCTCTTCGAGCGCGGCGAGCGTGGCCGTGTCGAGGTCGTTGGTGGGCTCGTCGAGCATGAGCAGGCTCGCGGGCTGGAGCAGCATCTTGGCGAGCGCGACCCGCGCTCGCTCGCCGCCCGAGAGCGAGCCCACCGGCTGGCGCTGGCGGGTCGCGTCGAAGAGGAAGCGCTCGAGGTAGGAGCGCACGTCGAGCACCTGGCTGCCGAGCGTCACGCGCGAGGCGCCGCCCGACACGTTGTCGGTCACGCTCGCGGCCGGGTCGAGCCCGCGCCGCTCCTGATCGAGGTACGCGATGCGCGTGCCCTTGCCGCGCACGATCTTGCCGCCGACGGGCGCGAGCTCGCCCGAGAGCGCGCGCAGGAGCGAGGTCTTGCCCGCGCCATTGCGCCCGACGATGCCGATGCGCTCGCCCTGCGTGACGACGAGATCGAGCCCCGCGACGAGCACCTCCGGCCCGTACGCGAGGCGTAGATCCGCGAGCTCGAAGAGCACCTTGCCGCTCACGGTCGCGGTCATGCCGAGCTCGACCGTGCGCTCGGCGCGCGCCGGCCGGGCGGAGCGCGCGGCCTCGGCGCGCCCGATGCGGGCCTTCTGCTTGCCGGTGCGCGCCTTCGGCTGGCGCCGCAGCCACTCGAGCTCGCGGCGCAGGAAGTTCTGGCGGTTCGCCTCCGTGCGCGCCGCGAGCGCTTGGCGCTCGGCCTTGGCCTCGAGGTAGGCCTCGTAGCCGCCGTCGTAGCTCGTGAGCTTGCCGCGATCGATCTCGAGCGTGCGCTCGGCCACCCGGTCGAGCAGGTATCGATCGTGCGTGATGAGCAGGACGGCGCCCTCCTGCTCCTCGATGAGGTGGCGCTCGAGCCACTCGATGGTCTCGGCGTCGAGGTGGTTCGACGGCTCGTCGAGGATCATGAGGTCGGGGCGCGACACGAGCACGCGCGCGAGCGCGACGCGCCGCCGCTCGCCGCCGCTCAAGGTGCCCATGCAGGCGTCGGGCGCCGTCACGCCCACGTGCATCATCACGCGCTCGACCTCGTGCCCGCGCTCCCAGCCGCCGAGGCGCTCGACGTCGGCGGCCGCCGCGGAGAGGGCCTCGAGGGCGGCGGGCGCGGGCTCCGCGGCCGCGGCGATCTCGGAGGCCAGCCGCTCGTGGCGCGTCTTGGCCTCGAGCCAGGTCCCGAGGCCCGCGGCGACGACGTCGCGGGCGCGCGCGTCGTCGGGGAAGCTCGGCGCCTGCTCGAGGTACTCGATGCGCGCGCCGCGCCGCCACGCGAGCTCCCCGGCGTCGACGGGCTCCGCGCCCGCGAGCACGCGCGCGAGCGTGCTCTTGCCCGAGCCGTTCACGCCCACGAGCCCGACCCGCTCGCCCGGCTCGACGGTGAGCGAGACGCCGTCGAACAAGAGGTGCGGTCCGAAGCTCTTCTTCAGGTCGTGGGCGGCGACGATGCTCATCGGGCCCGGTACGTGCCACGTCGCGGGGAGCGGTTCACGCGCTTTCGGACGCGGCTCACGACGCGCCGACGCGGCACACGGGCGCCGCTGCGGCGGCGAGCGCCGGCGCTTCGTCGCCGGCCGTCAGCACCTCGCAGCCGCTCCTGGTCACGAGCACCGTGTGCTCGAACTGCGCCGACAGGCTGCCGTCGGCGGTCACGACCCGCCAGCCGTCGTCGCACAGCCGCACCTCGGGCCCGCCGAGGTTCACCATCGGCTCGATGGTGAGCGCCATGCCGGCGCGCAGACGCAGGCCCGTTCCGCGCAGACCGTGATGCGGCACGTGCGGTGGCATGTGCATCTCGCGGCCGATGCCGTGGCCGCCATAATCGCGCACGATGCTGCACCCCTCGGCGCGCGCGAGCTCCTCGATGGCCGCGCCGATGTCGCCGAGGCGCACGCCGTCGCGCACCACGGCGACGCCGGCGTCGCGGCAGCGGCGCGCAACCCCAACCACGTGCCGCGCCTCGGGACCGGCGCGGCCGACGACGAACGTCGCCGACGTGTCGCCGTGGAAGCCGTCGAGCCGCGTGGTCACGTCGACGTTCACGATGTCGCCGTCCTCGAGCTTCTCGGCAGCGGACGGAATGCCGTGGCACACGACCTCGTTGCGCGAAGTGCAGACCGCCGCGGGAAAGCCGTGGTAGCCGAGCTGGCTCGCGACGCCGCCGCGGGCGGCGGTGTCCGCGCGCACCCAGGCGTCGATGTCGGCGGTGCTGAGGCCGGGTGCGAGGCGCCGTCCGACGAGCGCCAGCGTGGCGGCCGCGGCGCGGCCGGCGCTGCGCAGCGCGAGGATCTGGCGTTCGCCGTGGATCGCGATGGCCATGGCTCACGATCGCCCCCCGTGGGGCGCACGGTCCAATACCGATTGCGCATCGCAACCAGCGCGGGCACGCGTGATAAGCTCGAGGGCGTGAGCCTCGATCAGATCCGATACTTCGTCGCGGTTGCGGAGCACGGCACGACGCACGCGGCCGCGCAGGCCCTGCACGTCTCGCAGCCGCCGCTGAGCCGCAGCGTGCGCGCGCTCGAGGACGAGCTCGGCCTCCCGCTGTTCGAGCGAAGCGCGCGCGGCATGCACCTGCGTCCTGCGGGCGCGCGCTTTCTCGCTCACGCCCGCGCCATCCTCGACGCCCTCGAGCACGCCGTCGCCGACGCGCGCTCGGAACGCGCTGGTCGACGTCGAGACACCGAAAACTCGACATGCTCGAGGATCGGCGGACGACGTGCGCCAGGTACGTCGGCAGGACGCGCGTCAACGGTTCAGCCGACCAAGTCCACGTAGACGTCGCCGTCAAGGTCCACGGCCACGTCAACGTCAAGGTCAAAGTCAACGTCAACGTCAACGCCAACTCGGCTCGCAGCAGCAGTTTGGTTGGCGCCGGGGAGCGACACGCGGGCGATGGCCGCCCTTACTGGGTGCCTCAGGGCCAGAAGCTCTTCACGTCGAGCGCGACGGCGTCGAACGGCTCGATGCGCGCCGCGGTCTCGTCACCGAAGACGCCGAGCTCGACCCAGCGCCCGCCTTCGAGCCGGTAGGCGGTGAGCGTGCGCGAGGCGAGGTCGACGAGCCAGTGGTGCGCTACGCCGATGCGGGCGTAGTAGGGCTTCTTCACGAGCAGGTCGTGTCGCCGGGTCGAGCTCGAGAGGATCTCGCACACCCAGTCCGGCACGACCCGGATCGGCTCCTCTTCCGGCAGCTCGGGCAAGCGCGCGCGCCGCCAGGCGGCGACGTCCGGTGCGATCTCGGGCGTGCCGGGCAGCTCGATACCGGGCTCGACGAGGATCCACCAGCCGCCAGGGCCGCCGCGACCGCGGTCGAACGGCCCCCGCAGATCGCCCCCGATGGCCGTGCCGGTGCTCTGGTGCGCGCCGCGCGGGCGCGTCATCGTGTAGAGGACTCCCTCGATGATCTCGCCCTTCACGCCGGGCGGCAGGGCGTCGAGGTCGGCGAGAGTCGGACGCTTCTCGGCGGGGTCATTCACTCGACGAAGGTACCACGCCGAAGCTCGCGTCGTGCGGCCTGCCCCCTGGTCAGCCGCCCGGCCACAGCGCGCGCAGGGCCCGACCGAGCCGGCGCGACGGCGAGGGACGCGGCGCGGGGCTGCCTAGCGCCGTCGTCTCGTGCGCTCGTCGAGCGTCGCGATGAGGACGGGCAGCGTGGCGCGATCCTTGGGTCGGTTGGCGCGCGCCTTGACCGCGATCAGGCGCGCGAGGCCGAGCACGCGGATCCCTCCGACGACCACGGTGTCTTCGAGGATCTGCTCGTAGCCCTCACCTGGTCCGAGCTCGCACAGCACGTCGACCTTGCCGAGATCGGTCTCGAAGTTGAGCTGCCCTTTGCCGAGGAGCTGCTGGCGCGTCGGTGGCAGCACCGCCGCGGTGCCACCCACGACCTCGAGCTCGACCCCCGCCTCGGCGAGGCCGCGCAGGATGGCGTCGTCACCCTTGCTCGGCATCCCGCAGCCTCGCGAGCCCGTTCCAGCGCTCGAGCGCCACGCGCAAGCGTTCCTCGGGCGACCGCGCGAGCGCGTCGCGCACCTGCGAGCGATCGACGTCGGCGACCGCCAGCACGACGTCCGGATCGTCGACCTCGAGGCGCCGCAGCACGGGCCCGACCACGGGATCCGCGTAGAGCTCCGGGCTCACGGGCTGGAAGTACGCCGCGAGCGTCTCGTCGTCGTAGCTCGGCTTCGCCACGCCTTCGAGACTACCTCGCACCCGGGGCCAACGCGAGACGACCGGCCGCGTCAGCCGCTCGGCCACAGCGCGCGCAGGGCCCGCCCGAGCCGGCGCGACGGCGAGCGATCGGGGTCGCGCGCGCGCCAGGCCTGGAGCTCGAGGAGCTGCTGCTCGAGGGCCGTGCGCACCTCTTCGCGGAGCGCGAAGGTCGCGGCCTCGTCGTCGCCGTCCGTGCCGTAGCCGGCGCTCTCGATCGGGTGCCCGAACGAGAAGTAGAAGCGCTGCGGGATGGGCAGCGGCGTGCCGCCGAGGCCGGCCACGACGGGCGGAACCGGGACGTCCTTGCGCGGCGCGTGCTCGAGGAAGGCCTTGCCGACGGGCACGCGCTCGAGGTCGCCCGCGTCGAGCACGATGCGGTAGCACTCCTCGGCACCGACCGCGGCGACGGGCACGATCGGGTAGCCGACCTCGCGCGCGAGCAGGGCGAAGCCGGCGCGCTTGCCCCAGAGCAGGCGGTACGCCTCGCCGCGGCGCTTGAACACCTCGCGCCCGCCGCCGGGGAACACCAGGAGCGACTCGCCGCTCCGCATGAGCGCGCGGCAGGTCTCGCGCGTGCCGTGCACCACGCCGAACGCCTGCAGGAGATCGCGCCAGCCCGGGAAGAGGAAGTGGACGTGGTCGCCCATCGAGCGCGGGAAGTGGCCCGTGTGCTCGACCAGGCCGAGCATGAGGAGCGGCGTGTCGAGCACGCCCATCAGCGTGTGGTTCGCGACGAAGAGCACCGGGCGGTCGCGCGGCACGCGCTCGAGGTGGTGGAAGGACGGCGCCGTCAACCAGCGCCACGGCGCGAGCGCCTGGCGCGCAAGCGCGATCGTCGTCGCAGAGGGGCGGCTCCACCGGGGCAGCTCGGGCTCGCGTGCGTCGTGGATCATGGCGCGAGTCCTACCATGGGCGTTCGTCGAGCAGACGCTGGCTTCCGCGGGTGACTGCGTTGCCCGGCGGCGCGTGCTACGAAGCCGGGTGCGTGCGCGAGCCCTCCTCCTCGTGACGACCGCCGTGCTCCTCGCGCTCGGCTGCGCGCCGCGCCCGCCCGAGGCGCCCGCCGACCCGGGGCCGCCGCGTCCCGAGGTCGAGTTCGTCACGCACCAGGAGGTCCTGACGCCGTTGCCGCTGCGCGTGCGCCTGCCCGCGAGCTACGGCGCCGCCACGGTGCTCGTCTTCTTCCACACCTGGGGCTCGCCCGCCTGGGGCACGCTCGAGCTCGCCCGCCACGGCCAGAGCTGGACGGGCGAGGTGTCGTGCCGCGAGGTGAGCACCGTGACCGGCGAGACGCGCTACTTCTTCCTCGCGCTCGACGCCGAGGGGCAGGCGGTCGGCCTCAGCGGTACGCTCGAGTGGCCGCACGTGGCGACCATCGTCGGCAGGCTCCCCGACGGGCCCCAGGGTCTCGCGGGCGAGGCCGCCCCGCGTCGCTGCCACGACCCCTCGGCCTGCCCACCCGATTTCCAGGGCTGCCCGAAGTGCACGTGGCGCCGCCCGCTGTGCCGTTCGGACGCTCAGTGCGGCAGCGGCCGGCGCTGCGCGTGGGACGGCTACTGCGCGCCCGAGGCGCCGTTCCCGCTCCTCACGGCCCTCGAGGCCGACGAGGCGCTCGATCTCACGGTCGCGCGCGCGCTCGAGCGCTATCGCGGGCCGGGCGCTCCGGGCGCGCGGGACTAGTCCGCCTCACTCGGCGCCGCCCCGAGCGCCTCGTGCGGGGGTGGTCTCCGCCCCGTCGGCCGGGGCCGCGGCGCGCTGCTGTCATGGCGTGTAATTGCGCGCCGCAGGTCGCGTGGCGCGCCGCCGGACCCGGCAAGGCCTGGCTCGCGTGTCCTTGACCGCGGAACTTCAGCCGCCCGGCCGCAGCGCGCGCAGGCCCGACCGAGCCGGCGCGACGGCGAGCGATCGGGGTCGCTCGCGCGCGGTCCGGCAGCGTCAGCGACGAAGCGGATGTCGCAGAAGTCGACCCGGACCACGCACGGCTAGGCAATGGTGCACCCGTCGCCTCGCGCGACGAAGACGGTCCTACTTGGAGCGGCTCCCAGTGCGGGTGGTCTCCGCCCCGCCGGCCGGGGCCGCGGCCTTCCGGAGCGGCGCGGTCCACAGGTAGATCTTGTGGGCGCGCAGCGCGTAGTTCTCGCCGTCTTCGGGCACGCCGTCGCCCAGGTAGCCGCTCAAGCCCTTGTCGTTCACGAGCTCCGGCGCCTCGACGGTGAAGACGGCGTCCGGGGTGACGCCCTCCATGTCGAAGTCGTGGGAGACGATGCGCGAGCCGGGACGGAGCTTGCCGAGCTGCGGGATGAGCCGCACGTTGAGCCGCGGGAGGAGGTAGAGCGTCACGACGGTCGCCGGCGTGAGGTCCACCGAGAAGACGTTCGCCCACTTGACCTTCGCGTGCGAGTCGACGCCGCCGGCCGTGAGGTGCGCGCGCGCCTCGGCCACCCGACGCGGATCGAGGTCGAAGCCGATGGCGGTCGCGCCGAGCTTCGCGGCGGCGACGAC
>JACRDA010000155.1 GCA_016212965.1 Myxococcales bacterium
GCTCAGAGGCCAAGGCTCCAGGGCTGGCGAGTGGCCCGTCTTCAAGTCCTCGCGCTGCGCCGCTCCATGCCCGAGCGCCGAGCGGCCCAAGCGGTCTTTGTCTCGTTGCTCCTTGTCAGCGTGTGCGGCGAGCAACTCGCACGCGGTTCGCTCCTGGCCGACGCGGCGACACCCGCTAGCGCGCTTCGTTTTCCGACCGCCAACGACGAAAGCCCCCGACATGGACCACCCCCTCTCCCTCGGGAGAGGGGGCCGGGGGGTGAGGGAAACTTACTCAGGTCCGGATGCCGCCTGCTGCTTCAGCAAGGGTACTCGACCCCAGATCTCGCAACGCGCGGTCCCGTGGGCTAGCGTCCGCGCGGCATGAACCAGAAGGCGAACGTCCTGTCGGTACGCAGCCCGGCCACGGGCGAGAAGATCGGCGAGGTGAAGAGCTTCACCGGCGACGAGGCGCGCGAGTGCCTCCTGCGGGCGCGCGCGGCGCAGCGCACCTGGGAGGCCGCGGGCCTGGCCGAGCGGGCGCGCGTCATCCGGCGCTTCGCGGACGTCTTGCTCGATCACGCCGACGAGGTGTGCGAGCTCATCGCGCGCGAGAACGGCAAGGTGCTGCAGGAGGCCCTGCAGATGGAGGTCTTCCCGATCGCCGACCTGGCCGTGTACTTCGCGAGCCGCGCCGAGGAGATCCTGAAGCCGCGGCGCATCGATCTGCACGTGATGAAGCACCGGCGCAGCTACCTGCACTACCGGCCGCGCGGCGTCATGCTCGTCATCGCGCCCTGGAACTTCCCCTTCTCGATCCCCATCGGCGAGGTCGTGATGGGCCTGCTCGCCGGCAACGCCGTCGTGCTGAAGCCCGCGAGCTTGACGCCGCTCATCGCCTTGAAGGCGCGCGAGCTCTTCGACGAGGCCGGCCTCGACCCCGACGTCTTCCAGGTCCTGCCCTGCCCCGGCCGCGTCGGCTCGGAGATGATCGGCATGGGCGTCGAGTACGTGAACTTCACGGGCTCGGTGGGCGTCGGGCAGGTGGTCGCGGCCGAGTGCGGCCGGCAGCTCATCCCGTGCTCGATGGAGCTCGGCGGCAAGGCCCCGGCCATCGTGCTGCCGGACGCCGATCTCGACGTCGTCACGGGCTCGCTCGTGTGGGGCGCCTTCGCGAACGCCGGGCAGGTGTGCGCCTCGATCGAGCGCGCCTACGTGCACGAGAGCGTCTACGACGAGGTCGTGCGGCGCGTGACCGACAAGACGGCGCGCCTGCGCATGGGCGATCCGCTCGCCGACGGCACCGACGTGGGCGCGATGACCGACCCGGGGCAGCTCGCCGTCGTCGAGCGCCAGGTCGAGGCGGCGCTCGCGGCGGGGGCGCGCGCGCTGACGGGCGGCCGCCGCGCACCCGGCCCGGGGCTCTTCTACCCGCCGACCGTGCTCGTCGACGTGACCGAGCAGATGGAGTGCGTGCGCGAGGAGACCTTCGGCCCGACGCTGCCCATCCTGAAGGTGCGCTCGGTCGACGAGGCCATCCAGCGCGCGAACGACTCGATCTACGGCCTCAACGCCTACGTCTACACGCGCGACAAGGCCGAGGGGCGGCGCGTGGCCGAGCGCATCGAGGCCGGCACGGTGATGATCAACGAGACGCTCATCACCCACGCCTGCCCCGAGACGCCGTGGCAGGGCGTGAAGAAGAGCGGCACCGGGCGCGTACACTCCGACGACGGGCTGCGCGATCTGTGCATCGGCTACCACGTCAACGAGGAGGTCGTGCCGACCCTCAAGTACAGCCCCTTCTGGCAGCCCTACAGCCACCAGATGTACCGCACGCTGCTCGGCGCCGCGCGCACGCTCTACCGCTCCGGGCTCGGCCCGCGCGCCGCCGCGGCCAAGGATCTGCTCGGCTCGATCCTCGACCTGGTGCGCGGCCGCAACGAGGCCTGAGCAGCGACGGCGCGCGAGCGCGCGGCGCGTCAGCCGAGGATCGGGTAGCGCCGCTCGGCGTAGAGGCGCACGAGCGCGCTCTTCATCCGGGAGAGCACGAGCTCGAAGCCGCGGGCGACGGCCGCCTCGTCGTCGGGGTCGCCCGCGAGCTCGATGGGCTCGAGCACCTCGGTCGTGATCTTGGACGGCAGGGGCAGCTGCGGCAGGACCGGCAGGGCCCAGATCCCCCAGGGCAGCCCGAGGCAGATCGGCAGGACGTCACCGCTCCGCACCACCTTGCGAAAGCCGAGCCAGCGGGCGAAGCGCGCGCCGCGGCGCAGCACGAACAGGGTCTCGTGGGCGCCGGCGCTCACGAAGGGCACGACCGGCACGCGGTGGCGCATCGCCTGGCGCACGAAGCCCGTGCGGCCGCCGAGGTCGATGAGGCGGCGGTCGCCGTAGGGGCGAAAGCTCTCGCGCGCCGCGCCCGGAAACACGAGCACCGAGTGCCCGGCCTCGAGCACGCGGTCCATGGTGGCGCGGTCGGCGCGCACCACGCCCGAGCGCGGCAAGAGATCGGTGAACGGCTCGAAGAGCGCGTGGATGAAGTCGTGCGACAGCACGAACAGCGGCCGCCCGAAGCGGAAGTGGTCGTACCACTCGACCCCGAAGCAGATGCCGTTGATCGGCAGGACGCCGCCGTCGTGGTGCGTGACGAGCACGCACTGCTCGTGCGGGATGCGCGCCATGCCGCGGGTCTCGCTGCGGAAGTAGCGGCGCGTGATGGGCGCGAGCACCGAGTGCGAGCGGCGCACGGTGTCGAAGCACACCGCGCCGAGCTTGCCCCCGTTCTTCGATCCGTCCACGACCTCCCAATCTAGCGCACCCGCCGGCGGCGTCGAGGGGCCACCCGTCCGGGCCGGGCGAACTCGGGTCCGAGAGCACTTGCCGCGCGCCCGCAGCCGGCGACAATGGGGCCAGCATGCTTCGCCCCCGCCTGCGCCGCGTCTCCCGGTCCCGGCTCGCCCTGCTCCCTGCGCTCGGTCTCGCGCTCTTCGGTGCGTGCCACGGCGCGAGCGAGGCCGACGGCGGCGGCGGGAGCGGCGCGGGCACGGCAGGCGGCGGCGGTGCCGGCGCCGGTGCCGGTGCCGGCGGGAGCGGCGGCGCCGACGCGTGCCCGGTGGGGGTCACCTGCGTGACGGAGTTTCCGTTCACGGACGAGCGCGACACGAGCATCGAGGGCGCGTCCGTGCTCGACGGCTACGCCTGCGCGCTCGCGACCGACGAGTCCGGCCCGGAGGTCCTCTACCGCGTGACCGTGCCCGAGGCGGGCTTCCTCAGCGCCGCCGTGTACGACGACGCGGGCGTCGATCTCGACGTGCACATCCTGGCGGCGCTCGACGCCGCGGCCTGCCTCGACCGGGGCGACCTCGACGCGCGCGCCGACGTCGAGGCGGGCGACTACTGGATCGTGGCCGACACGTACGCGAGCGCGGGCGTGCCGCAGGCGGGGCCCTTCCGCATCGACATCGGCTTCGTCGTGCCGTCGCAGGGCCCGTGCGATCTCGAGGTCGGCGAGATGGCGCGCGTCGGGGACGGCGGCACGCCGCTGCCGATGCCGGCGACCGGGCCCATCGTGCTCGAGGCGCACCTCGTGACCGCGGACGAGCCGGCGCCCTACCCGACGACCGCCACCGAGGAGCTCCTCGAGCATTACGCGCTCTCGCAGGCGACGACCGGGCTCGTGCTCCACCGCGAGCAGGTGTGGGCGCCGCTCGAGGGCGGGAGCTTCTACGGGGCCGGCATCGGCGACCCCGCCGCGTTCCCGGTGCTGCACGAGGGCTGGTACGTCAACATGTACTGGACCTCCGCGGCGCGGCCCGCGAAGGGCACGCGCATGATCCTGCGCGAGCCCGGCGGCACGCGCGCCGTCGTCGTGGCAGCCGGCTACGAGACCGGGCCCGGCAACCTGGCCCACATCGGCGGCACCCCCGAGGAGTCGCACTTTTACCTGGGCACGGGCCACCTCGACACGCTGCAGCTCGGCATCGCGGTCGATCAGGCGCTGCCCTACGGACCGCGCGTGTGCCAGTAGCGCGGCGCATCTCGAGCCCGACTCTTGCTAGCATCGCCGGCGTGGTGACCCGGACCTGGCTCTCTCGGTGCGTGCTGGCGTCGTCGCTCGCGCTCGCGAGCCTCGGCTGCGGCGCGGCCGGCGTGCCGTTCGAGTGCACGGCCGACGCCGAGTGCACGCACGACGGCGCGGCCGGGCGCTGCGAGAAGACCGGCTACTGCAGCTTTCCGGACACGAGCTGCGCCACGGGCCTGCGCTACGGCGAGCTCGCCCCGGGCGAGCTCGCCTCGCAGTGCTTCGAGCCGTGCGTGCTCGGGCTCGCGCTCGGCGGGCAGCACTCCTGCGCCCTGCTCCGCGACGGCTCGGTCGCCTGCTGGGGCAACGGGCGCGACGGGCGGCTCGGCGACGGGCGGCTCGACGGCGCGGCGACCCCGGAGCCCGTGCGCGTGGACGCGATCGTGCCGGCGAGCGCCGCCCTCGCCGCGGGCGGCGCTCACACCTGCGCCCTCGCCGAGGACGGCACGGTGTGGTGCTGGGGCAAGAACGATCACCGGCAGCTCGGCGTCGTCGGCGCCGTGCCCGGACCCCTGCGCGTGACGGCGCTCGACGGGGCGGGCGCGCCCGCGACCGGGCTCGCGGCGGGCGGCGCCCACAGCTGCGCGCGCGCCAGCGTCGGGACCGGGTGCTGGGGCAACAACGAGCGCGGGCAGCTCGGCCGGGGCAGCGGGGGGGGCGACGAGCTCCCGGCCATGGTCGACTTCGCCAACGCCTTCCAGGAGATCGCCGCGGGCGACGGCCACAGCTGCGGCCGCACCCTCGCCGGCACGGTGCACTGCTGGGGCGACAACGCGGGCCTGCAGGTCGGCGGGCCGGACAAGGCCGTGCCCTACCCGACGCCGCTCATGCTGCAGACGCCGGCGCGCGCCGCGAGCCTCGAGCTCGGCACCCTGCACAGCTGCATGGTGAGCTCGAACGAAGGCGTCGAGTGCTGGGGCAACAACCTGCTCGCCGGCCAGCTCGGCCGCCCGCAGACGGTCCACGAGAGCGCGACGCCACTGCACGTCGCCCTGTCGGCCGACGCCGCGCAGGTCGCGGCGGGCGCCACGCACAGCTGTGCGCTCGACGTCGACGGGCGCGCCTGGTGCTGGGGCGGCAACGAGTTCGGCCAGCACGGGCCGGGGCGCGCGCCGAGCACCTTCGAGCCGGAGGCCGTGGTGGTGGAGCTGCCCGGCGGCATCGTCGAGGTCGCCGCCGGCGCGTTCCACACCTGCGCCCGCACGGCGAAGGACGAGGTCTACTGCTGGGGCGCGAACGAGCAGGGCCAGCTCGGCAACGGCCGCACCGACGCCGAGGGGCAGAGCGAGCCCGACGCGACGGTGGCCGCGAAGCTCGTCTGCGAGTGAGCGCGAGCGTAGGGGCCGCGGCCACACTCCGGCCCGCGCCGTGTTGCCTCGGGCCCTACGGCGCAGGCTCGACGCCCGGGTTTTCGCGCACTTCGGGCGTGGCAAGGCGCTTGCACTTGGAGAGGGCAACGGACTGCGAAGGAGACAAGGACATGCTCACGAACCACGGTGCACGGGTTGCTTCGCTCACGGCTCTTCTGGCGCTCGCGCCGCTCGCCTGCATCGGCGAGCCGACCGAAGATCCCGAGGTCGCCGCCATCGCGCAGGCGCTCGAGGAGGAGAACGGCGGGCTCACGATGACGGACGAGGCGCCGGCCTTCGGCGCGCCCGAGCTCGCGAACGCCGCCGCCGAGCCCGAGGAGGCGATCGCGGACCCGTACCTCGACGATGTCGAGGTGCAGGGCCTGCAGCAGCTGCCCGACGCCGTCGTGTTCCACGCGCTCGTGCTGTGGGGGCAGTTCCCCGTCAACCTCGAGAACACCGAGCCGCGGGTGTGGAGCGGCGCGCTCCACGTGAATCGCGGCGCCGTCCTGGTCGACAAGGCGGTGGCCTTCGAGAGCGACACGGACCACCTGCTGCCGCGGCCCGACGCGCAGACGGTGGCGTTCGAGTCGGTGACGCTGCCGCATCACGACGGCCTCAGGCTCACGATCATCGACCCCACGCCGCTCGCCGGCGAGCCCCTCGTCGTCCGCTACGCGGGCGCCGACGGCCTCGTCGTGTCGCTCCCCATCGAGACGCTCGTGCACGGCCCGGTCACGCGCGTGGTCGACGAGCTCGGCAACCGCGTCGTCGCGATGGCGATGGCGCAGCCCATCGACGGCTGCGCGCACGGCATGCTCGGCGGCCACTGGCGCGAGCTCGCGCCCGGGCGCGGCCGGTTCATCGGCCCGGTCGTGAACGCCGAGGGCGACCGCATCGGCCACCTGCGCGGCATCTACGGCGTGCGCGAGAACGACGAGCAGGTGTTCTTCGGCAAGTACATCGACGCCGAGGGCAAGTTCATGGGCCTCTTCAAGGGTCACTACGGCGACGAGAAGTTCGAAGGCCAGTGGCTGCACTTCGCGGGCGACGTGGGCAAGCTCGGCGGCCAGTACCGCGAGACCTTGCCGGGCCCGGAGCAGGGCGGTCACTTCCTCGGCGGCTGGGCCGAGACGAGCTGCGCGCCCGCGCCGCAGCCGTGACCCGGTAGCCGCACGGTCTTGCACGCGCGACGCCCCGTCCTCGGACGCCGGGCGTCGCGCGCCTTTTTGTGCGCCCGTCAGAACACGCCCGCGAGCCCGATCCCAGCTCCCGTCGGCCCGACCCCGATGGAGACCTCCACCGCGTCCCCGTCGGGGCCGTCGCCGACGAGGACGGCGCGGACGATGCCGCCCGTGACGAGGGCGAGCCCGAGGCCGAGCGTGACGCCGCCGGCGACCCGCAGATCGCGCGCGCCCTCGAGCGCGGCGAGGTGCGCGTCGTAGCTCTCGAGCTCCTGCCGGCGCGCGTCGCCGACCTTCGACTGCGACCAGCCGAGCAGACCCGCGCCGACGCCGACGCCCGCGAGGCCCGAGCCGAGGAGCGTGAGCGCCGCGGGGTCGCTCCACCAGCGCGCGCCGTCGGCGGACGAAGGTCCGCTCGGTGCCGGCGCGGGGGCGGGAGCCGGCGCCGACGAGGGCGGCGCCGGGGCGGGCGGCACCGGGGCGGGGGCGGACGCGCTCGTCGTCGGAGCCGGCGGCGGCGGCAGCGCGCTCGTCGTCGGAGCCGGCGGCTCGGGCGTCGGGGTCGGCGTCGGGGTCGGCGCGGGGGCCGTGGCGAGCTTCTCCTCGCAGGTCTGGATGCGGCTCTCGGTTGCGCGGCGGTTCTCGGCCGGCGGGTCGGTCGTGAGGTAGCGGCGAAAGAGCTCGAGCGCCTCCCGGCAGCGCTCGCGCGCGACCTCGGACTGCGCCCAGGTGAAGAGGTAGAGCGGCTTCGGATCGAGCGCGTAGGCGCGCGCGAAGGCGTCGACCGCCTCGTCGTGATGGCCCGCCTCGTAGCTCGCGACCCCGCGGCGGAACTCGCGCTCGGCCGCGTCGTCGGCGCCGGCGGCCTGCGGTACGAGGAGCGCGCCAGCGAGGCCGACGAGGGCGAGCGCGCGCGCGAGGACGGGTGCGCGCTCACTTCTTCGTGTCTTCGACCACCGGCGGCAGGACCGATCCGGGGTTCCAGCCTGGGCTCGACGCGCCATCCTTCTTCGCTTGTACCACGGAGGCGCTCGGCCTCGGCGCCGGGGGCAGCACCGCGGCGCTCGGGGTGCGCGCGGAGCCACCCGCGAGCGCGCTCGGGCTCGATGCGGCCGGAGCGCTCGTGCTCGCGACGGACGCCGGGCTCGACGGGGGCGGCGCCGCGACGCTCGCGACCGCGGTGGGGGCGGCGCTCGCCGGGGTCGCGCTCGCGGGGAGCACGCGCGGAGTGCTCGGCGCAGCAGCGGCCGGGCTCGCAGGAGGTGCCGATTCGCTCAGGCCGAGCGCGAGGGTGACGCCCCCCACGACCAGCACCGCGCCGGCGACGAGCCACACGCTGCGGCCGACCCCGCGCTCGAGCGGAATGGCGCGCCGGCTCGTGGCGCCGGCGAGCGTCTCGGGCGCGGCCGAGCGCCGCGACCCCGGGTCGGTGCCGGTCGCCGCGACCGCGAGCGTCGCCGTCGGGTCCTCGCGCTCGCCCACCACCTCGCGCATGAAGCGGCCGAGCGCCACCGCCGAGAGCGCGAGCTTCTGCTCGCGCGCGAAGGCCTCGATGGCGAGCTGTAGCTCCTCGGCCGTCGCAAAGCGCTCGGCGGGCGTGCGGCGCAGGGCCTTTTCGACGACGGCCTCGAGCTCGGGCGGGTAGTCCGCGCGCCGGCTCGACGGCAGGGGCGCGTCCTGCGTGAAGAGCGCGGACAGGACGGCGTAGTCGTGCGCCTGATCGTAGAGCCGCGTGCCGGTCGTGAGCTCGAACAGCAGGATGCCGAGCGCGTACACGTCGCTGCGGCGGTCGATCTCCTCGCCGCGCGCCTGCTCGGGCGACAGGTAGCCGAGCTTGCCCTTGATGTTGCCGCTCAGGGTCTTGGTGCGGCGCGCGAGCGCCTTGGCCACGCCGAAGTCGACGATCTTCACCGCGCCGTCGAACGAGATCATGACGTTGCTCGGCGACACGTCGCGGTGCACGGTGCCGAGCGGCTGGCCGTCGGCGCCGCGCTTGTCGTGCGCGTGGTGCAGGCCGGCGGCGACCTGGCTCACGATGAAGAGCGCCGAGGAGAGGCTGAGCCCGCGCCGCTGCCGCGCCGCGCGCTGCACCACGGTGTGCAGATCCTCGCCGTGGACGTACTCCATCGTGAAGAAGTAGCTGCCGCCCTCGCGGCCGACGTCGTAGATCTGCGCCAGGTTCGGGTGGTGGAGCGAGGCGGCGAGGCGCGCCTCGTCGAGGAACATCGAGACCACCTCCGGGTCCTCGGCGAGCTTCGGCAGGATGCGCTTCAGCGCGACCACCTTCTCGAAGCCCTCGATGCCGCGCACGCGCGCGAGGTAGAGCTCGGCCATCCCCCCGCTCGCGAGGTAGGCGACGATCTCGTACTTGCCGACCGCGTCGCCCTTTCGCAAGGGCCCGGGTGGGTGCGCGCTCTGCACCAGGCCAGCATAGCGCGCACGAGTGCGCGGCGGGGAGTGGCGCGCCGCCTACTTCGGCCCGAGCCCGTGCTTGTGCAGGAGCTTGTACACGTACACGCGATCCATGCCCGCCGCGCGGGCCGCGCGCGTCACGTTGCCCTGGTGCGCGGCGAGCAGCTCCGTCAGGTAGCGCCGCTCGAACTCGTCGAGCAGGTGGCGCTTGGCCTCGGAGTACGGCAGCCGAGCGTCGATCGCGAGCGCGCTCGCGCGGGGCTCGGGCGCGCGCTCCGAGACCGGCGCGGCGCTCTCGAGCACGAGGCAGCGCTCGAGGTAGTTGCGCAGCTCGCGCACGTTGCCCGGCCACACGCCGCGCTCGAGGCGCGCGATGAGGTCGCGGTCGAGCAGCTCGGCCGAGGTGGCGGCGTCGGCCCCGAGGTCCGCGAGCAGGCGCGCCGCGATGGGCGCGATGTCGAGCGGACGCTCGCGCAGCGGCGGCACGACGAGCTTCACGACGGCGATCCGGAAGTAGAGGTCGGCGCGGAAGCGCCCCTCGTTCACCTGGGCGCGCAGATCGCGGTGCGTGGCGCAGACGATGCGCACGTCCACCTTCTTGTGCTGGTTCGAGCCGACGCGGCGGATCTCGCGCCGCTCGAGCACGCGCAAAAGGCGCGGCTGCAGCTCGAGCGGCAGCTCGCCGACCTCGTCGATGAACACCGTGCCGCCGTCGGCCTCCTCGAACACGCCGATGCGGCGCTCGGCGGCCCCGGTGAAGGCGCCGCGCTCGTGGCCGAAAAGCTCGCTCTCGAGCAGGGTCGGCGGCAGGGCGGCGCAGTCGACCACGAGGAACGGCCGCTCCGCGCGGCGCCCGAGGCGGTGCAGCGTCTCGGCCACGCTCTCCTTGCCGGTGCCCGTCTCGCCCTGCACGAGCACCGTGGCGTCGCTCTCGGCCGCGCGCTCGACGAGCGCGAAGAGCGCGCGCATCGCCACCGACTCGCCGACCAGCGTTCCGAGCTCGCGCCGCTCGGACACGACGAGCTCGTGCCGCTCGTCGCCGAGGTGGGCCCGCAGGGCGGAGCGCCCGAGGCGCACGATGCTGCCCTCGCGCAGCGCCGCCTCGCGCACGGGCACGCCGTCGAGCTCGGTGCCGTTGCGACTGCCGAGGTCGCGCAGCCAGGCGCCGTGCGGACCGAGCCGGATCTCGCAGTGGAAGCGCGAGGCGGCCGGATCGTCGATGACGAGGTCGTTGGTCGGATCGGAACCGATGCCGAAGCGCTCGCCGGTCGAGCGCGCCGCGACCCCGGTCGCCGGCCCCTCGACGCCGAGCACGTGCACGACCTGCACCATCGGCACGCGCCGCCCGAAGCTCGTGAGCTGCTCGGTCCGGGCGGGTCGCTCGGCGGCGAGCTCCGAGAGGTCGATCTCGCGGTCCGGCATCGTGCCTCGACGGTACCCTGGCTCGCGCGCGGCGCGAACCGCGATCCGACGCGCCCGGCACGCGCCGGTGCTACGCCGGGCAGATGGATGTCTCGCTCGCCCGCCGCGCTCGGACGCTCGCGCTCGTCGGCGCGCTCGCCGGCGCGACGACCGGCTGCCCGACCGGCGCGACGCCCGGCACGCCCGCCGTGACGGCCGGCCCGGCGCCGACGGCGAGCGCGGCCGCGCCGATCCGGCCCGACTTCGAGCTCGTGCCGCAGGAGGGCCACAGCTCGCAGGCCGTCGCCGTGGCCTACAGCCGCGACGGCGCGCTCGTCGCGACGGGCGGCTTCGATCAGAGCCTGCGCGTCTGGGATCGCGAGGGCGCCCTGCGCGCAGCCTTCCACTGCGACGGCGAGAAGGTGCACGCGATCGCCTTCGGCCCGCGCGGCGACGCCGTGGCCGGCGCGTGCTCGGGCGCCGTACACGTCTGGAGCCTCGGCACGGGCGCGCTCCGCACGCGCTTCGGCCAGAACGTCATCGGCCTCGCGTGGAGCCCGGATGGCGCGCACGTCGCCACGGTCGGGCGCAGCGACGAGAGCACCCGCGCCGCCCTCGTGGAGATCTGGAGCGCAGCGACGGGCGCCCGCGAGCGGAGCGCGGAGGCGCCGGGCGAGCGCCAGCTCCTGTCCGTAGCCTGGAGCCCCGACGGCCGCAGTCTCGTGACCGCCTCGCTCGAGCGCCGCGTCGCGCGCTGGGACGTCGACACGCTCCAGTCGACCCGGCTCGGCGCGGGCTCGGCCGGCACGCCGCCCGTCGCGGGCACGCAGGTGGCCTTCGCTCCGCGGGGCGAGCGCCTGGCCGTCGGCGGCGACGGGGAGCTCGTCGTGCTCGAGCTCGGGACGGGCGCGGCCCGCCGCCTCGGCGCGGGCGGCGACTTTTCGTGGCGCGGCGACGGCGGCGTGCTCGCCGTCGCACTCGAAGGCGGGCGCCTCGAGCTGCGCGATGCACGCACGGGCGCCGTCACGGGCCAGGCACGCCAGCGCGCCGGCATCGAGCGCCTCGCGCTCGCGCCCGACGGCGCGACGGTGGCGGTGGTCGGCGTGGACGATCCGGTGGTGCGCGTCTTCGCGACCGACACGGGGCGCGAGCTCCGGGCGCTCGGCGCGGGCACGCGCGCCCGCGAGCACGTCGCGTTCTCGCCCGACGGCGCGCTCCTCGCCGTCACGGGCGACCGCATCGAGCTCTGGGACGCGCGCGCGGGCACGCTGCTGCGCACGCTCGACGCCTCGGGTGCGCGCCTCGGCGGCACGTCCTTCAGCCCCGACGGCTCGCTCCTCGTCGCGGCGATCGCGACCGGGCACGCGCGCGTGTGGGACGTCGCGACGGGCGCGGTCGCCGCGGCGCTCGCCGTCGACGATCCCGAGGACATGGGCTGGAGCTTCGCGTGGGCGCCGGCCGCCGCGCCGTCGGCCGCCGCGGGCCCGGCGCTCGTCGCCGCCGCGGGCTCCGCGCTCGTGTACTGGCAGCGCGGCCGGCAGCCGCGGCCGCTGCCGCTGTCCGCGCGCCCGTGGGTGAGCGCGCTCGCCTTCGGGCCCGACGGTGCGACGCTCGCCGTCGCCGTGCACCGCGAGCTCCTGCTCGTCGACACGGCGAGCTGGAGCGAGCGGGCCCGCCTCGCGCTCGATTCCTGGGGCTGGAGCTTCGAGCCCGCGTGGAGCCCCGACGGCCGCCTCGTCGCGACGGCCGCCGGACCGGTCGTCGAGCTCTGGAACGCCGCCGACGGCACGCTCTTCGGCCGCGCCGGAGACCGCAGCATGTTCGCCGGGCCCGTCTTCGACCGCGACGGGCGCCTCGTGTTCGCGAGTCGCGCGGGCACGGTGGAGCTCTGGCCGCCCGCGGCGCTCGCCGGCGCGCCCCCGCCCGCGCGCCGCGGCACGGGCGCGGTCCTGCTGTCGGCTCCGCCCGGCGCCCGCAGCTTTCCCTTCGCGCGCCGCGCGCGCTCCCTCGCCCCGAGCCCCGACGGGCGCTTCGTCGCCGCGGGCTGCGACGAGCGCGAGCTCGCCCTGTTCGACGTCGCGGCCGGGCGCCGCGCGTGGAGCGACACGCGCCACGGCGCGCGGATCTGGAGCCTAGCCTGGCACCCGGCGAGCCACGTGCTCGCGAGCGCGAGCGGCGGCGTGCGCCTGCTGCGCGCGGCAGACGGCGCCGCCCTCACGCTCGGCACGGTCGAGCTCCCGGACCGGCGCCTCGCGGCGTACGTCCGTTCCGACACGGGCGCCGTGAGCGGCGACGCGGCCGCGCTCGCGCGGCTCCGCTATCGCGGCAAGCCGGGCGCGCTCGACGCGAGCCTCGTCCCCTTCGAGGCGGTGGCCGAGCACGTCGCGCGCCCGGAGCTCGTGGCAGCGTTCTGGGCGGGCGAGGCGCTCGAGCCGCGTTGAGCGGGCGCGGGCGCGACGACGCGCGCTGGCATGACTTGATTTCATGAACCCGCACTTTAATAATCCGACCCATGAAGCTCGTGCCGCGACGGGCGGGCGCCGTCCTGCGCCGCATGCTCGGCCGCTCGCCCGCCGTGCTCGTGTACGGCCCCCGGCAGTGCGGCAAGACGACGCTCGTCCGGAGCGTCCTGCCGGACTGGCACCACGTCGACCTCGAGCGCCCGCGCGACATCGCGCTCGTGCGTGCGGACCTCGAGGGGTGGCTCGAAGGACACGCGGCCCGCGTCGCCATCGACGAGGCGCAGCGCCTGCCCGAGCTCTTCCCGGCGCTGCGCCACGCGCTCGACGCGCGGCCGACGCGCGGCCGGGTGGTCCTGCTCGGCTCGGCGAGCCCGACCTTGATGCGCACGGCCGCCGAGTCGCTCGCCGGTCGTCTCGCCCTGCTCGAGCTGACGCCCCTGCTCGCCGCGGAGCTCGCCGGCACGCGCGCCGAGCGGGACCGCTGGTTCTGGGGCGGATTCCCGCGCGTCCACGCGCTCGCCTCGGCGCGCGCCCGGGTCGAGTGGCTCGACGACTACCTCGGCGCGGTGCTCGAGCGCGATCTGCCGGCGCTCGGCATCGGCCTGCCGCCGACGCGGCTGCGCACGCTCGTCGAGATGCTCGTGCACGTGCACGGCAACCTCCTCAACGCGTCGGATCTCGCGCGCTCGCTCGGCGTGTCCGTGCCCACCGTGAGCCGCGACCTCGACGTGCTCGAGGGCCTGTTCGTCACGCGGCGCCTGCAGCCCTTCCACGCGAACATCCAGAAGCGCCTCACGAAGTCGCCCAAGATCTACCTGCGCGACACGGGCCTCTTGCACGTGCTCGGGGGCCTGCGGGCGCCGCGCGACCTCGAGACCTGGAGTCGCCGTGGGGCGTCCTTCGAGGGCATGGTCGTCGAGGAGGTCACGGCGCTCGCGCGCGAGCGGTGCGTGAGGCCCGGCGTGTTCTTCTGGCGCACCGAGGCGGGCGGCGAGGTGGATCTCGTCGTGACCGACGGGACGCGGGTCGTGCCCATCGAGATCAAGCTCGGCTCGGCCGTCGACCACCACGCCCTGCGCGGTCTGCGCCAGTGCATGGCCGACCTCGGCGTGGCGCGCGGCTACGTCGTCGTGGGCAGCGGCGAGCGCACGCGGATCGGCAGCGACATCGAGCTCGTGCCCTGGAGCGACGTCGTGCTGCGCCGCGCGAGCTTCGGCCTCGGCGCGCGGCGCTGAGGGTGCGCGCGGCCGGGCGGCGGACGGCACGCTCAGCGCTGCCGCAGCACGCGCACGGCGCTCACCGGCAGCCAGCCGTCGGTCGAGCCCCAGCGCGCGTGCACGAGCTTGTCCTCTTGCTCGCCGAGCTCGACGTGCGCCGCCTCGGGCACGGCCTCGCCCCCGAGCGCCGTGCCGGAGGCGTCGCTCATGTGCGCCTCGCGCATCACGACGACGCCCTGGCGCACGTGGAGGCGCAGGTTCCGGGCCCCGAAGTACAGGGCGCCGAGCGAGGCGGCCGCCACGAAGGCGGTCGGGATGAGGAGCACGCCCGCGACGTGCACGGGGCCCTTCGGCCGGCGCCGCAACAGGATGCCGAGCGCGAGCAGACCCCCGGCCACACCGGCGGCGATGCCCCAGGTGCGCTCCGGCGCGAGGCCCGCGAGCACCCGGTCGAGCGTCGGGCGCACGGTCACCGAGTCCTTGCCGCGCCGGCCCCGGCGCCGCGCCACCTCGGCGTGCACGAGCTCGAGCGCGCGGTCGGCGGCCTCGTCGTCGGCGCGCATGAGCAGGGTCTCCTCGAAGGCGGCCGCGGCGCGCCCGAGATCGCCCGGCTTGTCGGCGCCGGCGCGGATGCGCGCGACGTAGGCGAGCCCGCGGTTGTAGCTCGCGTCCGGGTGCACGAAGCCGCGGTCCGCGAGCCGCTCGTAGCGGTCGACCGCGTCCTCGAAGCGGCCGGCCGCGAGCGCCTCGACGCCCTTCTGGAACTCCTCGGGGCCGTCGGCGCGCGCCCCGCCGGCGAAGGTCACGAGCGCGCCGACGAGCGCGACACCCACGCCGACCGCGCCGCCCGCGCGGCCGCCCGCGCGCGCGGCCGCCGCCTTGAGCAGGCGCTTGACCACGCGCTCGGCGCGCGCGGCGAGATCGCGCGTCCCCTGCTCGCCGGTCGGCACGTAGCGAACCTCCTCGCAGGCCGCGAGCACGGCGCGCGCCTCCTCGGCGAGCTCGCTCTCGAGGCCGCGGCGCTCGAGCTCGCCGCGGAGCTCCGCGAGCAAGACGGCGCGCGACTTGAGACGCGTCGCGGCCTCGATCGCCTGGTGGACGGCGCGCTCGACCGCCCCCGCCATCGCCTTCGCGTCGCCGGCCTGGCGCATGTCGCGGAGCGCGCGCTCCGCGAGCGCCGCGGGGTCGTGGCGGCGCGCGGCGCGCCGGCGCCAGAGGGCGAGGATGCCCCGCCGCAGCCCGAGCCCGAGCAGCACCCCCACCGGCGGCACGAGCACGAGCGCGAAGACGACGGGCGGCTCGAGCGCGACCTCGCTGCGCGGGACGTAGCTGCCGAGCGCCGTGCGCGGCGCGCCGATGCCCGTGAAGGGGTCGCTCGCCGCCTCCTCCGCGCCGCCATCCGGCCTCGGGCCCGGCGGCTCGGCCGCCGCGGAGGGCTTGACGCGCACGACCCCGAGCTCGGCGCGCGCGACCTCGTAGCGGCCACCGCCCTTGCCGTCGGGCTTCCAGAACGGCAGCTCGACCGCACCGAGATCGACGTCGCCGGCCTCGTTGACGTGCACCACGTAGCCGAACGTGCGGAAGCCGCCGACCCGCCCGCCGACCACCGTGGTCTGGCTGCGCTTCTCGGGGTCGAGCCACTCGATGCCGGTCCGCTGCGGGATGCGCAGCGTGTTCGGCAGGGCGCCCGTGCCGTCGAGGCGCACGCGCACGCTCAGCGCACCTCCCTGCGTGATCTCGCGCGGCTCGACCTCGGCCTGCAGGCGGTAGTCGCCGACGTCGCCGATGCGGTAGCCGAGCGGGCGGCCCGTGACCGGGGGCTCGCGTACCTCGAGCGTGAGGTCGTTCGAGGTGCGGAGCTCGCCCGAGCCGATCTGGCGCCCGGTGAACTTGGCGCTGAGCACGCCGGTCGAGAGGGTGCCGGCGCGCAGCGGGAAGGCCGCCATCCGATCGAGCAGGCGCACCTCGAAGGGCAGGTTGCCGGCGCGCGTGCGCACGGGCGGGTCGGCGCCCGGGTTCTTCGCGAGGCCGACGCGCAGGAAGTCCGCGAGCGCGGGCTCGTGCCGGTCGGTCATCTTGAAGTCGACGCGGTAGTAGAGGTAGTAGGACAGCGTCACCTGCTCGCCGACGAAGAGCGCCGTCTTGTCGGGCACGGCGCGCACGAAGAGCTTCGTGTCGGGCGCCTTCGGCATCTTCAGGCTCTCGCCGTCGAGCTTGTCGTCGCCCCCGCCGCCGAGCGGCGGCGGGATCTGCGCGCGGCTGCCTTGCGTGACACGCACCGTGAAGCCCGAGGCGGCCGCCACGCGCACGCCGCCCATCAGCACGCTCGGGGCGGGAATCGTGTAGGTGCCGGGCTCCTCGGCGACGAGCGTCCAGGTGGCCGAGAGCCCCTTTTGCACCAGCGTCACGCCGCCGCCCATGCGCATCTCGGTGCGCGTGCCGAGCCGCGGCGAGTAGGCGATGATGCCGGCCGGCACGTCGAGCAAAGGGTCGCTCGGCATCGAGCCGTCCTCGGTGAGCGCGTCGAGCTCTACGGTGAACTCCTGGCCCGCCTCGACCTCGTCGGCGCTGATGCGCGCGGTCACGTCCGGCGCGGCGTGCGCCACGCCCGCGAGCGCGAGCAGGCACGCGAGCGCGGCCGCGAGCGCGAGCCACGCGCGTCTCACTTGTCCTCCATGACGCGGCGCCGCCCGGCGTTCTCGCGCTTGGCCTGCTCCTGCTGGTAGGACGGCGACTCCTCGAGCTCGTCGAGGATGCGGTCGAGCTGCTGCCCGCGGCTGCCCTGCGGCTCCTGGCCCGGCTGCGGCTCCTCTTCCTGGGGCGTCTCGGAGTCGTCCGGATCCCCGCCGGCGTCCGGCTTCTGGCTGCCGCCGTCCGCGCCCGCGTCGGGACCGGCGTTCTCGTCGCCGCCGTCGTTCCCGCCGTCCGCGCCGTCGCCCGCGTCGCCGCCCCCGTCGTCGCCGCCGTCCTGCCCGGCGTCCGGTCCGCCGTCCGAGCCGCCGTCGTCGCCGCCGTCCGGCTCGCCCGCGTCGCCCGCGTCCTCGCCCGCGTCGGGCTCCGCGTCCGGCGCGTCGGGCGGGCTGTCGGCGTCGGCGTCGGCCCCCGCGTCGCGCTCGTGGATGCGCCGGAGCGCGATGGCGCGATTCCACGCCGCGTCGCGCCCGATGCCGTCGCTGCCCGCGTCCTCGGCCACGCCGGGTACGAGCTCGAGGGCGCGGTCGTACTGGCGCACGGCGTCCTCGTAGCGACGCCGCAGGAACTCGAGATTGCCCGAGAGGTAGAGGGCGCGCGCGCGCAGCTCGAGCGGCACCTTGTCGTCGGCGGCGATCGCCTTCGTCACGATCTGCGCGCACTCGACCTCGCTCGCGCGCTCGCCGTCCTTCTGGCGCTGCTCCGGGCCCTCGCTGCGCTCTTCCTCGTCGCCGAAGCGCTGGCCGTACTCTTCGGCCACGTAGAACAGCGTGAGCCCGAGGTCGAAGGAGCCCGCCCACTTCGTCCTCACCTCGGCCGGCAGGCCGAGCTTGGCGTTCGCGCAGGGGCCCGTGCCGAGGTAGCTCTCGAGCAGCTCCGCGGCCGAGGCGTACTTGCCGGCGTCGAGCTCCGCGAGCGCGCGCTCGACCACCGGCGAGTCGCGCTCGAAGGGCCGGCTCGGCTCCCAGCCGCTGCAGCCCACCATGAGGCGCGCCGCACCGAGCGGACTGACGAGCGCGACGAGGACGGCGACCAGCAACGCCCCGCGCCGACCCGCGCGCGCGCGACGCATGGCGGCCCGCGGCCCGCCTCCCTGCGCTCCCGCTCGTCGCTCAGGCCGCGACACGGCTCGCCTCCTTGCCCGGTGGCTTCGGCAGACCCTTGCGCTTGCGCGGCGGCGGCGGGACGGCGCGCACGAAGCGCCGGCGCCGCGCCTCCGGCAGCAGCACCTCGCCCACGAGCAACACGAGCGCGA
Organism: Myxococcales bacterium; assembly: GCA_016212965.1. Classification (GTDB taxonomy): domain Bacteria; phylum Myxococcota_A; class Polyangia; order Polyangiales; family Polyangiaceae; genus JACRDA01. Next base: position 18,032 of record JACRDA010000155.1, read on the forward strand.
TGGCGAGGGGCAGGTAGTAGATGTCCGCGTAGACCTCCTCCACCTTCTCGCTGAGCTCGCTCTTCATCTGCGCGCGCAGGAGCTTGCCGATCTCGTCGATGCCGGTCGTGCCCTTCTCGGCGCGCACGATCTTGCCGCCGGGGGTCGCCGCTGCGACCTCGCCGAGCTGCCGCTCGCCCTCGGGCGAGAGCCCGGTCGTGAGCGGCCGCCCGTCGCGACCGGTGCGCCAGCCGAGCACGCGCCCGTCGTCGGCGACCTCGGGGATGCGCTCCGGCGTGCGCCCACCGACCTGCACGACGTGGACGGTCGTGCCCTCGTTGCCGATGGCGCGCGCGACGGTCACCGGGTCCCCCTCGAGGTCCTCGCCGTCGGTCACGAGCAGGATGACGCGCCGGTGGTTCTCGCTCGTCTTGTCGCGCTTCAGCATGGCGCGCGCGTGCGAGAGCGCGCGCGCGATCGCCGTGCCGCCGACCGGCATGTCGTTCGGCGCCAGCCGGCGCAGGAACTGCGCGATGGCGCCGCCGTCCGCGGTGAGCGGGAAGCCCATGGGCTCGCCGGCGAAGGCCACGGCGGCGAAGCGCGCGCCCTTCAGCTGCTTGACCAGGCGCGAGACCTCGACCTTGGCGCGGAAGATGCGCGAGGGCTCGACGTCCTGGGCGTACATGCTCTTCGAGTAGTCGAGCACGATGACCACATCGAGGTTGGTGGCCGGCACGAGGCGCGTGCCCTTGCCGTACTGGGGCCGCGCCGCGGCCACGAAGGCGAGCGCCACCGCGAGCACGATGAGCACGCCCTTCCAGGCGCGGCGCTTGGCGGCGTCGGCCGTCATGAGGGCCGTCACGCGCTCGCGGTCGCCGAAGCGCGCGACGGCGCGCGCGCTCCGCCAGCTGCCCCACACGAGCAGGGCCGCCACGAGCAAGGCGCCCGCGGTTCCGAACAGCCAGAGGGGGGATCCGAAATGCATGGGGGGTCTTCAGTCGTCAGAGAGGCTCACGGCATCCGGACCGAAGTTTCTCGCGAGGCTCACGGCATCCGGACCCAAGTTCCTCGCGAGGCTCACGGCATCCGGACCCAAGTTTCTCGCGAGGCTCACGGCATCCGGACCCCATATTTCCCCTCACCCCCCGGCCCCCTCTCCCAGAGGAGAGGGGGTGGTCCGTGTCGGGGACTTCCGTGGTGGGCGCGGTTGCGGGCCCTCGAAATCCGCCGCGGATTCTCGGCTCGCATCCCCCCCTCTCCCCTCGGGAGAGGGGGGCAGGGGGGTGAGGGTAGAAACCCTGGGTCCGGATGCCGCCCGCTTCGAGGCCAAGAATCCTCGCTCGGTGTGCCGCGTGCTTCACGGGAACCTCCGCAAGAGCCAGGCGCGCAGGAGCGCGTCGAGGGCCACGAGCAGAACCGCGGGCAGGACGAGGAAGGGGAAGAGATCTTCGTAGCTCGCGATCTGCGCCTCGAAGCGCGTCTTCTCGAGCTGGTCGAGCACGGCGTGGAAGCTCTGCGCCAGGCCCTTGGCGTCGGTGGCGATGAAGTGCTGCCCGCCGGTCTGTGCGGCGATGCGGTTCAGGAGCTCGGGGTTCACCGGAAAGCGCGTCTTGACGTAGTGGGGCTGGCCGAACACGTCGACCGAGTCCTGCACCTCGACCTCGTCGCCGTTGCCGATCTGCACGGTGTAGACCTTGCAGCCCTTCTCGACCGCCGCCTCGATGGCGAACTCGGGCGAGACCATGCCGGCGTTGGAGTCGCCGTCGGTGAGCAGGATGACGACCTTGCTCGCCGCGTCGCTGCGCCGCATGCGCGCCACGGCGGCGCCGAGCGCGTCGCCGATGGCCGTCGCGCTCCCGTCGATGACGTCGAGCGACAGCTTCGACACGAGGCTGCCGAGCAGCTGGTAGTCGAGGGTCGGCGGCGACAGCACGTAGGCGTCCTTGCCGAACACGATGACGCCCATGCGGTCGGTGCGGCGCCGCGTGATGAAGTCCTCGACCACGATCTTGGCGGCGTCGACGCGCGTGATGCGCGCGTTGCGCGGCAAGTCGCCCGTGTTCGGCAAATCCTTCGGATCGGCGTCGAGCACGGCGCGCATCGAGCCCGACAGATCGAGCACCACCATGATGTCGATGCCCTGCTCGTCGGAGGTCTGGTCCGAGAGCGTGCTCACCGGGCGGGCGAGGGCCATCACGCCGAGCGCGACCGCCACGGTGCGGAGCACGCCCGGTAGATCGCGAAGATACGTGCGCACGCCGCGCGGCCCGCGCCGGATCGCGGCGACGGTGCCGATGCGCAGGCGCGGCCGGCGGCTGTCCTGACCGAGCGTGCCGAACCACCAGATCAAGGGCACGAGGGCGAGGAACGCGAACACCCAGGCGTAGCGCCAGTCGGCGTCGAGCCACACGCGGCTGCCGCGCTCGACGAGCGGGTAGACGACCGCGAGCGCCGCGACGGCGAGCGTGGCGGCGACCGCGAGGCCGAGCCGCACCCACGGGCTGCGGCGCGGCGCAGCGCCGGAGCCGAGGGGCCGGAGCTCCATGCCGCGCGAGGGGCGCGCCGGCTGGGCC
>JACRDA010000156.1 GCA_016212965.1 Myxococcales bacterium
CCGCCACGGTGCGCGCCGCGGGGCGGCGCGCGGACATGGGGATGCGGCGCGCCATCGGCGAGCTCGAGGGAGCGCCGCTCGATGCCGAGCGGCGCGACGACGGGGCGCTGCCGGACGCGCGCGGGGGCGCGGCGCGGGGCCACGCGGCGGCTGCGGGCCCCGGCGGCCCCCGGATCGAGGTGCCCGGGGCGGGCGAGCCCGACCTCGTGGACCGCGCCGCACAGGAGCTCGACAGCGCGGTCGACGAGATCGATCGCACCGGCGACGAGCTCGGCGACGCGGTCCGCCGCCGCCGCCGCTGAGCTCGTCAGTCGCCCTTGGGCCCGGCGTCCCCGGCGCCCGGACCCTGCTGGCGCAGGGCGTCGAGGCGCTTCAGATCCTGCGGTCGTTCTTCGGCGAGGTCGCGCGCCTCGCGCGGATCGGCGTCGAGATCGAACAGGAGCAGGCGCTCGCGCTTCTGCGTGCGCTTGACGAGCAGCTTCTGGGGCCAGTCGATGACCGCCACGCGCCGTTCGGCGGCCGCGAAGACCGGCGGATGTCCGCGCTCGAGGTCGCCCGCCGCGATGGGGGCAAGCGACACGCCGGCCGTCTCCGCGAGCGGCGCGCCCGCGAGGTCGAGCACGGTGGGCGCGAGGTCGAGCACGCTCACCGCGGCGCGCTCGTAGCGGCCGGCCGGCCCGCGCGGCGGCGCGACCACGAGCGGCACGCGCAGCAGCTCCTCGTAGAGCTCGCCGCGGCCCTTCTTGCCGTGCTCGCCGAAGCTCTCGCCGATCGAGCCGTGCACGAGCCAGGTGGTGCGGGCGGCGCGCGGCCCCCGATCGACGAGCTCGACGAGCTTGCCGAGCTGTCGGTCGACGAAGGCCACCTCCGCGTCGTAACGCCCTTCCTCGCCCTTGCCGAAATCGAGGCCCTCGTGGCTCAGGTACTTCTCGTGCGCGTCGAACAGGTGCACCCACAGGAACAGCGGGCGCCGATCGCCCTGCATGCGCCCGTACGTCTCGGTTGCGGCCGCCACGGCGTGCTCGCCGGTCGTGCCCCGCTCGGGGCTCTCGCGCCGGAACGGCTCCTCGGAGAAGTGGTCGAAGCCCTGGTCGAAGCCCCGGTCGCGCCGCAGCCAGGTGAAGGAGCCGACGGCGCCCGTCTGGTAGCCGACTCGCCGCAGACGCTCCGCCAGCGTGTCGACCGCGTCCCGCACGGTGGGCCACTCGGCGTCGTCCTTCGCCGTGTCGGCGTAGCTGCGGCACGACACCAGCGGCAAGAGCGCGTGCTGCGTGTCGCCGCCGGCCGCATACGCGTGCGCGAACCACGTGCCGCGCGCCGCGAGGGCCTCGAGCGCGGGCGTCGTGGCCTTGCCGTAGCCGTAGGCCGACGTGTGGTCGGCGCGCACGCTGTCGAGCGTGACGAGCACGACGTCCGGCGCGTCGGGGCGGGCGGCGACCGCGGCCGCCTCGCTCGAGCTCGGCTCTGGCGGAGCGGCGCCGCTGCCGCCCGGCGTGGGCGGCGCCGCGGTGGGGGCCGGGTGCCGGGCGGCGAGCTCGGCGAGCGCCTCGCGGCCGTCGCAGTCGTTGTCGATGCCGTCGCCCGCGACCTCGTCGGCGCCCGGGTGGCGACGCGCGTCGCCGTCGTCGCAGTCGCGTCCGCCGAAGTGCGCGCCGTGGCCGTCGGCGTCGTGGTCGGTCCAGCGCTCGAGCAGCGCGAGACACGCGGCCGCGAGCCCGCCGGCCGATTGCACCGCGCGCCCGCTCTGCTCGAGGCGCACGAGGCCACCCACCACGAGGAGCGCCGCGAGCGGGAACGCGGCGAGCTGCGCCGGACGCGTCAGGGAGCGGGGCAGGCGCACCGCGAAGAGCAGGCTCGCCGTCGCGAGCACGAGCACGCCGTCGGTCAGCGCGGCCCGCGTGGCGCGCTCCTCGGCCCCGAGGCCGGCGCCGAACAGCGGTAGCGAGAGCAGCGCGAGCGGTCCGAGCGCGACGAGCGCCAGGGCGCCGAGCGCCACGGGGCGCGACAGTCGGGTGGCGGCGAGCCGGACGAGGCGCGGCACGGCGATGGCCACCGCCCCGGCGGCGCAGAGCCCCACGACGGCGAAGGTCGCCCCGGCGAGCGCGCGGTGGTTGGTGTGGGCCTTCAGCACCGACGCGAGCACCGTGAAGAGCGCCGTGCTGAGGCCGGCCCACAGCGCCAGGCCCGCGGCGAGGTGGCGCGGCGCAGCGCGGCCGACGAGGCTCCGGTAGCCACGCCGCGCCCGGTCGTGGAAGAGGGCCACCGGCACGAGCAGGCACGCGCTGAGCGCGGCGGCGCCGAGCCAGCCGTCGAACAGGGCGCCCTGCGCACGCAGGGCCGTGGGCACGGCGGCGACGCAGGCCGCGCAGAGCGCGCGGGCGACGTTCTCGCTGGCGAGCGCCCGCCAGCTGCCGTCGGGTGGCAGGCTCGGGCGCAGCGCCGGCGCCGGCTCGGACACCCCCACATGGGGCGCCGCGGCTGCCACGGGCGGCGGCGGCTCGCGCTCGCCCGCGAGCGGCCCTTCTGGCGGCGTACTCGTCGGCACGGCTCAGGCGGGGTCGTGACCCGCGTGGCCACTCCTGTCAACCGGAAGCTCGACCTCGAAAGCGGCGCCGCGCGGGGTGCGACGGCGCGCCACGACGCGCCCGTCGTGGTCCGCCACGATGCCACGCACGATGCTGAGGCCGAGTCCGGCCCCGCGGCCATGCGGCTTGGTCGTGACGTACGGCTCGAAGATGCGCTCGAGGTCTGCCGCGGCGATGCCGACGCCCTCGTCCGCGACGGTCACCCGCACGCGCTCGCCGTCGCGCACGGTCGTCACCGCGAGCTCTCCGCCGCCCTCCTCCATGGCCTGCACGGCGTTCGTCACGAGGTTCACGAAGGCCTGCGTGAGCGCGCTCGCCGAGCACGCGACCGCAGTCCCCGCCGCGCGCTCGCGACGCAGCGTCACGTCGTGCGCCTGCAGCAGGTGTCCGCAGTACCCGAGGGCCCGGTCGAGCACGACGTCGATCTCGAGCGGCGACTTCGGCTGCGCGTCGGGGCGCGTGTAGCTGACGAGGTCGCGGGCGAAGCCGATGAGGCGCTGGCTCGACTCGCGGATGTGCGCGAGCCGCTCGAGGTCGACCGCATCGGCCGTGCGCCCCGGCAGCGTGCGCAGGAGCAGCTCCGCGTACGCCGCGATGGCGGTGAGCGGGTTGTTGAGCTCGTGCAGGATGCCCGCCGCGAGCTCGCCGAACACCGCGAGCTTGTCGCGCTGCGCGTGGAGCCTCTGCACGCGCTCCTGCCGGACGGCGCGCCACACCACCGCCACGAGGAGCGCGGCCTCGTCGAGCGCCGCGGCGTGGATTGCGACCGCATCGGGGCCGAGCGCCGGCGCCGCGAACACGAGCTCTCCGAGCCCGGGCACCGACACCTGGAGCTCGAGCGGTAGCCCCGCGAAGAGCCGACCGTCGCCGGACGCCCCGGGCGCCGGTGCCTCCGCGCCGCACGAGCAGAGCTCCGGCTCCCCGCCGGCGACCCCCGACAGGCGCAGAGCCACCGCCGCGCCGGGCTCGAGGCCGGCGAGCTCGGCGAGCAGCGGCGCGAACAGGCGCTCGGCCGTGACGTCCGGCGGGGCGTCGGCCGCGAGGGCCAGCAGCCGGCGGCGCGTGGCCGGCGAGGGCCAGGCTTCGGCCGGGCTCCTCGGGCGCTCGCCGCTCGGCGGCACGTCGCTCAGCAGGCGCGGGAGGGTCACGCCGGCGGCCTCCCCGGCGACTCGCTGTCGGCCGAGCGGTCGAGGTCCAAGATCTGGGCCTCGCCCACGTAGGGCTTGGTCTCGTAGTGGGTGAGCTTGCCGATCTTGCGCACGATCTCCGCCATCCGCTCGGTCTCGCGCACGATGGCGTCCGAGGCCTGGCCGAGCTGCCCACCCTGCAGGCGGCGACCGAGTAAATCGGCGTACCCCATCACGGTGGTGAGCGGCTGGTTGAGCTCGTGGGCGGTCGCGCCCGCGAGCTCCGCGATGACGGCCTTCTTCGCCTGGACGGCGAGCTCCTGCTGGGTCGCGAGCAGCCGACCCTCGATGGCGAGCCGCTCGCGCAGATCGGTGAACACGCCGACCGAGCCGATGGGGCGGCCGCGGTGCATGATGAGCGCGGCCGACAGCAGCACCGGCACCTGGATGCCGCCGGCGGCGAGCATCACGGTGCGCAGCCCGCGCAGCTGGCCCTCGCCCCCCATCTCGGGGCTGCGGATGAGGCGCATGATCTCGCGCGCCGTGCCCTCGGGGTAGAGCTCGGTGACGTTCATGCGCCCCACGACCTCGGCGGCCTTGTAGCCGTAGACCCGCTCGGCGGCGGGGTTGAAGAGCCGCACGGCGCCGCGCATGTCGGCCGAGACGACGGCGTCGACGGAGCTGTCGATCACGCGCTGCAGGAACTCCTTGGTCTTCGTGAGCTCGCGCGCCGTGGCACGGTCCTCGGTCACGTCGCGCAGGGAGACGATGATGCCGCTGTCCTCGACGCCGTCCTCGCGGAGCACGCTGTTGAAGCTCACGCTGAGCACGCGCCGCTCGGCGTGGCCGGTGCGCACCGCGAGGTCGACGTTGCTCGGGAAGACGCCGTGGGCGAAGGACTCGCGCAGCCGCTCGAAGCGCCGATGCGAGTCCTTGGCGAGCAGCTCGTCGAAGGCGCAGCCCTCGAGCTCGCTCTCGCGCCGGCCGAGCACGGCGCAGGCGGCCGGGTTGCAGAACAGGACGCGCCCGCCCACGTCGATGACCATGATGCCGTCCGCGCTCGCCCGGAAGAACTCGGCGTAGGGCTCGAGGCGGCGCAGGCGCTGCTCGGCCGCCTTGCGCGCGTGCTCGGTGCGGCGCGACTGGTCGCGCAGGGTCTGGACCAAGCGCGCGTTGCGGAGCGCGATGCCCGTGGCGTTCGCCACGGCGCGCAGTAGGAACAGGGCGTCCGCGCCGAGCGCGCGCGGCTCGCGCGAGCGCAGGAACAAGACGCCGGTCGTGCGGTCCTCGAAGCAGATGGGCACGAGCGCGAGCGAGCGGAAGCGCCGCGGCACGTCGCGGTGACTGAGCTCGAAGAGCGGGTGATCGGCGGCGTCGCGGATGACGAGCGGCTCACCGCTCGCGAGCACCTGGCCGATCTCGGGGTAGTCCGCGAGGCGCACCGGCAGGTCCCGGAGCTCGCGGTCGTCGCTCGCGGTGATGACGTAGGCCGTGGGCTCGTCGAGGTGCGCGAGCACGATGCTCGCCCGGTCGACGCTCACCACCTCGGCCACGCGCTGGACGACCAGGTAGAGGATGTCGCGGATGTGCAGCGCCGAGCTGAGGGCCTGGGTGAGCTCGAGCACCATCGCGGCGCCGCGCGCCTCGCGGCTCGGTCCGTCGGCGGCGGGCCGGTGGCGCAGGCGGGCCTCGATGCGCGCCCACAGATCGTCCTCCGCGCCGGCGATGTCCGCGACGTCGTCCGCGCCCGCGCCGAAGGCGGTCGCCGGGCTCGGACCGCGCTGTCGGTCGCGGAGCACGAGCACGGTCGCGTCCTCGAGCGCCGGCGTCTGGCGCAGCTCGTCGATGGCCCCGACGAGGGCCGCGCGGTCGGCGCCCGGCGCCGCGACGAGCACGAGGGCGGGCACGTACCGCGCCGCCGCGAGCGCCGCCGGCGAGGCGAACGCCTGACACGCGAAGCCGCCGCGCGTCACGCGCTCGGCGAGCTCGTCGTCGGGCGCGCCGCCGACGGTGACGAGCGCGATGTTCTCGTTGCGGGCCACGTTCTGCTGCACCGCATTATTGCGGAAGCGGTCGCCGAACGCGAAACAATGGGCGCCGGCGCACCGGTGGGGACCGGCCGAGGGCCTCAGCGCTCGAAGAGACCGCGCTGCGGCTCCTCGCGCTCTGCGGGGTCCTCGCGCTCGCGCGGCGCGCGCACGAGCAGCTCGTAGGCCTTGCGCGTGGCGACGCGACCGCGCGGTGTGCGCCCGAGGAAGCCCTGCTGCAGGAGGTAGGGCTCGTACACGTCCTCGAGCGTGCCGCGCGGCTCGGAGAGCGCCGCGGCCAGGGTGTCGATGCCGACCGGGCCGCCGTCGTAGTGGTCCACGATGATCTCGAGCAGGCGCCGGTCCATGGTGTCGAGGCCGTGCGCGTCGATCTCGAGCCGGTCGGCCGCCACGGCGGCGATGCTCGCGTCGATCTTGCCCGTGCCGAGCACGTCGGCGAAGTCGCGCACCCGGCGCAGGAGCCGGTTCGCGATGCGCGGCGTACCGCGCGAGCGCCGCGCGATCTCGAGCGCGCCGCCGGCGTCGATCGGTACCGCGAAGAGGGCGGCGCTGCGGTCCACGATGCGCACGAGCTCCTCGACCGGGTAGTAGTCGAGGCGCATCACGTGGCCGAAGCGCGACAGGAGCGGCGCGCTCAGCATGCCGGTGCGCGTCGTCGCGCCCACGAGGCAGAAGGGCTTCAAGCCGAGCTGGATGGTCGAGGCGTAGGGGCCCTCGCCGGTCACGATGTCGATCTCGAAGGACTCGATCGCCGGGTAGAGGCTCTCCTCGACGGTGGCGCTCAGCCGATGGATCTCGTCGATGAAGAGCACGTCGTTCTTGCCGAGCTTCGTCAGCAAACCCGCGAGCGCGCCCTTGTGCTCGACTGCCGGGCCGCTCGTGGCGTGCAGCGCCACCCCGAGCTCGTTGGCGAGGATGTGGGCGAGGGTCGTCTTGCCGAGCCCGGGCGGTCCGCACACGAGCATGTGGTCGAGCGGCTCGCCCCGCCGCCGCGACGCCTCGACGAACACCCGCAGGTTCTCGACGTGCTTCTGCTGACCGACGAAGTCGTCGAAACCCTTCGGCCGGAACAGCCGGTCGAAGCGGTCGTCGTCGGGGCTCGGCGCCGCCGATACGAGCCTTTCCGTCATGGGGCGAGCTTTGCGCACTTGGCCCGGCGCGGCTACTGCCCGCTCGCCGCGGGGCGTGATCGCCGGCTGAGGGTGGGACCCTCCGAAGACCGCCAAGGCGCGCGCGCCCGGCGCACGGGTCTGCGCAGGCACCGAGAGACCGCAGAGGCCGCAGAGGGGGAGAGAGGCCGCTGAGGGCGCAGAGGGGGATGGCTGCCGAGGTCGCGTCCCGGGACACCGCGCTCGGTCGGCCCGCGCAGCGGGTGGCGCGAGACCCAATCTTGTCCGACTCTGCGGCCTCTCTCCCCTGTTCGGCCTCTGCGGTCCTCTCCCTTCTTCGTCACCCGACCGGACCTGGCGGTCATCTCCGACCCTCGGGCGCATCACACCTGGGCTGCCTGGGGGCGCGGGGGGGGCCGGCGCGCTGTAAGGAAGCGCCGGGCGCACCGTTGTCCCGGCGCCATGTCCGCTCCCGCGCTCGCTCCCCGCTCCGCACCGCGCGCCTCCGCGCTCTTCGCGACCTCGCTCCTGCTCTGGGGCTGCGCGCAGTCCATCGACGCCGTCGAGCTCGAGCGGAGCGCCGCGGCGTGGCGCCCCGGCGACGGCCTGCCGGCGGAGCTGCTCGCCTACCGGCCGCGCACGGCCTGCCTCCACCTTCCGAGCGACAGCGCGGTCGTCATCGGCGGCATCGACAACGTGCCGCTCCTCGTGGCGCTCGCGACGGCAGCCGGCGCGCCGGAGCCCGTCGTCGAGCTCTGCCTCGAGCAGGCGCTGCGCGTCGCCGGCCCGGACCGTGTCTACGCCGAGCTCGCGCGTGCGTACCGGGAGCGCCCGGAGCTCGCGGCCGAGCCCGTGCACCAGGCCGCGCAGGCGCGGGCCCGCGAGCCGCACGCCTGGGTCGAAGCGCTCTACGTGCGCGCGAGCGATCTGCCCGAGCCCGAGGCGCGCGCGCTCCTCGCCGCGCTCGGCGCCCGGCTCGAGGCCGGCGAGCCCCTTTCGCGCGTCTACCGCGAGGCGCTCGGACGCGAGCGCGGCCTGCGCGCGCCCGACGCCGGCACCGAGCGGGCCGTCATCGGCAACCTCGGCGACTTCGTGGTGTCGCCGAGCAAGCGCGACGCCGCCCCCTACCGCTACGCGGAGGTCCCCGAGGAGCACCTCGGGGCTCTGCTCGCCGCGCCGCCCGGCGCCGTCCTCGTGCTCGCCGAGCGCGGCCGGGGCAGCACGGCACCGGGCGGCGACCGGATCGTGCTCTACCGCGTCCGCGAGCACTACGCGCCCGGGAGCGTCTGAGCGCCCCGCACCCCGCGGTGGCTTCCGCCGTAAGAGGTGGGCGGCGGCCCCCCGGCGGCCTACAATCCCTCCTGGACTCACTCGCCGCTTGGCGGTAGCCAGAGGACCTTCGATGTGTGGGGCGCCGGCCGGCCGTGCGCCCCGCGGAGCCGGCTCACGATGAATTGCCCCGCCTGCAGTGCCCCCCTCCCGGACGGCTCTGCGTTCTGCACCACCTGCGGCCACCGGATGATCCCGAGCGGCGGCGGGCCCACCGTCCCCGGCGGCCCGGGCAACACCGGCGGCGCGGCCGGTGCCCCCGGCGAGGTGAACCGCCCCAGCACCAACTACGCGGCGACGGGCGCCATCGTCGACGGCAAGTACACCATCGAGCGCGTGCTCGGTGAAGGCGGCATGGGCGTCGTCTACCTGGCGCGCGAGCTGCACACCAACATCCAGGTCGTGCTGAAGGCGGTGCGCGGCGAGATCGCCCACCGCGCCGACATGCGCGAGCGCACCCTGGCCGAGGGGCGGGCGCTCGCGCGCATCGATCACCCCAACGTCGTGCAGCTGAAGGCCGTCGTCGTCGAAGGCGGCCGCATGTGGCTCGTGATGCAGTTCGTCGAGGGCGAGAGCCTCGAGGACCTCATCCAGCGCCACATCCAGCAGCGCCTCCCGATGCAGCTGCCCGAGGTGCTGGGCGTCTTCCGGCAGATCCTCGCGGGGGTCGCCGCCGCCCACAACGAGGGCGTGATCCACCGCGACCTCAAGCCGGCCAACATCCTCATCCGGCGCAAGGACAACTGCGTCAAGGTCACCGACTTCGGCATCGCCAAGGGCGAGGACGACGCGCAGAAGGGCAAGGGCCAGACCCAGGGCATCATCGGCTCCTTGTTCTACATGTCGAGCGAGCAGGTGCGCGGGCAGCGCGACCTCGACCGGCGCGTCGACATCTACGCGCTCGGCATCGTGCTCTTCGAGATGCTGACGGGGCAGGTGCCCTTCAACTCGGACAACACCTTCGAGCTCCTGCGCATGCACGTCGAGGGCGTGATGCCGAGCGTGCTGCAGGTGCGCCCCGATCTGCCGCCGCAGATCGACCAGATCATCCAGAAGGCCTGCGCCAAGGACCGCGAGCACCGCTACCACAGCTGCGAGGAGTTCCAGGCCGCGGTGGACGCGTTCCAGGCGTCGATCGGCCTCGGGCCAGCGCAGGGCGCGCCCCTCACGAGCGCGCTGCCGCAGATGGGTGCGCCGATGCCGATGGGCGCGCCGATGGGCGCGCCGATGCCGATGGGCGGTGGGCGCACGCAGATCCCGAGCCAGCCGCTCGTGCCCGGCATGATGGGCCACGCGCCCGGCACCATCACGGGGCAGCCGGCGGTCTACACGGCCCAGGCGCCGCGTCCGAAGAGCAACGTCGGGCTGTTCGTCGGCATCGGCGGCATCGCGGCCGCGGGCGCCACCGTGGGCATCCTGTTCGCGACGGGCGTGCTCGGGGGTGGCGACGGCAACGCGACGGCGACGGACTCCACGCCGAGCGCGCACACCACGACCACCAAGCAGTCGACGACGCAGAGCCCGCCGACGACGGGGGGCGGGGTGACCACGACCTCGTCGCCCGCGACTTCGTCGGGCGGCCCGGCGAAGTCTCCCCTCGAGGCGCTCGTCGGGATCTGGCGCGACGAGGGCAGCGGGCGCGTGCTCGAGGGCTTCGTGCGCTCGGCGGGCGACGCCGTGGAGCTGCGCGTGACCGACGCGAGCCAGTTCAGGGAAGAGGACTACCAGGCCAATGAGGTGCGCTTCGTGCTCAAGCCGGCGCCCGACGGCCCGACCGTGTTCTACGTCGAGGATCGGCGCCGCCCGCGACCGCCCAACAAGATGAGCTACGACTCGAGCTCGGCGCGCGCGACCTGCCTCGCCATCTACGCCGACGCCCGCGGCGCGCCCTTCGTCGCGCACCTCGACGGCGACCGGCTCGAACTGCAGGTCGCCAAGATCGCGCCCGGACCGGCGAATTTCCAGGTCGTCGGGACCGAGGTCATCGGCTGCAAGGATCTCGAGCGCCTCGACGTCGTCGCGGCGCCCGCGACGCTGGTCCGAGGCCGGTAGGCCCGCGCCCCACCTCGGTCCGTCGAACCGCCCCGAAAGCGAGCCGAACCACGGAGTCACGGAAGCACGGAGCGCAACACCGAGGGGCCTCTGAACTTTGCCGGCTCCGTGCAGCTCTCCGTGTCTCGGTGTCTCCGTGGTTGTCCTTATCTGAATACTTGGACGCGAGTTACAGAGGGGACACGGAGCGGGGCGTCAGACGCCGGAGCTCGCCGGCACCACGATGGGCGGCGCGGCGTTCACGACCGGGCACTTCACCGTGACCTTGCCGCTCGCCTCGCCCGCCTTGCCGCCGCCGCGCTGGAGCGTGGCGAGGGTGTTGACCGCGGCGGTCTGCACTTCCTGTGCGCCGCGCGCCGGGACCGCGATCGACACGCCCTGGAAGCTCGGGCTCGTCGCGACGCTGCTCGTGGCGACGTCGTTGCCGGGGAAGCTCAAGTTGACGCCGATGACCACCATCGCGCTGTTGCCCGGCGTCACGCCGAAGCTCATCGGCTTGCGCGCGAACTGCGAGCAGAAGGTCGGCATGCCCATGCCGCCGTCGGCGCCGAAGTTCGTGCGCATCCACTCGCCCACCTGGACGACGGCGCCGTCGCTGCCGCCCTCGGCGTACTTCACGCACGTGTTGGCGGCGGCGTCCCACATCTGGCCCGCGGCGCACTGCTGCTTCTTCTTGCAGGCGTTGCCCTCGAAGATCTCGTCCGGGCCGCAGGTCTCCGCGACGGGCACGCACGCGGCCGTGTCGCCGTCGACCACGAGCTTCTGGCCGGCCGGGCACGAGAGCTTCTCGCCCTCCTTCACCTCGAGGCCGAGGTTGCTCGCGACGGCCTTCACGTCCTTGCACGCGCCGCTCGCCTCGTCGAACTCCTGGCCGCCCGAGCACTGGATGCGCTTGCAGCCCGTGCCCTCCCACTTCGCGCCCTTGCCACAGTAGGCGTCCGCGGCGGCCTGCTCGAGGCACTGGCCGTTGATGCCGAAGCGCCCCTCGTCGCAGACGCACTGGTTCTTCGACACGTCGAAGTCGGCGCCCTCGACGCAGGTGTTGACCGGACAGCTGCACTTGCCGTTCGTGCACACCTGCAAGAGGCACATGCCCTCGGGGCAGCCGGTCAGGAAGGCGGGCGCGACGGCCGCGAAGGCGAAGATCATCCAGTTGGTACGCATGATACGGCTACGCTAGCCGATCCCGCGCGCGCCCGCGAGAGGCGGCATTCTCTCGACGCCGGCCGGCCTCGCGGCGGCTCGGCGCGCCTCGCGCGCCTCGCGCGCACGCGCCCGTTGACGTCCGGGGCTCCGCGCTGGTCTGATGGGCTCGTGCGTTCCGAGGGAGTGACGGGTGCTGCGCGCGGCCTCGCGGCCGCGGCGGCTGCGATGATCGGGCTCGGGTCGGTCGCGTTCGCCGCGTGCTCCGACGACGAGCGCGCGCACTGGCCCCCGGCCTCGACGGCGACGACGAACGGCACCACCACGGGCACGACGAGCACGACGAGCAGCAGTAGCTCGACGGGCGCCGGTGGTGCGGGCGGCGGTGCGGCAGGGCAGGCGGGTGCGCCCGCGGGCGGCAGCGGCGGCGCGGGCGGGCTCGGCTTCGGCGGCTTCGGCGGCGCGGGCGGTGGCGCACCGGCCTTCGCGCTCGTGGCAGGTGCGCTCGTCCCGGATTTCATCCTCGAGAACGTCAACCCCAGCTCGCCGACGTCGGGACAGCCCGTCTCCCCGCGGCAGTACCTCATGCGGGTGTCGGGCTGGTACTTCGGCCACTCCACCTGAGGCTACTGCAGTGCCCAGTTCGGGTACCTGGATCAGATGCAGCAGGAGCTCGCGGCGGGCGGCTTTCCCGTCGACATCCTCGGCGTGAACGCGGCGGGCCTCGAGTCCGGCAACGCGGCCGTGACGACGGGTCGCACGCTGCCGTGGCTCCAGGACACCGTCGCGGTCGACGCCTGGCACGACTGGAACGTCACCTGGCGCGACTGCGTGATCCTCGATCGCCACAACCAGGTCGTCGCGGTCTACAACCTCACCGCGCACAACCTCGCCGACCCCGCGAGCTACGCCGAGCTGCGCACCCTCTTCGAGGTCGCCGCGACGGGGCTTTGACTCGCCTTCGCCCTGTCGGGCGCAAGTCTCGCGGCTACGAGGGGCCGGCTTCAGACTTCAGGCACGACGCTCGAGGGAGCGAATGTGCATGCGCCACGCCCGCCCGTCGCCGGAGCGAGGGCAGGCGCAACGCGAAGGTTTACGTCACTTGCAGGAGGCGTACGCGCCGCTGTCGAGGGCGCTCTGGCAGGCGTCCTTCACGTCCGCGAAGACGAGCAGCTCGCAGGCCGACTTCGTGGCCGCGTCGGCACAGTTGGCGCACTTGAGGTCGTTGCAGGGGTTGCTGCAGCCCATGGCGAGGGCGCCGGCGACGAAGGAGAACACGAGAGCGAGCTTGGTCTTCATGGTTCACACACTCCTTGCAGGATAGGCGCCCTTCCTACCGCGCACCGCGCTCCGCTGTCGAGTTCCGCGTCGCCAGTCAGAGGACCATCCGCTCCCGCAGCAGGGTGATCTCGATCTCGGCCGACTCGCGCGCGACGGCGACGGTGACGCTGGAGCCCTCGGGCCCCCCGAGCCGCTGCAGGCAGTCGGCCGCCGTCAGCCCCTCGGTCGGCGTCCCGTCGATGCGCACGAGGCCGTCGCCGAAGCGCACGCCCGCCCTTTGGGCCGGGCCCCCGGGCACGAGGCCGAACACGCGCATCCCCTCGGCGGTGACGGCCAGGATGACGCCCACCCCGACGGCTTCGGTCCGGCCCGTACCGTCGTCGCGCGTCAGCTCGAAGCTCGCGGGGGCGCCGGCGCCGAGGCCGGTCGCGATGCGCGTGCGGTAGCCCTCGCGCTCGACGTGCAGCGAGAAGGGGCTCGCCGGGACGCCCTCGAGCGCGAAGGATCCGTCGGCGTTGCTCGTGGCGCTCGGCGCCGAGAGCGCCAGAGACTGGGTGGCGCCGTGGAGGCGCACGACGGCGCCTGCGAGGGGCGCCTGCGTCTCGGCGTCGCGGATCGCGCCCGCCAGCGTCGCGCCGCGCCGCAGCACGATGCGCACGTCCTCGGTGGTGCGTCCGATCTCGACCGCCGCGCTCGGGCTCGTGGCGGGCGGTCGCCCCTCGGCGGTCGCCACGAGCGTGTAGCGGCCCGGCAGCAAGCCCGCCCACGCGAAGCGCCCGGCGGCGTCCTCGACGTGGCGCGCCTCCCAGGGCAGGTGCCGGTTGCCGCGCTCGGAGCCCGGCAGGAACGACTCGATGGCCACGGTGTAGCTCGCCACCGGCGTTCCGTCGTCGTCGACGACCACCCCCGCGAGCGTGCCGCCGCGGGTGAGCTCGAGCCGGTTGTCGCGCCCGAGCGCGAGCGAGACCGGCTCGGAGGGAGCCCAGCGCAGATCGTGCGCCGCGGCCTCGCAGCTCGCCGCGTCGCGGGGCAAGGCGAAGCGGCCGTCGGCGCCCGTGGTGGTCGCGAGCGCGAGATCGCGATCCTCGCACCCGACCTGCGCGCCCGCGGCGGGCTTGCCATCGGGGTCGACCACGACCCCCACGACCTCGTCTCCCGCGCCGGGCGGCGCGTCCGGGCGCTCGTCCGCCGGGTGACTCGCGACGGGTGCCGGCGTGGGGGCGGCGGGCGCGAAGGGGGGGCGCGTGGTCGGCGCGGGCGTCGGCTGCGCGCTCGCCCGCGCGCCGAGGTCCGGTTCCGGTGCTGGCCGCCCGGTCGGCAAGAGCAGCCAGGCGAGCGCGGGCACCACGAGCAGCGCCGCGCAGGCGAGCACGGTGACGAGCCAGCGCCTTCGCCAGGGTGAGCTCCTCGCTCCCTTCACGACCGGCTCGCGCGGCGGGGGTCAGAACGTGACCGCGACGCGTCCGCCGAGCTCGTGGCTCACCTCCGCCGCGCGCGGGACGCCGTCGTCGTCGGTCGCGAGGTTGCCCGCGACCAGCAGGTGACTCTGCGCGCGGTCGCCCGCGTGCGGCGCCACGTACGCGAGGTAGTTCAAGGCTGCGCGGAAGTTCGGGCCCCACCAGTACTGCAGCGCGCCGCCGACCTCGTAGCTCGTGAGGGCGGCGGAGGGCTCGGCGGCGTCGGCGGTGCCGTCGCGCGCCGCGGGATCGTAGGTCGCGTTGATGCCCGAGGCGGTCACCACGAGCTCGAGGCCGTGCTTGCTCTCGCTGTCCTTCGAGAGGTCGACCGTGGGTGGGCGCCACAGGCCGGGCTCGCCGTCGACGAAGGTGTCGCCGCAGAGCCAGAGGTCGACCTCGCCGTACCAGCCGACGCCGAGCACGCGCCCGAGCCGCTCGGTGCTCACGAGCTCGAAGCCGTCGACCGCCTCGCGCGTGTTGTTCGCGACCGCGTACGCCTCGGCCCGGATGTCGATCCCCAGCCCCTCGGGCAGATCGAAGGGGAGCCGCACCTCGCCGCCGATGGAGCGCTGCGCGCCCGACGGCAGCACGTGGGTGAGCCGCCCGAGGCTGTCCTCGTAGCGGGGCAGCCACATCACGAAGCCCTGCGCCGTCGCGATGGACGGGTGCTCGTAGGTGACGGCGCTCTGCTGGCGCTCGCCGTAGCGCGCCGACACGCCGATCTGGAACCAGCGCTTGAAGGTGCTCTTGCCGCTGAAGGCGAGCGGGCGCGCGTAGATGCGGCCGGTGAAGTCGGCGCGCAGATCGGCGCCAGGCCGCGCGGGGCCGTCGCCGTTGTAGATGCCGTACTCGTAGGCGATGACCTTGAGCGGCAGCTCGCCCCAGACGGTCGCCCCGAGCTCCTTTTCGTGGGGCACGGCGAAGCCGCGGATGCCGAGGGCGCGCTCCATCATCGGCAACAGGTGCTCGCGCGTGCGGTTCTGCATCGAGAACGCCACGTTCGACTGGCCGATGGTGACGTTGAGCCAGGGGCGGAACTTGTAGCTCACGCTCACCTCGGCCGGCTGGACCCGGCCGCTCGTCGCCCGCGGCGCCGCAAAGCGCGCGGCCGCGCTGCCCGGTCCGTCGCCCCCGGCGCCCGGCTCGCCGACGCGCTCGCCCCCGAGCTCGACGCCGACCGTGAAGGCCAGGCGCTTCATGATCTCCCCCGACATCTCGAGCCGCACGCGGCGCAGGGCGAGCTCCGGCCGCTCGGCGCCGCCCGAGACGGTCTCGGGTAGATCGGTCACGCCCGGGCCGAAGGAGCTGTGGAAGTCGGTGCGCAGGCGCGCCCCGGGGTAGAGGCGGAAGTCGTCCTTGGCGTCGCGGATGTAGAGCCGCCCGCTGTGGAAGCCCACGAGCGCGGGGCCCCCGTCCTCCTCGTCGAAGACGTCGGGGGGCGGTGGCGGCGCCGGAGGGAAGCCCTCGTCGTCGTCCGCCTCGGCGTCGGCGTTGCCGCCGGGCACCGGCGGGTCCGCGACGGCGGGGCCGTCGGATGCCGGGGCGTCGGGCGCCGCGGCGCCGGGTGCGGGGCCGGGGGGCGGGGCCGGGGCAGGCGGAACGGCCTCGCCGGCCGCGGCGGTCGGAGC
>JACRDA010000012.1 GCA_016212965.1 Myxococcales bacterium
CCGCGGCCCGCCCGCCCGCCGTGGGCCACCACACGAGCCCGAGGTCGTCGAGCCAGGCCTCGGCCCCGTCGGAGGCCGGCACGCGCTGGCTCGTGGCGGGCCTGCCCGGCGCAAAGCGCACGAGGCGCAGACGCTCGTGCCCCTCGTCGCCGGCGCGCGGCGCGCGCCCCTCGCGGGGCTCGGCGTCGAGCACCGCGACGAGCCCGTCGGCACGCACGGCCGCCTGCGCGAGGGCGGGCGCGGCTGGACGGAACACGCGCTGGCCGGTCGCGGCGTCGAAGACGCCCTGCCGGGTGAGGAGCAGGTCGGGCGCCTCGGGCGCGGCGCGCGCGAACCGCGCGTCCTCGTCGAGCTCGAGCTCCGGCGCGAGCTCGCGGCAGCTCGCCTCGGCGAGCGGCGGCGCCAGGGAGCAGAGCTCGCGCGTGCCCGGCAACAGCAGCCGCACCCGATCGCGCCCCACGGTGTCGAGCGCGAGCGACGCGAGCGGCGGGACCTCGGGGCGCAGGGGCTCGGGGCGAGCGGCGGAGAAGACGGGGCGCACCGGCGGAGGCGCAGGGATCACACGCGGCGTCGCCGGCGGCAGATCGCACGCCTCGACGCGCGCGAAGAGCGCGTCCGCCAGCGCAGCCCGCTGCTCGGGCGCGGCCCCGACGAGCGCCTGCGCAGGCGCCCCCGGTGGCACCGCAGCCGCGAGCCAGCGCGACTCGAGCGCGTCGTCGAGCTCCGCGGCGTGCTCACCGCAGCGCTCGGGCCAGTCGTCGCCCGGCGCGACACCGAGCGCCACGGCGCGCAGCCGCGCGCTCGCCCGCTCCCCGGGCGCGAGGCCACCGCCGAGCAGGCAGCTGCGGAGATCCGCGGACGCCTGCGCGGCGCGCGCGCGCGCCTCGGCGCCGAGCCAGTGCCGTGCCCCGAGCACCGCACCGGCGCCGAGCAGAGCGAGCGCGAAGAGCGCGAAGAGCACGCGGCGCATGGAGCTGGCGCGTACCACGGCGCCCTGCGCCCGGCCCAGAATCGGCCTAGCTCCCCTCCAGGCCCACGAACCGGCGCCACGGCAGCGCCTCGAGCCCGGCGCGCTCGGCCACGTGTTGCTCGCCCTCGTCGCACAGCACCTTGGCGATGTAGCGCGGGAAGCGCCGCGAGAACTCGCGCAGCCCGCGGAGCGAGGGGGCGTCGTAGCTCCCGGGGCGCACCGCGACGACGAGCTTGCCCCAGCTGCCCTCGATCACGGCGTCGACCTCGAAGGGCTCCTCGCGCCAGTAGGTCACGCGCTGCCCGGAGCCCCACGCGTGCGCCAGACAGGCGTTGGCGATCCAGGCGCGCCGCCGGTCCGGGTCGTCGGCGCGGGTCGGGAAGCCGCGCGGGTCGGTGGCGCCGAGCAGGGCGTTGCTCAGCACCACGATCTTCGGCGGAGCGGCGCGCCGCCGCCCACCGCGCGGGGCGTACTTGTCGAGCGCGACGACGAGGTAGGCCTCCTCGAGCAGGCGCAGGTACTGGGCGACCGTGGCGAGCGCCGCCGGCTCCTGCAGCTGGGCGCGCAGCTTCTGCAGCGCCACGACCTCTGCCGGGGACGCCACGCAGAGCGCGAAGAGCTGGCGCAGCAGCGCCGGACGCCGCACGACCCCGAGCGCCATGATCTCGCCGAGCGCCGGCTCGATGACGCCGTCGCGCACGTAGGCGCACCAGCGCGCGTAGTCGTGCCGCATGCCGACGGTGCCCGGGTAGGCGCCGAGGCGCACGACCGAGTCGACCGCCTCATCGAGCGAGACGCCGAAGGCCTCGACGAGCCCGCGCGCGCTCCACTGCCCGAGCTCGAGCCACTCCGCGCGCGGGCCGAGCAGCTGGCGCGCGTTCGAGCCGATGCGCAGGGCGGAGGAGGCCGTGGCCACCACGTGCACCTCCAGGCGACGGCGCCGCGCGTGGTCCCACTCGGTCTTGAGCCGCTCGGCCCAGTTGCCGACCTGCGACACCTCGTCGAGCAGGAGCACGCTCGAGCCGTGCTCCTCCGCGAGCTCCTCGGCCCGCGCCCAGAGCCGCTCCCAGTAGCCGGGCGTCGCGGCCTCGGCCCCGTCGCAGGCCGCGTAGAGGGCGCGGGCCCCGACATCGCGCGAGAGCTCGGTCAACAGCGTGCTTTTGCCCACCTGGCGCGCGCCGGTGAGCATCAGGATGCGGCGCGGCGGCGGGGCGGCGGCGCGCCGGGCGCGCGGCCGGATGAGCGTGACCGGCAGCGCGCTCTCGCTCGGTGGCCCGCCGGCGTCCGGAGCGAAGCGCCCGACGGCGAAGCCGACCCCGAGACGCTCGCGCAGAAGCTCGCGCACGCGGGCGTAGTCCAGGCGCAGGCCATCGAGCGACACGCTCGAATAATTATTCGAGTACGCCCACAAATCAACATCTTGCGGAGCGCCCGGTCACCACCCCGCGGACGCCGCAGCGGTCGACATGTTGCATTGCGGCGGCGATTGCGGGAACAATACCGGCCGGGAGCAGCTGAAGCTTGAGCAACGATGCGGACCCCAAGGCCGGCGACCTCATCGATGGTCGCTACCGGCTGGAGAAGGAGATCGGCCGCGGAGGCCATGGGCTGGTGTTCAGCGCGTTCGACACCCAGACCAACATGGTCATCGCGCTCAAGATCCTGAACCAGAACGTCTCCGAGGACCCGCAGTACACCGTGCGCCTGTGGCGCGAGGCCCAGTCGCTCGCCGCGCTCTGGGGCACGAGCGTGGTGCGCGTGTACGGCTTCGGCACCGACCAGAACGGCTTCGTCTACATGGCGATGGAGCTGCTCGAGGGCGAGACCCTGGCCAAACACCTGACCGGGCTCGAGATGTTCGGCGACCGCATGAGCGCCTTCAGCGTGCTCGAGACGCTCGATCCGGTGGCCCGCGCTCTGCACACCGCGCACAGCAAGGGCATCATCCACCGCGACATCAAGCCCGCCAACATCATCGTCGTCTACCCCGAGCACGGCGGCGGCACGCGCCTCATGGACTTTGGCCTCGCCAAGGTCCAGGACTCGATGCAGCTCACGCAGGCGGGCATGGTCGCGGGCTCGCCGAGCTACATCGCGCCCGAGCTGTGGCGCGCCAAGCCCTTCGACCATCGCATCGACGTGTACTCCTTCGCGGCCGTCGCGTTCCGCGCGTTCGCCGGGCGCCCACCGTTCGAGGGCGCCTCGATGGTCGACATCCTGATGGCCGCGACGCTCGGCGAGCGGCCCAAGCTCTCGACCATCCGGCCCGAGCTGCCGCCCGAGATCGACGAGTGGGTGAAGAAGGCGCTCGCGATCGAGCCCGACGACCGCTACCCGTACATCAGCACCATGTGGAACGAGCTCATCCGCATCGTGATGAGCTCGCACGGGCCGAGCGCGGCGCGGGCGCGGGCGGTGTTCTCGCTGCCGACGCAGTGACGGGCGCGCCGGCGGACGGCTGGCCGGCGCCGGCCCGTCACGGACAGGTGAGCTTGGCCTCGCCGCCGACCTCGCCCACGAGCTCGGCGAGCAGCCGCTGGCTGTCGGGCCGCAGGCTGGCGCGCGCCCCGAGGCAGGTGCAGAGCGGCGCGTGCGCGGCGTCCTTGTCGTTGAGCGACACGTAGCCCTGCGCGAGCCGCAGATGGTTCTCGGGGTCGTTCGGGTACTTGGTCGCGAGCTTCTCGAGGATCTCGAGCCCCTTTTCGCTGTCGCCGTGCTCGAGCATCGCGGCGGGCGCGAGCACGTAGAGCGTGCCCAGCATGCGCGCGGCCGCCCCCTTGCGGAAGCCGGGGTCGAGCTCGCGACTCTTGATGGCGTAGCGCTCCAGCTCGTGGAGCAGCTCCTCGGCCTCGACGCCGCGCTGCTGCGCGGCCCGGCCGGTGATGGCGGCACGCGCGAAGGTGTACGCGGCCGTCGGCTGCTCCCACTCGCGGACGGCGGCGTAGGCGGCCTCGCGGTCCTCGGTCGTGTCCTGCTGGGCGTCGATGAGCGCCTCGAGGGCGTCGAGCAGGCCGAGCGCGTCGCGTTTGGCGGCGCTCGCGGCGAGCTCGGGCCGAAGCCCGACCGTGCCGTTGCAGGCCCCGAGGCCGCCGGCGAGGCCGAGCCCGAGCCCGAGGACGCCGAGCAGCCGGCCGAGGCGACCCAGCCCCGCGCGAGGCGCCTCGGTCACTGGTAGGCCGCGATCACCGCCGCGTAGTCCGCGTCCGACGCCGACCGGAGGCCCTGGATGCCGACCTCGTTGCACACCTGCTTGCCGTCGCCATCGCATAGGGAGTCGAGCGTGGACTTGAACTTGGCTTTCTCGGCCGCGCTCGCGCTAGGTAACGCCACGACGGGCATCGGGGGCAACTGTTTTGACTGCCAGACGCTCTTGACGCCCGCGGCTCCGTCGACGTGCGCGATCTCGTCGTACTGCGCGTCGTCGATGAGCGCGCACTCCGCGTCGCCCGAGGCCACCTTCTTGATGGTCTGCACGGGCCGGGTCGTCGCGACGACCGTGAAGTCCGAAAGGGCGAAGTCGCCCCCCGAGACCACCTTGTCGACGAAACGCTCGTCGCCGCCGTGGTTCGTGGCCAGGCTCTTGCCCTTGCAGCCGCCGAGGTCGCTCTGGTTCTTGCTCACGATGTGGTAGCGGCGACCCCCCGCGCGCGCCACGTCGGCCGCCCCGATGACCTCGAAGCCATGGGCCTGCCGGAGCCCGAGAAAGGCGCCCAGCGAGACGATACCGTAGTGCGGGCTCTGGCCGGTGATGTAGCCCACGGCCTCGCTACGTGAGCGGAAGTATTTACCTTCTGCCGATGACCAGCCGTTCTTTTCCGCCGCGATCGCGACGAGCTTGTCGACGTAGGGTTGCGCCTGCGAGCTCGAGCCAATGCCCGTCTCTGCGAGGATGACCAGCCGCACGGTCGAGTCTGCTGCGGCGGTCGCCGCCAGCGCTCCGATCCCCGCCACGAGAGCCAGTCCGAGTACAGGTCTGCGCACGGAACACCTCCAAGGAGTTAGACGGGGGTGGCTCGAGGTCCATGCAACCGGAGTGTGCGCAAGTTGCACGCCTGACCACCTGTCCAGGCCGGGGCGCCGCCACGGGTGCCGGCCCGCTCGGGGCTCATACGCAGTCGGAGCCGCCAAGGCGACCCCCTTAGCACGAAGGCGACGGCCCGGGCGAGCGACCGCGCCTCCCGCGTCACCCCACACGAGACGCGCGGCGCGGCGCGGCCGGGGCCGGAGGGAAATCGGGCGTGCGAAGCTCGAAGCGGCTGTAGGCTCCGGGCATGCTGGCCGCCCACGCACACGGAACCCCCCAGGTCGTCGGGCGCCACGAGTTGCTCCACATGAGCGCGGCGCGCATGGCGGCGCTCATCCGCGAGGGCGCCGTGAGCTCGCGGACGGCGGTCGAGGCGCACATCTCCGAGGTCGAGCGCGTCAACCCGCGCATCCGCGCCATGGTGGTGGATCGCTTCGCGGCCGCACGCCGCGAGGCGGACCGGGCCGACGAGCTCGTGCGGGCGCGCGCACCCGAGACTGCGGCGCCGTTCTTCGGCGTGCCTTGTAGCGTGAAGGAGAGCTTTGCCCTCGCCGGGATGCCGCAGACCGGCGGCCTCAAGGCGCGCGCCGACCACTACCCGACCGAGGATGCGACGGCCGTCGCCCGGCTGCGCGCCGCGGGCGCCATCCCGCTCGGCGTGACGAACGTGTCCGAGCTGTGCATGTGGTACGAGAGCCACAACACCGTCTACGGCCGGACCTCGAACCCCTACGACCCCGGGCGCATCGCCGGCGGCAGCTCGGGCGGCGAGGGGGCACTCGTCGGGGCCGGCGCGACGCCGATGGGGCTCGGCGCCGACATCGGCGGCTCGATCCGCATCCCGGCGTTCTTCTGCGGCGTCTTCGGACACAAGTCGACGGGCGGCGTGGTGCCCGCGACCGGCTCCTTCCCCGTGCCCGAGAACGAGGCGCTCCGGTACATGGTGAGCGGGCCGCTGTGCCGCCGCGCCGAAGATCTCATGCCCTTCCTGCGCGCGGTCGCCGGTCCCGACGGCATCGACCCCGGCTGCCAGCCGGTCGCGCTCGGGGACGAGCGCGACGTGCCCATCGAGGGCCTGCGCGTCGTGTCGATCGAGACCAACGGGACGACACGCGTGCACCCCGAGCTGACGGCGGCGCAGCGGCGCGTGGCCGATCACCTCGCGCGGCGCGGCGCGCGCGTCGAGACGGTGCGTCTCGCGGCGCTCAGGCACTCCTTCGCGATCTGGAGCTCGATGCTCGCCGCGGCGGCCGAGACGAGCTTTCACGAGATGCTCGGCCACGGGCGCGAGCTACCGCTCGGGCGCGAGCTCGGGCGCTACGTGCTCGGCCGGAGCGCACACACCTTGCCGGCGCTCGCGCTCGCCGTGCTCGAGAAGCTGCCCACCTACCACGGCGCGCGCGGCCAGGCTTACGTCGCGATGGGGCGCACCCTGCAGAGCGAGCTCGAGGCCCTGATCGGCGCGCGCGGCGTCCTTTTGTACCCGCCCTTCGCGACGCTCGCACCGCGCCATCGGGTGCCGCTCGTGCAACCCTTCGCCTTCGTCTACACGGCCATCCTGAACGTGCTCGAGATGCCGTCGACGGCCGTGCCGCTCGGGCTCGGCAAGAAGGGCCTGCCGCTCGGCGTGCAGGTGGCCGCGCGCCGCGGCGCCGACCACCTCACGATCGGGGTCGCGCTCGAGCTCGAGCGCGCCTTCGGCGGCTGGGTCAAGCCGACGCTCTGATGCCGGGGCGCGTCACAGCCCGAGCTGCTGCGCGATGATGACCTTCATGATCTCGTTCGTGCCGGCGAAGATGCGCTGCACGCGCGCGTCCACGAAGGCGCGCGCCACCGGGTACTCCTGCATGTAGCCGTAGCCGCCGAACAGCTGCAGGCAGGCGTCGACCACCTGCCCCAGCATCTCGGTCTGCCACAGCTTCGCCATCGAGCACTCCTTGACGAGGTGCTGGCCGGCGGCGTGCTCGACGACGAGCCGGTCGAGGAAGCCGCGCCCTACCTCGACCTTCGCGGCGCAGTCGGCGAGCACGAAGCGCGTGTTCTGGAGCTTGCCGATGGGCTTGCCGAAGGCCGTCCGCTCCTTCACGTAGACGAGCGTGTCGGCGAGCACCTGCTCGGCGCGCGCCTGGGCGTCGACGGCGACGACGAGTCGCTCCTGCTGCAGCTTCTGCATGAGCATGAAGAAGCCGCCACCCACCTCCCCGAGCAGGTTCGCGCCGGGCACGCGACAGCCCTCGAAGTAGAGCTCGCTCGTGTCCTGCGAGGCCATGCCGATCTTCTTCAGCTTCTTGCCCTTGACGAAGCCGGGCGTGCCCGCCTCGACGACGAAGAGCGAGATGCCGCGGTGCGCGCTCTCGCGGCTCGGGTCGGTCCGGGCCGCGACGATGCAGAGGTCGCACAGGATGCCGTTCGAGATGAAGGTCTTCGAGCCGTCGAGGACCCAGTCGTCGCCGTCCTTGACGGCGGTCGTGGCGATCGCCGCGAGGTCGCTCCCCGTGCCAGGCTCGGTCATCGCGATGGCCGACACGAGCGCGCCCGAGGCGCAGCCCGGCAGCCAGCGGGCCTTCTGCTCGTCGGTGCCGAAGGCGTGGAGGTAGGGCACGACGATGTCGGAGTGCAGCGACAAGGCGAAGCCCGGCTCGTACACGCGCGCCAGCTCCTCGATGACCACGCACGAGTGCAGGAAGTCGCCCCCCGGCCCACCCCAGCGCTCCTCGAGCCAGGGGCACAGGATGCCGGCCTCGCCCGCCCGCCGCCAGGCTTGCCGATCGACGATGCCCGCCTCGGCCCAGCGTGCCTGGTGGGGCGTCACCTCGCGCTCGACGAAGCGGCGCACCTCTCTGCGCCAGAGGTCGTGCTCCTCGCGATACAGCTTGCGCTCCACGCTCTCGGGCTAGCCGCGCGCGCGCGGGGCCACAAGCTCCCTCCGCCCGCTGCGGCGGGCTAAGCTCGGCGACCATGAAGATCCGCGACATGTTCGGCGGCCCGCAGCCGGTCGTGTCCTTCGAGTTCTTCCCGCCGAAGAGCGACGAGGGCACCGAGGCGCTCTACCACGCGGTCGAGGCGCTGCGCGCCTGCCGGCCGTCGTTCGTGTCGGTGACGTACGGCGCCGGAGGCAGCACGCGCGACCGCACGCTCGAGCTCGTCACGCGCATCCGGCGCGAGCTCGGCATCGAGCCGCTGGCGCACGTGACCTGCGTGGGCGCGAGCCGGCGCGAGCTCGCCGCGGTGCTCGGGCGCCTGGCCGACGCGGGGATCGAGAACGTGCTCGCGCTGCGTGGCGATCCGCCGCGAGGTGCGGCCGCCTTCGAGCGGCCCGCGGACGGCTTCCTGCACGCGAGCGAGCTCGTCGCCTTCGTCCACGCCGAGGGCTACCCGTTCTCGGTCGGCGCGGCCTGCTACCCGGAGGGCCATCCCGAGTGCCGCGACCTCGAGCTCGACCTCGCACACCTCGCGCGCAAGGTCGAGGCGGGGGTCGACTTCCTCATCACGCAACTCTACTTCGACAACGCCGACTACTTCGCCTTCGTGCGGCGCGCGCGCTCGGCGGGCATCACCGTGCCGATCGTGCCGGGGCTCATGCCGGTCACGAACGTCGCGCAGATCCAGCGCTTCACGGACGTGATCGGCGCACGCATCCCGCAGGAGCTCTACCGGCGGCTGCGCATCGTGGAGCGCGACCCGGGCGCCGTGGTCGCGACGGGCGTGCACTGGAGCGTGGAGCAGGCGGCCGAGCTGCTCGGCGCGCAGGTCCCGGGCCTGCACTTCTACACGCTCAACAAGAGCTCGGCGACGCTCGCCGTCCACGCAGCGCTCGGGCTGTGACGGCACGCGGAGCGTCCGGACGGACGCCCCGCGCCGCGCGCGCTCGCGCTGCCGGCCGAGGGACGAAGCTCAGCGCTCGGCCGTGCGCTCCGTGTCGCCGGGCCGGGGCGCGAGGAAGTGGCCGATGGCGATGCCGAGCGGCAGGGCCGCGTAGCCGAGCGCGAGCCCGAGCCCGCTCGCGACACCCGTGCGCAAGAGCAGGTACACGACGCCGATGAGGCCGAGGAACTTCGCCGCCCCGACGAGCGCCCAGAAGCGCGCCTTGCGACCGCCGGTGACGATCCCGCGCCCGACGCGCACGAACACGTAGAGGTTTGCCGTGGCGAGCGCCCCGCCGCACGCCACGCCGATCGCCGCCCCGGGCCCCCACACGAAGAGCACGGCGAGCGCGATCACGACGGCCGCGCCGGCGACCGCGAGCACGGCGGTGCGCAGCGTCGCGGCCGACTCGGCCTCGGCCTTGCGGAGCTCGGCGGCTTGCTCGTCGGTGCTCGGCTGGGCGCGTCGCTTGCGACGCCGGCGCGGAGCCGGGCTCTTCGGCTCCTCTTCAACGGTCGTCGTCGCCATGCTCGGGCTCCTTCGGCTTCGGGCGCTTCGTCCGGTGCGCAGCAGCGCCACGGGCCCGGCGCGGCCGTCGGGCGCCGGCGTCGGTCGCGGAGGCCTCGCCGTCGGGCGGCGCCGGGCGCCGGTCGGCGTCCGCGAGGCGCGTCAACCGCTCGCGCACGGAGAGCACCGACGGGCGATCGGCGTCGGTCGAGCGAAAGCCGTCGTCGCGCGTCTCCCTCTCCATGCGCTTGGCCGCCCGGTAGATGTAGCGCACGGCCGCCGCGACGCCGAACACGAGCCCGGCGAACGTGAAGCCGGGCTCGGTGCCGAGCTTGCCGTCGAGCCACAGGCCCCCGCCGAGGCCGAGCAGGATGGAGATCACCACCTCGAGGCCGAGGGCCCCGTAGGTGCTGGACGCCTTCCAAGGATACCGCAACGCCGCCATGTCCGTTCGCGCCGCGCGCCATGAGGCCGAGAGCGTGAGGGCGCTTAGCGCCGGGGCGGCGTCGGGTCAACTCGCGCCCGGCCCCCTTGGTGCGCGGCGGCCTCGCTCAGCCTGGATTTCGCGCTGCGCGCGAGGCTTCGGGCTCCAGGAGGCTCCAGGCTCCAGACTTCAGGCGGGACTCGGTCTCGCCGACGCATCCCGAGGTTGCCCGGTGGGTGACTTCGCGGCGGTCGACTCGGCGCGGATCAGTCCCGGAAGCCCGTAGCCGGTAGTCTGGAGCCTTCGCGCTCGCGCGAAATCGAGCCTCAGTCGACGCCGGAGAGCTGGACGACGTAGCTCAGCGTGGCGACCGGATCGAGGATGGGGTTCAGCACCGAGACGGGCGGCGCGACGGCGCCCCAGGCCGGGCTGTTGTCGATGACGATGTAGTAGCTCCCCGGAGGCGGGTTGTAGGCGGTGCGCAGCTCCTGGCCCGGCATGAGCGGTGCGCCGCCGAGAACCTGCCCCGGAGGCGGCCCGAGCGGACGGCCCGTCTGATAAGCGTCGCGCCAGAGGTCGCCCGTGGCCTTGTCGACGAGCGCGACGTCGACGGGCGTGCCCTGCAGGAAGTAGCGCACGAAAAGCCGCTGCCCGGGCTCGGCCACCTCGAAGGGCCCGATGAAGTCGCGCTGGTTCGAGTGGATCTCCACCATCTCGTTCGCGTAGGTGAAGTACTCGTTCTGGAGCACGTGGAAGGGGTGGTTCGGCCGCTGCGGCGGCGTGAGGACACCGAGGGCGAAGTCGTTGCCCTTGTCGGGGTTGTGGATGACGGTGAAGCCGCGCGTCAGCTCGCCCGCGACGATCTGGTTGCCAAAGTAGTTCGCGACGATGCCGAGCGGCGTCGCGCCGGTCGCAATGTCGGCGATGGGGTTCTCGACGTAGCCGAGCCGGAAGCTGGGGCCGTTGGGGATGCCGTTGGACTTGGCCCAGAGGTAGAGGTCCTCCTCGCCGAGGTAGAAGTCGACGCGGTACTGCACCGAGGCGACCGCCGAGAAGCCGATGCGCTTCGTGAGGGTGTGCCAGGCGTAGCCCGTGCCCGCGAAGTTCACGGTCACGAGCTTGTTCTGATTGTCGATGTCGACCGAGCACTGCGCCGGGAAGTAGCGGCCGATCGCCGCACCCCGATCCTGCAGGCGCAGCGGCAGCCCGATCTTCAACATCTCCGGGCAGATCATGCTCGCGCCGAAGTTCGAGAAGAGCCACCACCTGAACTCGGGACTGGAGTTGATGACCGGCCGGCAGCACCCTCCGACGGCGGCGAGCTGGCTGCCGCCGAGGAGCATCACGGCACCGACGAGCGCGCGCCGACGCCAGAGCCAGCCGTCGCGGTCCGGCCGCCGGGCCTGCGCCCCGGCCCGCTCTTCCGCCTGGATCTTCGCGTGGTTGGGCACGGACGGAACGATAGTCCGGATCGAGCCGTCCTTGGACGGCAAACTTGCCGAAGGCCCCTTGGGGGTCGAAGGGAGCGAAGTCATGGGGGGTCCACGAACAGGATAGCCAGCGGCCCAGCTCGGGGCGCCTCGCGGCACGTTCCGGGCGAGGCGCGTCGCGCGAGGGCTCCGAAGGAGCATACGGTCGCCGGACGCCCGCGCTCCCCGCGACCGGCCTCGCGCGCGTAGATCCGCGAAAGTCCGGGCCTCCGGCGCCTGGCTTTCGTTTGCGCCTCCAGGGTCGGGATGGTACGGGACGTGGGCCGCAAGGCCGGCGCTAGGAGCGATCGCGGGAGGCCACCGAGGGGCCTCGCGCCGTGAGATGGCCATGGGCCCGACTCCGTTACAGATCATGATCGTCGTCGGCATCGCGCTGCTGCTCTTCGCGGCGGGGCGCATCGCCGATCTCGGCAGGGGCCCGCGCGAGGGCGGGCGGGCCGCCAAGGGGACCGGCGCGCCCCCTGGTCCCGCGCCGCAGGCGGACCCCGAGCCGGAGCCCGACGAGCCGAGCGAGGCCTCGGAGCCCGAGGCCGGGGCCGGGGCAGAGACGGACGGCCCGGACCGCGCGGACGGGGACGAGGAGCGGGCACGCTGAAGGCCGGGGCGCCGGCGACGCATCGGAGCGAAGGGAGCGAGTCGTGGGTGGTCTGAGTCCAATGCACATCATCATCGTCCTCATCGTCGTGCTGCTGCTGTTCGGCGGCGCGCGACTGGCGGACGTCGGCAAGGGGCTCGGTGCGGGCATCCGGAACTTCAAGAAGGGGATGAAGGACGAGGACGAGCCCGACAAGGACGAGGCCGAGGGTGCGGCGAAGCGCGAGCGCCGCGCGATCGGCGACCGGGAGCCGAAGCGCCTCGCCAGCGGCAAGCGCCGCGACGAGGACGAGGACGAGCCGCCGCGGCGCCGTGGCGCGCGCGACGAGGACGCGGGCGAGGAGCGGCCCGCCAGGCGCGTGGCCCGCCGCGGGGACGAGGACGAGGAGCCCGCCCCGAAGAAGCGCGCCGCGCGCGCGGCCGACGAGGACGAAGAGGAGCGGCCCGCCAGGAAGCGCATCGCCCGCTACGAGGACGAGGACGACGCGCCGGCCCCGAAGCGCGCCGCGCGCAGCGACGACGACGACGAGCCCGCCCCGCGCCCCAAGGCGGCTCGCGCCGGCACGCGCAGCGACGACGAGGACTGACCCCCGTCCCGCCCCCGCGCGCGGAGCACGGACGCGGCGCACGACCCACGCCGGGATGGTGCGGGCCCGCGCCGCCCGTGTCACACTACGCGCTCCGGGGCGCGCCTCGAGCCGTGTCCCGCCGAGACCCCACCACGGGACCCTGCGTAAGATCACACATGCCCGCCTTCGAGCGCCTGGGGAAAGTCGTCGTCATCGCCGGGGCCTTCGCGTCGGCCACCTACCTCGCCCAGCAGTTCGGAGCCGGCGGCCTGTGGCGCGGCTTCGACCCGTCGCTCGCCCTGGCGCAGCCGGGCAAGAAGGCGGACTACGACCTCACGCGCCTCGAGGCGGTCAACGAGACGCTCAAGTACATCCGCGACCGCTACGTCGAGCCCGAGCGGGTCAAGCCGCGCGAGATGCTGATGAGCGCGCTCAACAACATCCAGCGCGAGGTGGCCGAGGTCATCGTGCTGCCGGACGAGAACGGGGTCGTCGCGGTGCGCGTCGACACCCAGGAGCTCAAGCTGCGCGTCGACAACGTGCTCGGCCCCTGGGACGTGGCGGCCAAGCTGCGCCAGGTGTTCGCGTTCGTGCAGAAGAACCTGAAGGACACCGACATCGATCTGCGCGACGTCGAGTACGCCGCCTGCAACGGCATGCTCCGCACGCTCGACCCGCACTCGGTGTTCATGAGCCCCGAGTCGTATCGCGAGATGAATCTCTCGACCTCGGGCCACTTCGGCGGGCTCGGGATCGTCATCTCGATGCGCGACCAGCAGCTCACCATCGTGCGCCCCATGCCCGACACGCCCGCCGGGCGCGCCGGGCTGAAGAAGGGCGACCGCGTCACCAAGATCAACAACGAGTCGACGCTCAACATGCCGCTCGACGACGCCGTGAAGCGCCTGCGCGGCAAGCCGGGCACGAAGGTGACGATCTTCGTCACGCGCGAGGGCGCCGACGGCTGGCAAGGCGAGAAGAAGTTCGAGCTCGAGCGCGAGGACATCGAGGTCGCGTCGGTCGAGGGTCGCCGCCTCGACGGCGACGTCGGCTACGTGCGGCTGAAGCAGTTCCAGCAGACCACCGAGGAGGAGCTGCGCGCCGCGCTGAAGGAGATGCGCAGCGCCGGCCCCCTGCGGGGGCTGGTGCTCGACCTGCGGGGCAACCCGGGCGGCCTACTCGAGCAAGCGGCGCGCGTCTCGGACGTGTTCCTCGAAAAGGGCGTGCTCGTCGCGACCGTGGGCGCGAGCGAGGGCCGCGAGGAGAAGAAGGCCGAGGCCGCCGGCACCGAGCCCGACTACCCGATCGTGGTGCTCGTCAGCGGCACGAGCGCGAGCGCGAGCGAGATCGTGGCCGGCGCGTTGAAGAACCTGAATCGCGCCGTCATCGTGGGGCAGACCACCTTCGGCAAGGGCAGCGTGCAGCTCGTCTTCCCCGAGGTGACGCGCGACCACGCGGCCTTGAAGCTCACCATCGCGCAGTACCTGACCCCCGGGGACAAGTCGATTCAGGGCGTGGGCGTCACGCCCCACGTCGAGCTCGACCCGATGACGGTCGACGACCTCGAGCTCGACATCACGACGAGCAACGACGGGGTCAAGGAGCGCGATCTGTCGCAGCACCTGTCGAACAGCCGCGCGACGCAAAGCGACAAGGCGCTCGACACCGTGCGCTACTACCTGCCGCGCGAGGAGCGACTCGCGCAGCGCGAGCGCGGCGGGGAGATCGACGAGGACTTCCAGGTCGACTTCCCGATCAGCTTCGGGCGCGACCTCGTGCTCCACTTGCCGGCACAGAGCACGCACGCCGAGCAGGACGTCAAGGGCGCGCAGAGCTTCATCGACGAGGTGCGCGCCGCCGAGACGAAGAAGCTCGCGGCCGAGCTCGGCAAGCTCGGCGTGGACTGGAGCCTGCCCGAGGGCGAGCTGCCGCCGGGCCCGGCGCCGGGCGAGCTCGAGGTCAAGGCCAGCACCGATCGACCGAACGACGAGGTCCTCGCTGGCGAGCCCCTCGAGCTCGTGGTCAGCGTCACGAACCGCGGCAAGCAGCCGGTGCACCGGCTCCACGCCACGACCGAGAGCGACGGCCCGTACTTCGACGAGCGCGAGCTCGTCTTCGGGCGCATCGGCCCGGGCGAGACGAGAGTCGCGCGGGCGCCGCTGTCGTGGTGCGAGCTCGCGGAGGGCAAGCCCGGCGCGCCGAAGCCCGACAAGAGCCAGCGCAAGTGCCGGATCCCGATGGACGCCCTCACGCGCAGCGACGGGGTGAAGATCCGCTTCGACGCCGCCACCGGGAGCGCGCCTGTGCCCGTGGAGCTCAGGCCCACGATCCGCGCGATCGAGAGGCCGCTGTTCGAGTACAGCTACCAGGTCGTCGACACGACCGGCAACGGCGACGGGGTGCTGCAGCGCGGCGAGACCGCGACGATGTACCTCGACGTGCGCAACGTCGGACGCGGCCGTTCCTACGACACCCAGGCGAACCTCGCCAACAAGAGCGGCGACGGCCTGCTCCTGCGCAAGGGGCGCTTCGACATCTCGAACCTGATGCCCGGCGAGGCGCGGCGGGTGGCGTTCAGTTTCGACGTCGAGCCGCAGCTCGTCGACAACGAGGTGGTGCTCGGCCTGTCGGTGGGCGACCGCGATCTGCGCGAGTTCGCCAGCGAGAAGCTACGCCTCGCCGTCGAGCCCGAGCGCCAGGTCACGCCGGCGAACGGCACCGTCGCCGCGAACGGCCGCACCCTGCTCTTCACCACGCCGGGCACGGGCACCGAGGCCTTCGGGGAGGTGAAGCCGGGCACGCTGTTGCCGCTCGTCGGGCAGGTGGGCAACCTGGGCAAGGTCGCCCTCGGGCCGGCGCGCTTCGCGTTCGTGCGCCTGGCCGACACGAGCCCCGCCACCGGCGCCGCGAGCGACACGGCTGAGGTCGCGTTCGAGCAGCTCTACTCGCACGCTCCGCCGATGCTCAACGTGCGCGTCGACAGCACGGCCACGCGCGACGACAAGGTACGCGTCCACATCGACGCCTCGGACAGCAAACGCGTGCTCGACGTGTACATGTTCGTGGGCGCCCGCAAAGTGTTCTACCAGTCGAACCGCGACGGCTCGGATCCGCGCAGCGTGTCCTTCGAGGTCGACGCCCCGCTGCGCCCGGGCGTGAACAGCATCAGCGTCGTGGCGCGCGAGAACGCCGACACGAGCACGCGCCGCACGGTGATCGTGCGCCGCGACGCGCCCGACGGCGCGTTGCAGAAGACCCCCAAGACCGACGACGACTTCCTGCTCGAAGAGGAGTAGGCGCGCGGCGGAGGCCTCGGCTCACGGCTCGGGGGCGGGCTCGACGAGCTCGATGAGCACGCCGCCCGCGGCCCCCGGGTGCAGGAAGGCGACGTGGTGGCCCCGGGCCCCGACGCGCGGCGTCTGGTCGATGAGCTCCACGCCGAGCGCCCGCAGCGCGGCGAGCACCTCGCCGAGCCCCCGCACCTCGATGGCGATGTGGTGCAGGCCGGGGCCGCGCTTGTCGAGGAAGCGCTCGAGGCCGGCGTTGCCCCGCGGTGCGATGAGCTCGATGTGGCTCTCGCCGATGGGCAGGAGCACGGCCTCGGTGTGCTGCGAAGCGACGAGCTCGCGGGCCACGGGCTCGATGCCGAACAGCTTCCGGAAGCGCGCGACGGCCTCGTCGACGTCGCGCACCGCCACCGCCACGTGATCGATCTTGCGCACCCTGCTCATGCCGGCATCGAAGCAGGCGCACCGGGGCGGCGCAAGGCGCTCAGTCGTGCGCGCCCCAGACCTTCAGGGTGGCGTCGGTGTCGGCGTCGATCTCGAGCGGGGCGCGCGCGAGCGCGCCCTGGTGGTGGCGCGCGTAGTAGCGCACCAGCCGGCGGAACAGGGTCTGGACCACGAGCGGGCGCGTGCGCGACCAGTCGAAGCTGCAGCCCGGATCCACCGGCAGGTGGCAAAGGCGCGGGCGCTCCTGCCAGCGGCCCGTCAGGGCGAAGTCTCCCCACCGGGCGGAGTAGCGGTCCTCGAGCAGCGCGACGCGCGGCATCTGCACGTCCTGCTCGGGCGACAGGGCCACCGAGGCGAGGTCGCGCCCGAGCGCGTCGCCGCCCGGCTTGATGCCGAGCGCGCCGACGATGGTGCGCGTCACGTCGTAGACCTCGGTCGGCCGATCCACGCGGCGCGGACCGTGGACGCCACCGGGGAAGTGCACGTAGAGCGGCAGCGCGAGCAGCTCCTCGTCGAGCTCGGCGCCGTCGGCGAACAGCGTCCGCCGCCCGCTCGCGACGTCGCCCGTCACGACGAACATGGTGCTGTCCCAGAGACCTGCCTCTTCGAGCGCGGTCACGAGCCGGCCGAGCGCGCGATCCTGGTCTGCGATGCCGAAGTGGTAGAGCGCGCGCAGCCGCTCGCGGTCCTTCTCCTCGAGCAGCCCCTTCTTGGCGCGCACGCGCCACAGCACCTGCGCGGCGGTTCGCGGGTTGAGCGGGCCCGCGTAGTCGGCGGGCGGCAAGGTCGCGGCCTCCTTCGGCGTGACCTCCCAGGGCGGGTGGCCGCCGCGAGCGTGCACGACCACGAGCAGGGGACCGCTCGCCCCCTTGGCCGCCTGGGTGATCCAGGCCGCGGCGTCGTCGAGCGGCGCCGTGGCCAGGCGCTCGCCGTGCGGCGGGAAGGCGACGTAGGGGTCCCAGCCGCGCGCGAAGCCGAAGGGCGCGAAGGTCGACGGCACGCCGCTGTAGAACGCCGCGCGCACGCTGGCGTCACCCGCCAGTTGAGCGAGCAACGGCTGGGCTGCCGGCAGCCGCGCGAGCGCGTCGAGCAGTCCGTGGCGCAGCGGCGACACACCCGACAACAGGCTCGCCATCGCCGTCGCGACGAGCGTCGCGTCGCCGCGGTGCTCGTCGAACACGACGGCCGTGCGCCCGAGCTCGACCAGCGCGGCGAGGTTCGGTGTCTCGTGGCCGGCGTAGGGCGGCAGGTCGCCGCGCTCGATGCCGTCGAGCACCACCACGACGACGATGCGCGCGAGCGGCGTCACCGGCTGCTGCACCGCCGGGACCACCAGGGCCGGGTCGCCGAACATGAGCCGACCCGTGCCGGTCGTCTTCACCGCGGCGAGCTCCACGCTGACGACGCGACCGCCGTAGTCCGAAAGTGGCACCTCGAGGTTGCTCCACTCTGCCTGCGCGCCGCCCTCGACCTCGACCTCCTGCAGGACCGACCGGCTCTCGCCGTCGACGCGCACCGCGATCTCGGCCTCCGCCTTGCCGTCGCCCTGCATGCCGACCGCGACGCGCACGCGACCGCCTTCGGGGATGCGCAGGCCGCAGCGCACCGAGGCCGGCGCGCGCAGCGCGATGGCGCGGTGGGGCTCGCCACCGAGCACCGCGCTCGGGTTCCGCACGTCGCCGAGCGTCGCTGCGCCGTAGGTCCCCTCGTTGTCCCCCGGCACGCCGAGGCGCACCCAGTCGACCTCGGCGAAGGGATCGGAGCCGGCCTTCTCGCGACCACGGAAGCGCAGCTCGAGCAGGTGCAGCCCGGCCGAGAGCGGCACCTGGGTCGCGTGGGTCGAGGCCACCTTGATGTCGCCCTTGCCGAACGACAGCACACCGACGTCGACCCCGTCCACGAGCACCGCGGCCGACTTGGAGTCGCGGCCCACGACGCGCGCGGCCACGAACACCGGGGTGGACTCGGCCACGAGCACCTGCAGGCTGAGCGAACGATCGTAGATGCGGGCCCAGGTGGCCCCGTCGTGCTCGACGGTGGTGAGGTTCTCCGGCGCGGCGATGCGCCAGCCAAAGCGGCCCGTGGTCTCGTCCGTTCCGAGGTCGACGATCAGGCCGCGGTGGTGGATGTCGCAGTCCGGTAGCATGTCGACGAGCGACGCCACCTCGCGCACCCCGCCGTCGGCCGCCGGGGGACCGCCGCCCGACGCCGCTGCATCGGGGCTGCCCGTGTCACTCGGGCGCCCGCCCCCGCCGCAGCCGAGCGCCGCGAGCGCGAGCCCGAGGAGCGCGGAGGCGGAGGGACGGAGGCGCCGCATGTCGGGACGGCAGTGTAGTCGAGCGCGCCCGCCGGCGGGACACCGTGCGCCACGCACGCGCGGTCGCGCCCGGGCGCGTCGGCGCCACGCGCGCGCGGCCCCGATGACGCAACGCGTCGCGCCCGCGTTGTGCGAAGCGCCGCGCGATGGGAGTTGGCTCGGAGCCAGCAAACTGAGAGGATTACGGTGGTGAGTCGTCGCCATCGGCGACCCATCTTCGTGAGCAACCTGCGCGCGAGAGGACCTATGCGCCGCTTCCATTGGGCCGTCGGCTTGTTCGTGGTCAGCGCCTTCGCCGTCGGAAACGCCGGCAGTGGATGCTCGGCCGACTCGTCCACCGACCCTGGGCCGGGACCAGGCACGGGTGCGACGGGCGGCCTGGGCGGCACCGGTGCAACGGGCGGCCTCGGCGGCACGGCGGGTGCCGGCGGCGAGCCGTGCGTGCCCGAGCCCGTGGAGCTCTGCGACGGCGTCGACAACACCTGCGACGACGTCGTCGACGAGGACTGCGCCTGCATCGAGGGC
>JACRDA010000161.1 GCA_016212965.1 Myxococcales bacterium
CGCCGCCTTGGCGGGCGAGGCTGGCGCGGGTGCGTCGCGCGGAGCTTCGGGCGGGGGCGCGCTCGGGGCATCCGCGCGGCGCTCGGCGCGGCGCGCGACGGCAGCGCGCACGCGCAGGGTGTCGCTGTGACCTCCGAAGGTCCGTCCGAGCGTGCCGGCCACCGCCTCCGGCGTCGCCGCCGCGGGCAGGGCCTCGGCGAGCGCCGCGGCCATGTCGCTCGCCGTGGCGAAGCGCGCGTCGGGCTCGCGCCGGGTGGCCCGAGCGACGGCCTCGATCAGGGCCGGTGGCACGCCCGCCGCGTCGACCCGCGGCACCTCGAGCGCCGCCGCGCCCGCGCGTGGGACGGCACCCGGGCCGCTCGCGAGGCGCCGGCGCTGCAAGATCTCCCAGACCATCACGCCCACGGCGTAGAGGTCGCTCTGCCGGCCGGCGTGCGGCTCGTCGGCGAGCTCCTCGGGGCCGCGGTAGGCGCGCCGCTCGGGCGGCACCTTGACGCCCGGCAGGCGCGCGAAGCCCGCGGCGAGGCCGGGCTCGAAGAGACGCGCGCGCCCGTCGAAGCCGACGAGCACGGCGTCCGGGGCGAGCCCGCCCGGGACGTAGCTCGGTGAGTCGTGCAGGAGCTCGAGCCCGGCGAGCAGGTCGCAGGCGAGGCGCACCGCGAGCGGGACGTCGCTCGCGACCCGGCGCGCCAGCAGCAGCCGCCCGAGCGCGTCGAGCATGACCCCCTCGATGTGGGCGCTCGCGACCGCGACGCGCCCGTTCCACGCCACGACGTCGACGATCGGGACGACGTGCGGGTGCTCGAGCCCGATGGCGGAGCGCATGGTCCGCGCGAGCGGCACGAGCGCTGCGGGTGCTGCCCCCGCCGGGGGATCGATGCAGCGCAGCACGACCACGTCTCCCGTGTCGTCCGCGCTCGGAGCGGCCAGAAACAGTGGCCCCGCCAGGCCGCGCGACAGCTCGAGGACGAGCTCGTACGGGCCAAAGCGTGGCTCGGGCTGGAGGGGCTCGTTCATCCGGTGCGCCGCAGACTACCCCGCATGGTACGGGACGTGGCGCGTCGGGTCACCTGAGGTCTTGCGCCCGAAGCCTGCTACAGGCTGCAGTCGTTCACGGCCCCGGGCGTTCCCCTGTCGCCGGCGCCGAAGACGGTCACGGCCGCGCGCCAGAAGCCCGTCGCGGTCGTGTCGTCGTTGAGGAGGTAGTCGAGGTGGTTGCGGCTGAGCTCCTTGCTCGCCCCGAGTGGATCGAAGGTGCCGGCCCACACGACGCGATCGAGCTCCACGCCGAAGGCATCGAGGATCACCTCGTCGCCCGAGTTCCCGAGGGCGAAGCTCGAGTACTGGTAGAGGACCGTGACCCCGCCGTTCGTGGCCGAGTCGGCGTTGATGCCGAGCACCGCGTAGCTCGACGCGGGGATGACGACCGGCTGCGGCGACGAGATCGTATGGGTGTTCGGCGTCGCGTTGAGGTCCCGGATGACGAAGCCGCGCAGATCGATGTCCCAGCTGTTCGGGTTGTAGAGCTCGAACCACTCCCCCTGCGTGTCGTTGACGGCGCTGGTGTCGATCATGAGCTCCGTGATGACGAGCATCCCGGGCACGCAGGCGTGCCCGCAGGCGCCGCAGTTGGTGACGCTCGAGGCCGTGCACCCCCCGCTGCAGCACAGGTTGGAGCAGGCCGTCAGGCAGTCGCCGCAGTGGTTCGGGTCGCTCGACAGGTCGAAGCCCTCGTCGACGGCGACGTCACAGTCGTCGTCGATGCCGTTGCAGAGCTCGACCTCGTCACCCGTCGCGTCGCTGCAGGCGAGGCTCCCCGCCGAGCACACGCGCAGGCCTTCCATGCAGGCGTCGGTGTCGGGGCCGTCGCAGGCCGAGCCGACGCTCGCGTCGCCCGACCCGTCGGCCGTGCCGCCGTTGCAGTCGTCGTCGAGGCCGTTGCAGAGGTCGAGCGTGCTCGCGGCGTCGTCGCTGCACGAGAGCGCACCGCCCGAGCAGCTCGACACGCCCGTCGCGCAGAGGTCGCTGTCGGCCGGGTTGTCGCAGGGTTGCCCCAGGGCGGCGTCCTCGCTGCCGTCCGCGCTCGCGGCGTCGCAGTCGTCGTCGGTGCCGTTGCAGAGGTCGAGCGCGCTCACGGCGTCGGCGCGCCGCCCGAGCAGGTCGCGACGCCCGTCGCGCAGAGATCGCTGTCGGCGGGGCTGTCGCAGGGTTGCCCCACGCTCGGGTCCTCGCTGCCGTCCGGGCTCGAGGCGTCGCAGTCGTCGTTCTGGCCGTTGCAGAGGTCGAGCGCGCTCGCCGCGTCGTCGCTGCAACCGATTGCGCCGCCCGCGCAGCTCGAGACGCCGGTCGCGCAGAGGTCGCTGTCGGCCGGGCTGTCGCAGGCTTGCCCGACGCCGGCGTCCTCGCTGCCGTCGGGGCTCGCGGCGTCGCAGTCGTCGTTCTGGCCGTTGCACAGGTCGAGCGCGCTCGCGGCGTCGTCGCTGCAACCGAGCGCGCCGCCCGCGCAGGTCGAGAGGCCCGTCGCGCAGAGGTCGCTGTCGGCCGGGCTGTCGCAGGGCTGGCCCGCGGCCGCGTCCTCGCTGCCGTCCGCGCTCGCGGCGTCGCAGTCGTCGTCGGCGCCGTTGCAGGCGTCGAGGGAGCTGACGGCGTCGTCGCTGCAGGCGAGCGCGCCGCCCACGCAGCTCGAGACGCCGGTCGGGCAGAGGTCGCTGTCGGCCGGGTTGTCGCAGGCGGCCCCGACCGCGGGATCTTCGGAGCCGTCGGGGCTCGCGGCGTCGCAGTCGTCGTTCTGTCCGTTGCACAGGTCGAGCGTGCTCGCGGCGTCGTCGCTGCAGCCGAGCGTGCCGCCCACGCAGGTCGAGAGGCCCGTCGCGCAGAAGTCGCTGTCGGCCGGGCTGTCGCAGGGCTGCCCCGCGCCCGGGTCCTCGCTGCCGTCCGCGCTTGCGGCGTC
>JACRDA010000154.1 GCA_016212965.1 Myxococcales bacterium
GCTCTCCGGGCCGCTCGCGCCCGGCGGCGTCTCGTCGCGCGCGCTCGGGCGCGTGCGCGGCTCGGTGGGGCGCGCGCTCGGGGTCGTGCGGCGCTTGCCCGAGCGCGAGCTCGTCGCGCGCGGGCTCGCCGCGTCGGAGGCGCTCGCGGGCGCCGCCTCCGAGGCCGGGGCGTCTTCCGCGTCGTCGCGCGCGCGGCTCGCCCGGGTCGCGGCGACGAGCGCGTCCCAGAACTCGGTCGCGCTCCGGAAGCGCTCCTCGGGCATGAGCGCCAGGGCGCGCGCGAACACCGCGTCGACCGCGTCGCTCACGACCACGCCCCGCGCGCGGGGCGTGGGGCGCTCGGGCGCGAACGTCGCCCCCATGAGCTGTCCCGCGTCGTCGCCGTCGAGCGCCGGCCGCGTGCCGAGCAGCTCCACGCACACGAGCGCGAGCGCGTACACGTCGGTCCACGGCCCGGTTGCGCCGTAGCTCTTCAGCCACTGCTCGGGCGCCGCGTAGTTCGGCGTGAACGCGGCGCGGCGCGCGCCCGTCTGCTCGTCCTGCGGGTCGGTCGAGCTCGTCGTCATGAGCTTCGCGACGCCGAAGTCGAGCAGCTTCACGCGCACGCCGGCCGAGGCGACGAGGAGGAAGATGTTGCTCGGCTTGACGTCGCGGTGGGCGATGCGCTCCGCGTGCCCGACGCCGAGCGCCTCGGCGATGGGCGCCAGGAGCTCGACGACCTCGGCGAGCGAGCGAGCCGGGGCTCCGGCCTCGCGCCGGCGCGTCTGCTCCTCGGCGAGTGTCTCGCCCTCGAGCCACTCGAGCACGAGGTACGGGAAGAGCGGTTCCTCGCGCCCGCTCGAGAGCGCCGCCATGTAGTCGCCGGTGGGCAGGGTCCCGGCGGCCACGGCGCGGCGCGTGACGAGTCCGCGGTCGAGCACGCGCGCGAAGGCCGGGTGCCGCTGCGCGAGCGAGAACAGGAGCTTGCCCTCGGCGTCGAAGGCCTCGAGCACGCGCTCGCGCTCCGCTGCCGGCGCCTGGGGATCGAGCTTGAGCGCCTTGATGGCGACCGCGCCCCCGAGTCCGAGGTGCACGCCGCGGTACACGACCCCGAAGCCTCCCTCGCCGACGACCTCGTCGACGCGGTAGCGGCCTTCGAGCACGACGCCGCAGAGGCCGAGGGGATCGCGCATCGTTCGGGGAGCGCGCGCCACTGCGAAGCGCACGCGCGCACATGGTAGTACAGCCGCGCCCGCCTGCTCGCACTCGAAAACGCGGGCGCGCCCGTGAGCCGTCCGGCCGAGGTCGCGCGTCTCAGGCTCGGTTCCCCGCGCACGTGCGCGCTCGTCGCCTTGACGACCCCGCTACGGCGTGGGAAACCCTCTAA
Source organism: Myxococcales bacterium (assembly GCA_016212965.1). Lineage (GTDB taxonomy): Bacteria > Myxococcota_A > Polyangia > Polyangiales > Polyangiaceae > JACRDA01. Next base: position 1,368 of record JACRDA010000154.1, read on the forward strand.
ACTTCTCGAGGAACACGGCATGAGGTCCCCGCGCAACACCGAGCTCTGCCAGGCGCCGTTCGTCGGCGTCGGTACGAGCCTGACCCGCGCGCGGCACGAGGCACGCAGCATGCGCTGAGCGCACCTCCCTCGCCCTCCTCGCCGCCGCGGGCACGTCACGGACGTCCCCGCGGTTTTTTCTTTTGTCGCTGACCACTTCTGCGAGCTCCGTCATGAAACCCCGAACCGAGCGCCACGCCCTCGCGTGGCAGCACCGACCCGTCCCCGAGCTCCTGCGGCTCGCGTGGCCCATCGCGGTCTCGATGCTGTCGTACAGCGTCATGACGCTGGTGAGCACGCTGTTCGTCGGGCGGCTCGGTCCGTCGGCGCTCGCCGGCGTGGGTCTCGGAGGCGTCGCCTCCTTCGCCCTCATCGCGTTCGGCTTCGGCGCTCTGCGCTCGGTCAAGGTGCTCGTGAGCCAGGCGACCGGCGCCGGGCGGGCGGCCGACGTGCCGGCGCACGTCGCGGCGAGCGTGGCGTTCGCGCTCGGGCTCGGCCTCTTGTCCCTCGCGCTCGGCCGCGTCGTGGTCGAGATCCTGCCCGCGGCCTCGGCGACCCCCGAGGCGGGCGCGGCGGCGGCCGAGTACGTGGCCATGCGCAATCTCGGCGCGCCCTTCGCGCTCGTCGCGGTGGCGCTGCGCGAGGCGCGCTACGGCCTCGGCGACTCGCGCGCGCCGCTCGTGTCGGCGCTCGCGGCGAACCTCACGAACATCGCGCTCGACGCGCTCTTCATCCTCGCGCTCGGGCTCGGGGTGCGCGGCGCGGGCATGGCGACGGCGCTCGGCCACCTCGTCGAGATGGGCATGCTCTTCGCCGCCTCGCGCGAGCCCGGCATCGCGTGGCGCAGGGCGCGCTTGCGCCACGTGAGCGCCGCCCTGCGCCTCGGCGTGCCCCTCGGCCTGCAGTTCCTGCTCGAGGTCGGCTCGTTCACGGTGCTCGTCGTCCTGCTCGCGCGCTGCGGCGAGGTCGAGGTCGCGGCGCACCAGATCGCGCTCCAGGTGACGCACCTGTCGTTCCTGCCCGCCTTCGCCGTCGGCGAGGCGGCCTCGGTGCTCATCGGCCAGGCGGTCGGCGCCGGCGAGGACGCGCTCGTGCGCCCGCTCGCCCGCAAGGCGGGCGCGATCGGCGCCGCCTACACCGGCTTGTGCTCGCTCGTGCTCGTCGCCTGCGCCGGGCCCATCGCGGCGGCGTTCACGAGCGACGCGGCGGTGCGGGCGACGGCCGTGCACCTCTTGTGGGTCGCGGCGGCGTTCCAGATCTTCGACGGCGCGAACGTCGTCGCGCGCTCCGCTCTGCGCGGCACGGGCGACGTGCGCTTCCCCGCGGTCCTCGGCGTCGCGACCTCGTGGCTGTGCCTGCCGCCGCTCACCTGGCTGCTCGGCGAGCACCTCGGGCTCGGCGCGCTCGGCGGCTGGCTCGGCCTGCTGGTCGAGATCGTGGTCGGCGCGGTGATCTTCTGGGTGCGCCTCGAGCGCGGCCAGTGGCGTAGCTGGGCAGAGCGCTCGCGCGCCGAGCTCGGGGTGGGCGCGCCGGGCGACGCTGCGGCCCCCGCGGCCGCAGAGTAGCGGCACGCCGCCGCGCTCCTAGTACCTCGGCACAGAGGTCGTGACCGATGTCTCGCCATCGGACCGCAACGTAAGGCGGCCATCGCCCGCGTGTCGATCCCCGGCGCCAGCCAAACTGCTGCTGCGAGCCGAGTTGGCGTTGACGTTGACCTTGACCTTGACGTTGACGTGGTCGTGGACGTTGACGGCGACGTCTACGTGGACTTGGTCGGCCGAACCGTTGACGCGCGTCCTGCCGACGCAACTGGCGCACGTCGTTCGCCGATCC
>JACRDA010000163.1 GCA_016212965.1 Myxococcales bacterium
CTCGCCGCGAGCGCGCGCGCGCGCTCGCTCTGCTCGAGCGCCGGCTCCACCGAGCCCTCGTCGAGCGCGAGCTGTCCGGCGAAGAGCGCCAGCTCGAGCCGGTCGCCGCGCTCGGTCGCGGGCGCCGCGCCGCGCTCGCACAGGGCGCGGGCGCGCGCGCCGCGGTAGGCGGCCCGCGCGACCTCGGCCGCGCGCAGGTAGGCGCGCGGCGCCGACGGGTGGTCGGCCCGATCGAGGTGCTGGGCCGCGAGCGCCGGGTCGCGGTCCGCGTGGAAAGCCGCGACTCGGCGGTGCAGCTCCGCGCGCTCGGCCCGCAGCACCGAGGCGTAGACGCCCTCCTGGATGAGCGCGTGTGCGAAGGCGAAGAGCCCGACACCCTCGGTCCGCGTGGCGACGCCCTGCTCGAGCAGCTCGCCGGGCTCGTAGCCGTCGTCGCCGACCAGGTGCCGCAAGAGCAAGAGGTCGAAGCGCTGGCCGACGACGCTCGCGGCCTGCGCCGCCGCCTTGTCGCGCGGCGCCAGCCGGTCGACGCGGGCGAGGACGAGGCTGTGGATGGTCGGCGGCAGGCCGGTGTCGGGCTGCGTGGTCGGGCTCGCGCGCAGCAGCTCCTCGAGGAACAGCGGGTTGCCGGCCGCGCGCTCGAGACACCCGGCCGGCACCTCGCCGCGCGGCGCGAGCGCCCGCGCGAGCTCGCTCGCGGCGTCCGCCTCGAGGGGGGCGAGGTCGAGCACCAGCGCGGGCGCCGCCCCGTCGGCCGGCGCGTCGGCGAAGACCGTCGGGCCGGGGCGCGTCGTGACGAAGAAGGCGCTCCCGGCCTCCACGACCGCTCGCGCCATGGCGCGCAAGGTGGCGAGGGTCTCGGCGTCGGCCCAGTGCGCGTCCTCGACGGCGACGAGCCGCGGCTGCCGGCGGCAGGCTGCGGCGAGCAGCGCCGTGGCGCACCCTCGCTTGCGCAGCAGGCGCAGCGCCGGGTCCGTCGCGTCGAGCAGTCCCCGCGCACCGGTCGCGAGCGGCAGCTCGAGGAGGTCCTCGAGGAACACGCGGTCCTCGGGGGCGACGAGCCCGTCCTCGACCGCGCGCGCGAGGGCGTCGCCGACGGCTGACTCCGGGGTGTCCGGGCCGAGCCCGAGCACACCGCGCAGCACCGTCGCGACGGAGCCCTCCCCGCGTCCCACCCCGAAGTCGAGCACCCGGCCGCGGTGCACGACCCGTCCGGTCTCCGCTGCCACGCGCGCGGCCTCCTCGAGCAGGCGCGTCTTGCCGATGCCGGGCTCGCCGCGCAGGACGGCGATCACTCCCTGCGGCGACCGAAGAAGAGTCGTGAGGCGCGCGAGCTCGGCGCTCCTGCCGACGAAGGCCGTGCGCGCGGCCGTGGGCGCGACGAGCCCGCGCAGCCGGTAGACGCGCTGGGGCTCGGCGAGCCCCTGGACCTCGTGGACGCCGGCCGGCTCGCAGTCGGTGTGCCGCTCCACCGCGCGATAGCAGGCCTCCGAGAGCAGCGTCTCGCCGGCGCCGGCGAGGCCGTCGAGGCGCGAGGCCAGGTTCACCGCGTCGCCGAGGACCGTGTAGTCGCTGGCGCTGCCGCGCCGGAGGCCGCCCGCGACGACCTCGCCCGTCGCGATGCCGATGTGCGCCCTGAGCTCGCGTCCGAGCTCGCGGCCGACCTCGTGCATGCGGGCGTGGATCGCGAGCGCCGCGCGCGCGGCCCGGAGCGGGTCGTCGCCGTGCGCCACGGGCGCGCCGAAGAGCGCCATGACGGCGTCGCCGATGTGCTTGTCGACCGTGCCGCCGAAGCGCGCCACGATCGCGTCGACGGCCGAGGTGTACGAGGCGACGACGGCGCGCAGCTCCTCGGCGTCGAGGGTGCGCGAGAGAGCCGTGAACCCGCAGAGATCGGCGAACAGGATCGTGACCTGCCGGCGCTCGGCGCTCGAGGCGGGGGCCGCCGTCGGGGCCGCGCGGAGCGCCTCGATGGCGGCGAGCAGGCGCTTGCGGTGGCCGAGCGACGCGACGCCGAGCTCCCGGAGGTCGGCATCTCCGAGGGTCGCGAGGGTCTCCCCGTCGATGTGGTTCGCGGCGAAGGCCGGCGCGTACGGCTCGAGGCCGAGGTCCCGGAGCCACCCTCCCACATCCATCGCGGGATTGGAGCACGCGCTCCCGCAACGCTCAACTCGTGCGCGCAGGGGTGGCGGGGGCGACCGCGTGCCCCCATGCTAGGGACGCCTCGCCAGCCGAAGGAAGATCCCATGCGCTTCATCCCGACCGTCGTTGTCGTCCTCGTCGGCGCCGCGCTGTTCGCGGGCTGCTACCCGAAGTCGGCCCCGCCCCCCGCCTCCGTCGGCCCGAAGGGCGTGGCAGCCGCCCAGGCCCACGCGCCGGGCGCGAGTGCCGAGTCGCTCGAGCGCGGCCGGCAGCTCTTCCTCGCCCACTGCAACGCCTGCCACGGCTACCCCGACGTCGACGCCGTGCCCGCGGCGGAGTGGCAAGGGATCATGGCCAAGATGGGCGACAACGCGCATCTCACGCCGATAGAGCGCGACGAGACGCTCGCCTTCGTGCTCGCGGCCCGGGCCCACTGAGCCTCAGGCTTCGGGCCTCGCGTCTCGGGCTCGGGCGGCCCGCTCCGACTCCGCTGCCGGCGCCGGCGTCCGGATCCGCAGCGAGCGCACGCGCCGCGTGGAGGCTTCCACCACCTCGAGCGTCGCGACCCCCGGGATGTCGACCACCTCGCCGGGCTTCGGAATGTGGCCGGCGAGCGTCACGCACAGCCCCGCGACGGTGTGCCAGCCTTCGTCCTCGGGCAGCGACAGGCCGTGCTCGCGATTCAGGTGGCGTACGGGCGTCGTGCCGAGCGCGAGCAGCGCGCCGTCCGCCTCGCGGCGCACCAGCTCGGGCTCGTCGCGCGAGTGCTCGCTGAAGAGCTCACCGACGAACTCCTCGAGCAGGTCTTCGAGCGTCACGATGCCCGCGACGCCGCCGGTCTCGTCGACGACGATGGCGAAGGGCGCGCGTCGCTCCTTCATCTCCTCGAGCAGCTCGATGGCGAGCTTCGACGCCGGCACGAAGAACGGCGGCCGCAAGAGGTCCTCGAGCACGAACAGCCGCTGGTCCCACACGAGGTAGAGGATGTCTTTGACCGTGATGTAGCCGACGACGTTGTCGATGCTGCCCTCGTACACGGGCATGCGCGTGTAGGCGTGGTCGAGGACGGCGCGCTGCACTTCCTCGGCCGTTGCGCTGCGCGGCAGCATCACGACCTCGTGGCGGGGGACCATGACGTCGGCGACCGTGAGCTTCGCGAAGTCGAAGGTGCGCGCCATGATGCGGCCCGCGTGCGGGTGCACGACGCCGCTCCTGGCCGCCTCGCCCACGAGCTGGTCGAGCTCCTCGGCCGAGCGCTGCTGCTCGACGAAGGCGGTGCGCTCGCCGAACAGGCGCAAGATCAGGTTGGAGGCGCCGGTGAGCAGCCACACGAGCGGCCGCATCAACCACGCGAGCGCCCGCATCGGGTCCGCGACCGTGAGGGCGTAGCGCTCCGCGTGCCGCAGGCCGAGCGATTTGGGCACGAGCTCGCCCACGACCACCGAGAAGAACGACACGACGGCGACGGCGATCACGAAGGCGAGCTCGCGCGCGTAGGGCGCGAGCGCCGGCACGGCGGCGAAGCGCCCCGCCAGATCGGCCGCGAAGGTGGCGCCGCCGTAGGTCCCCGCCGCGGTGCCGATGACGGTGATGCCCACCTGCACCGTCGCCAGGAAGCGCTCGGGATGGGCGCGCAGCGCCGTCGCCGAGCGCGCACGGCGCGACCCACGGCCGACGAGCTCCGCGAGGCGCGTGTCGCGCACCGTGAGCAACGCGACCTCCGCGCCGGAGAAGACGCCGTTGACGACGGTCAACAGCAGGATGATGAGCGCCTCGACGAGAATGGCCCCCGCCTCCTTCGCTCCTGATGGTGCTACCCGGAGCGCCGCGCCGCAATCCGGTCAAGCGCCGAGCGCGGCATCGCGCCGCCGCGCCGGCGCCGCGCGCGCTTGCGGCGCGCGTCAGCTCGGTGCCGTCGCGGCCGTGGTGCCGACGATGCGCCCCTTCTCGCGCAGCTGCTCGAAGCGGTAGGCGCCGAGCAGGGCCGCGCCCACGGCGCCCGCGAGGATCGAGTGCGGGTGCGCCTTCACCTCGGGCGCGGGCCCCACGACCTTCTTGCCCCGCGGCTCCTTGCCCGCGAGGTCGCGGATGGCTGCGACCATGCCGAGGTCGTTGGCGAGTCCGCCGGTGAGCGCCACGGTGCCCTCGGCGGTGGCCGAGCGCAGGAGCTTCACGAGGCGCCCGGCGATGGACAGGTGGATGCCCTTCAGGACGTCGCCGGCCGAAAGTCCGCGGCTCACCATGTTGATGACGTCCGTCTCGGCGAGCACCGCGCAGATGCTCGACACCTCCTCGGCGTGGCCGCTCTCGAGCGACATGCGCCCGACGTCCTCGAGCGGCACGCCGAGGTAGCGCGCGATGTTCTCGAGGAACTGACCGCTGCCGCTCGCGCACTGGCTCGTCATGCGGTGGCCGAGCACCTTGCCGCGCTCGTCCATCTTGATGGCGCGCGCGTGCAGGGCGCCCATGTCGAGCACGGCGCGCGCCTCGGGCACGAGGAAGAGCGCGCCGCGCGCGTGCGTGGTCATGCCGTAGAAATGACCCGTGGCGAAGTCGACGGCGTCGGCGTCGCCGGTGCTCGCCACGTACTGGAACTCGCGCACGTCGCCGACGCCCGCGTGCTGGCACGCCTCGTCGTAGGCGGCCTTCGCGACCTCGAACAGGTTGCGGCGCCGGATGCGCTGCACGCAGGTTGCCAGGATCTCGCCGTCGCGCCCCGCGCGGCTCTTCACGATGGCGACCTTGATGCTGCTCGTGCCGGCGTCGATCCCGGCGGTCAGGTGCTCTTGCATGGCTGTCTCGCTCAGGCCTGGGCCACGTGGGTGCTCTTCTTCACGAAGGGCGGCAGCGGCGGCGGTCGGTCGGCGCGCGCGTCGTCGAGGGCGTAGAGCGCCGCGCCGAGCGCGCCCATGTAGATGCTGTCCGGGTGGATGTTGAGCGTGATGTCGGGCGAGTAGTTCTCGTTCACGAGCTCGCGCAGCACCTTGGTCGCCATCGGGTTGTTGCACACGCCGCCGGTGAAGGTGAACTCGTCCCTGATGCCGCCCGAACGGGCCAGGAGGCTCATGGCGCGCAGCATGATCGCGCGGTGCAGGCCGGCGAGGATGTCCTCGCGCTTCTGCCCGAGCGCCAGCCGCTCGCGCAGCTCCGCCCCGGCGAACACGGTGCAGGTCGAGCACACGCGCACGCTCTTGGTCGCCTTCAACGCGAGCGGGCCGAGCTCGTGCAGTCCGAGGTTGAGCTCGTCGGCGATGTAGCCGAGGTAGCGCCCGCAGCCGGCCGCGCAGCGGTCGTTCATCTGGAACGAGGTGACGACCCCGTGACCGTCGACCTGGATCGCCTTGGTGTCCTGGCCGCCGATGTCGAGCACGGTACGGGTGCCGTCGAACACGCGGTGGGCGCCGCGGCCGTGGCACAGGATCTCGCTGCGCACCGACTCCTTGGGGAAGGGCAGGGTCTGGCGCCCGTAGCCCGTGCCGACGACGGCGATCTCCTCGAGCTCGCCCGTCGCGGCCTCGGCGACCGCCTCGGCCAGCACGGCGTGGACCGGGTCGGGTCCCGCGCCCGTGCCCGGGCGCACGCGCACGAGCGCGCGCTCGAGCAGGCCGCCCGTGTCGCGCGGCTGCAGCCGTCCCTCGACCTCGAGGATGGCCCGGTCGTAGAGCGCCGCGAGCGGCTCGAAGGGCAGGTTCTCCTCCTTGGCGAGCGCCTCGGCCTCGGCCACGTAGGCCGCGCCCGCGAGGTCGCGGAAGAACTCGCTCTTGCGCGGCGCGCCGCCGAGGAAGGTGGCCGGGGCGCCGTGCTCGACCGCGTCGAGGATGCGGCTCGCGGCGCGCTCGAGGGTGGCGCGGTCGACGGTCTTCTTCTTCGTCGACGCGAAGTCGGGCTCGGCCGGGCCCACGAACAGGCTCTTGGCGAGGTTGCGCAGGATGGTGGCGCGCAGATCGCCGAGCTCCCCGAGGAAGAGCTCGAGCCGGTAGGCGTCGCGCATCGAGCCGACGAGGCTGCGCCCCTCGGGGGCCACCTTGGCGCGCGCCTCGAGCGCGCGCTCGAGCATGTAGAAGCGCGCCGAGGAGAGCGTCTCGAGGCGGGCCACGGCGCAGGCCGTCTCGTAGTTCGAGCGGCTGTTCGTGATGCCCCGGCCGATGATGCTGCCCGACTCGTCGAGCAGCACGGCCTTGGTGGTGGTCGACCCGAGGTCGATGCCGACGACGCACTTCATGCGCTTGCTCCGCGCTGCTTCTTCGCCTCGAGCATCTGCAGGTAGCTCTGGACGCGGTTCTCGATGTTGGCCTTGCCGAAGTACCGCGGGTCGACGAGGTCGCTCTCGATGAAACCGCCCGGCACGCCGGTGCGCTCCTCGAGCTGTCGCAGCATGAGGAGCTGCCCCACGCTGAAGGAGTTGCAGCTCTTGACGCTGTTGATGAGAAAGCCGTCGGCCTCGTAGCGCTTGATGTAGCGCTCGATGAGATCGACGCGCGTCGGCAACCCGAGGTTCGTGTAACAGCCGAGGCAGTAGTCCGCGAGGCTCTCGTAGGGATTGCTCGGGTCGTGGCGGAAGCCGAGGTCGTAGAGCCCGCCCACGCGCGTGTAGGTGCTCGACACGACCACGGCGCCCTCGCGCGCGAACATGCGCCAGAAGTCGTAGAAGCTCGTCCAGTTGGGCGGCCCCTCCACCACCAGGCGGAAGCGCTCCTTCACCGGGCCGTCGGGCGTCATCGGGCCCTCCTTGTTGGCGACGCGCGCCTCGACCTCTTCGCGCAGCTCCTGGTAGTAGAGCACGGCGTCCTCGCCGCCCCGGAAGGACGAGAAGATCGGGCCCACGTAGTAGACGCCGCCGAAGTAGCCGTCGATGGGCGAGGGGCGGTGCCGCGCCGACTCCCACACCGCGCAGAGATCGTCCTCGGCGCGGCGCGACAGCGCGAGGCGCGCCGTCAGCGCGTCGAGGTCGAGCTTCTTGCCGGAGACCTTCTCCATGGCCGGCACGACCTCGCTCTTCAGCTGTGCCACCACGTAGTCGCGCATCTCTTTCGTGATCTGCCCGTCCGGCTGGTAGGGCACGTGCAGCATCACGACCGGGCAGTCGTATTCCTTCTTCAGGAGCTCGAACCACTTCATGAAGGTGAAGCAGCCCGTGTACGACAGGAGCAGGAGATCGGGCGACGGCAGCTTCTGGCCGGTCGGCCCGATGTTGCCGCTCTTCAGCATGCCGATGTCGCACTTCACGTAGGTGCAGACGTCCTCGGAGTGCCCGTGCTTCTCGGCCTCGGCGATGTAGCCGGCGCTCTTCTTGCGCATGCCGCTCTGCAGGGCGTTGATCTCGGGCAGCACCGGCAGCATGTCGAAGGCGCCGATGAGCTCGGTGAGGTTGCCCGGCACGAAGGTGTAGACGACCTTCTTGCCGTCTTCGCTGGCGCGCGCGAGCTTGTCGAAGTGGTCGGCGATCATCTGCTTCTGGCGCAGCTGACTCCGGTCCTTGACGGTGTCCGTCGCGGCGGGCGCAGCGGCCGCCTTCCGCGCCTCGGCGCGCGGCTCGTTCGTGGTGCTCATGGTGATGCTCCCCAGAGCTTGACGGCGTCGCTGAACGCGCCTGCCTGCTCGCGAATGACCTGAAACTGCCCAGCGTTTTCTGCGAACTTGAAGCTCGTGTGCGGGATCTTGGCGGCGTCGAGCGCGGCCTCGAGCATAGGCTCGTCGAGCAGCGCCGGGTCGCAGAACGAGGCCGCGCCGAAGAGCACGCCGTCGGCCTCGCAGGCCCGCACGCGCGCCACCAGCGCCGCGCCCTTCTCGCCCTTGTCGATGTAGCGCGAGGCGGTGTCGCGCCCCCGCACCAGAAAGGCGTTGGCCAGGGCGAGCAGCGGGTCGCCGTCCGCGCCGTCGATCGGACCGTCGATCATGCGCAGGCCGAGCTGGAAGTCGTCCTCGACGATGTCGCAGCCCGCCTTCTCGAGCGCCACGATGAGGTCGAGGGGCGGCTGTTCGCAGAAGGAGCCCGTGAGCACGACACGCACGTTGTCGACGATGCGCGTCTCGCGCGAGCGCGCTGCCGCGAGCACGGCGCGCAGAAAATCGGTGTGCTCGCTCGCCGGCATGGCCGCGCCCGCCCGCACGACGAGGTAGGCCTCGCTGGCGCGCAGGCGCCACGGCTCGGCGCGGCGCAGCTTGTCGACCTCGTCGAGCACGGCGCGGCGCTCGTTCTCGCGCACGATGGCGGCGCGCAGGGCCTCGGGCTCGAGCGGTCTCGCGCCCCGCGCCGCGAGCTCGCGCGCGATGCGGCCGAGCTCGTGCGCGTAGAACTTGCCGCCCACCGCGGGGTCGAAGTTCTGCGGCAAGTCGAGGTACGAGGAGTACTTCTGTGGGAAGAGCATCTTCCACATGCCGCCGAGGTTGCGGATCACGTCGCAGATCGACGGGAACACCATGCCGTCGAGCACGTCGAGCTGGCCCCCGAGGCCGAGCTCCACGGTGCTGCGCGGGATGTGACAGATGTACGACTGGAAGTACGAGTCGCCGCGGATGATGTCGAGCGCGTCGCCGCCGCCGAAGATCGCGACCGGCAGGCAGCCGAGCGCCTCGAACAGCGGTCGGGGCGCGTAGACCGGCATGTAGCCCACGGCGAGGCAGCCCGGGTTGTCGCGCTTCCAGGCGTGGACGCTCGCGAGCGCGTTGTCCTCGGTGAGCGCCCGCGCCCGGTCGAGCAGGGCCGCGAACGTCGCTCCTCGGTAACTCATGCACTACCTCCGTGCTTCGCGCTGCCGCCGCTGCGGTCCCGGCGCGTGGGGCTGAGGCCCGGCAGGCCGCCGAGCGTCAGGCGGTGGATGGTGCGCGCCAGCACGGCCGCGGGGCCGTGTTTGCGCGGCTCGTACCAGCCGAAGGTCCAGTTGAGCATGCCGAACAGGCTGTACGTCGCCCGCTCGAGCTCGTCGTCGTCGAGTCGGGCCACCGCGCCGACGAGCTCGCGGGCGCGCGCGAAGTAGCGCTCCTTCAGCGCGCGCACCTGGGCGCGCTGCGGGCGCGGCAGCGCCGCCGCCTCTTGCACGAGCACGTGCATCACGTCGGGCTCGCGCGCGCAGAAGGCGATGTGGTTCTCGATGAAGGCGTAGAGGCGCGTCGCCGCGTCCGCCGGCGCACCCGCCACGGCCGCGAGCGCGCGCTCTGCGCTCTGGTCGAGCTCCTCGAAGGCGCTCGACTGCAGCGCGAAGAGGATCTCGTCCTTCGACCGGAAGTGGCTGTAGGAGCTCGCGAGCGCCTTGCCGGTCGCGCGCGCGAGCTCGCGCATGCTCATGCCGTGGTAGCCGTGCCGGGCGATGGCGTGCGCTGCCGCCGAGAGGATCTCCTCGCGGCCCGAGCGCCCCGCCGCACCGCGCCCGGGC